>JADJQM010000001.1:1125000-1425000 GCA_016712715.1 Rhodospirillaceae bacterium
CTGGTCAAGCAACTTTGCGCACAACATGCGCCTGACCGCGATGCTGCCGGCACTTGGCGCGATTACTGGGCCAGCGTTGAGTCCGCTGTGCTGGGCGCCGCACCAGCCCCGGGCGCACATCAGCTCGTTGCCTGGGCCCGCCGACAAGGCTGGCGCATCGGCATCGGTTCGGCCAGCCGAACGACCCTCATCTTGGATTGGCTGACGCGAAACGGTCTTGCGGCCGATGTCGATTGCATCGTCGGCGCAGATCTTTGTGAACGCGCTAAACCGGACCCGGCCATCTATCAGCTCCTTGTCGCCAGGCTCGGCGTCAATCATGCCGATTGCCTCGTGGTCGAGGATTCCCCCGCCGGTGTCGCATCCGCCCAGGGAGCCGGCCTGGAAGTCATTCGACTGTCGGCGGATCGGGCCCAGCGCAGCGCCGTCATGACAAGCGCGGATGTCGCCTCCCTGAGCGCGGCACTAGCCTATCTGCAGCACCGGTTCGAGCCGACGAGGGATCTTTGAAGCACCCAGTTTCACTCACCCGAATCCATGGCATACCGAGCTGCAACCTGTCGGCTGGTGAGCTGACGATTCCCAGTTCCGTCGACACTCTGGCCAGAAATATCTGGGATGAGGAGATCCGACGGCGCGGGCCAGCCCTGTTCGACGGCGAGATCGTCTCCGTCGCCTCCATCGATGGCAACCGCATTGTCGGGCGGCGCGCGGAATACCGTTGGCTGCTCGCGCAATCGCGTGATGCTTCAGTCTTCAAATGGTCGCAGGTGCGCCCGTTGGCGGTCACCGGCCTGCTGTTCTGCCGGGATGGCATCGTCATCGGCCATCGCAGCAAATCGGTCTATCAGTTTCCAGGCATGGGTGAACTCGCACCGTCCGGTTCTGTCGATGTTTCCACCTTGGACACCAATAACAGCATCAACCTGCAGGAGCAGTTGATGCAGGAGCTGCGCGAGGAAGTCGGCATCGACCCCAGCGCCGTCACCGATGTGCAACCCCTGGCGATCGTGAGCGATATCGACAGCCAGGTCTTTGACGTCTGCTTCACCCTCCGGAGCGACCTTTCCTGGGCGCAGATCCAGCAGGCCTTTGCGCAGAATGCCAGCGCCGAATACGAGCGCCTTGAAGTACTGCCGCTCGACAGTATCCAGGCTTTCCTGGTGGCCAACCAAGGCACCATGACGCCCCTGACGCTTGCCTTGCTGCAGATGGTGGTCAATGAGCGGACCCTGCTGAACCCACCCATAACGCCGCTGTCGGTCGGTCAGCCGACGCCCAGCCCGCATCGGACAGCCATCATTGTTCAAGCCCGCAAGGGCTCGTCGCGCCTGCCTGGAAAAATTCTGCAGCAGCTTGGCGATCGGACGGTACTGGCCCATGTGATCGGTCGCCTGCGCCAGGTCAAGAATGCCGACATGGTCGTGGTCGCCACCACGACCCAGCCGGCCGACGATGAAGTGGCTGAGTTGGCAGAACGGCTCGGCGCAATCGTCTTCCGCGGCGATGAACACGATGTGCTGGGACGCTATCTGGGGGCCGCGCAGGCTGTGGACGCGGATGTGATCCTGCGCGTGACCAGTGATTGCCCGTTGATCGATCCGGCGCTGTGCAGCGCGGTCATTGCCACCAGGGCGGATAGCGGCGCCGATTATGTTGCCAACAACATGCCGCGCCTGTTCCCGCATGGGCTGGATTGTGAGGCCTTCACCAGAGCCGCCTTGGAGCGCGCTGCCCATGACGTAACCGAATCCTATGATCGCGAGCACGTGACACCCTGGCTGCGACGCAGTCCAGAAATTCACCGCGTGAATGTGGTTGGCCCCGGTTGGCCGGCCAATCAGCAACGCTGGACCCTGGACTATCCCGAAGATCTCGCCTTCTTCGCCCGGCTTTTTGCCGATCTGCCCAGCGAGCTGATCCCTTCCTGGCAGGAGGCACTATCGCGGATCGAGCGGATTCCGGAATTGTCGGTCACCAATGTGCGCCATCGCGTGCGATCGGCAATGGCTGCGGACCCCGCCGCCAGCATCATCGTGTTCCGGTCGACGGCCAGCGAGATGATCGGGCTGGGTCACGCCATGCGCTGCCATGCTCTGCTCACCCGCGTCGAGGCCCTGGGGTGGCGATGCTATTGGGCAGCCACTCAGACAACGATCGATTTCCTCGGCAGCAACATACCGGCCCATGCGCTGATCCGCCTCGAAGGAACCGACAGCAGGGCGCATGCCGCCAAGATCGGCGCGACGGTCGGACAGTTTGATGTGCTGGTCATCGACGATTACGAGGTTACGGCGGAATTTGCGACAGAAGCGCGACGATATGCCGATCGGGTCGTTTACTTCGATGATCTTGCCAATCGACAGATCAACGCCGACATCATCATCAATCCCACGCCCGGCATCCCGCCGGAGCGCTACGCGGCCTTGAACGCGCGACCCGGCCGCTTGCTGATCGGCCCCGATGCAGCACTTTTGCGTCAGCAGTTTCACGCCCGACGGGCGGCACGGCTGCACGCCTTGAAAGCCCAGGGTGACGGCAAGCCGATCGAGCGGGTGCTGGTTGCCTTCGGCGGTGTCGATCCGCTCAACGGCACCGGGCTTGCCTTGGACGTCCTTGCCCAGGAAGGCGACCTCAAGGTCGATGTCGTGCTGGGTAGTCGCGCGCCCCATATCGAGGCCGTCACGGCACAGATTGCGAAATCGGGCGATCGCTTCCGGCTGTGGACTGATGTCGCCGATATGGCGGCGATGATGGTCACCGCCGATCTCATCATCGGCGCGCCGGGCACCTCCACCTGGGAGCGTGGCTGTCTGGGCATTCCAACCGTGCTGATCGGCATCGTCGAGAATCAGCGCGACAATGCGGCCATCGTTGAACGCGCCGGCGCCGGCACCCTGGCTGGGTTTCTGACATCGGAGCCCAGGGACCTGATCGCCAGCAGATTGGCAGCGCAACTTCGCGCGCTTCGCCAGGACGGCGCCCGTTGCCGGGCCATGGCCGTGGCGGCAACGGGCCTGTGTGACGGGCGCGGCACGCAACGCGTGGTCGTGGCGCTGCTGCCGCCCAGGTCGATCCGGGACGGCCGCAAGCTTCACCTGCGGATCGTCGAGGCCAGCGACGAAGCGATGCTGATGGATTGGCAGCGTGCCCCGGAAACACGGCGTTATGCGCTCAATCCCGCCATTCCCTCCGCCGAGGAACATCACAATTGGCTGTTCGAGCGGCTGTCGGCCGTGGCGGACTGGTTTCTGATCGCCGAGGTGGATGCGCAGCCGGCGGGCTATGTACGCCTGGATTGGATCGGCGAGGACAATGGCCGTCCTGAATATCTGATTTCGATCGCCACAGCGCGGTCGCACCACCGCATGGGAATTGGCGCTGCGCTGTTGAAGGCGGTGCGGCAACTTGCGCCGGGGGCACATTTTTATGCCAAAATCCTGCCCGATAACCTAGCTTCACTGTCACTCTTCATTCGAGCAGAATACAGCCTGGCGGCGGATGGGTATTTCCACTCCTACCCGCCCCAGCGCAAGGAGGCCTAATGCAGCGCGTTACCATTGCCGGGCGGGAGATCGGCCGCGACCGCCCGCCTTACGTCATCGCCGAGCTCTCGGCCAACCACAATGGCAGCCTGGAGCGCGCCAAGGATATCCTGCGCGAGGCCAGACAAGCCGGCGCCGATGCCCTGAAGTTGCAGAGCTACCGGGCAGATACCATCACCATCGACCATGACGGCCCGGACTTCCGCGTGAAGGGCGGGCTGTGGGATGGCGCGCGCTTGTTCGACCTCTACAAGGAGGCGGCGATGCCGTGGGAATGGCACGAGCCGCTGTTTGCGCTTGGCCGCGAATTGGGGATCGCGGTGTTCAGTTCGCCCTTCGATCATACCGCGGTCGATATGCTGGAGCAGTTGGGCGCACCCGCCTACAAGATCGCCTCGCTGGAACTTTGCGACATTCCGCTCATCCAGTATGTAGCCCGGACCGGCAAGCCGATGATCATGTCGACCGGCGCCTCGGAACTGGGCGAGATCGCCGATGCGGTGGCGGCGGCCCGCGGTGCCGGCTGCAAGGAGCTCATCCTGCTGAAATGCACCAGCGGCTACCCGACACCGCCGGCCGAAAGCTATCTGAAGACCATTCCGCATCTTGCCGACATGTTCAATTGCGTGGTCGGCCTTTCGGATCACACGATGGGCACGGCGGTGCCGGTGGCAGCAACCGCGCTGGGTTCCGCCCTGGTCGAGAAGCACTTCACCCTTGCCCGCGCCGATGGCGGCGTCGATTCCGCCTTCAGCCTGGAGCCGGCGGAACTGAAGCAGATGATCGAGGCGATCAACGTCGCCTGGGAAGCTGTGGGCTCGGTCCATTACGGCCCGAGCGCATCGGAAGCCGGTATCAGACCGCTGCGCCGCTCACTCTATGTCGTCAAGGACGTGAATGCAGGTGATGTCATTGGCGCGGAGCATGTGCGTTCGATCCGGCCCGGCAAGGGCCTGGCGCCGAAGCATCTGCCCGATGTGATCGGCCGCCGCGCGGCGCGTGATCTCAAACGCGGCACCGCGGTCGATTGGACCATGCTGGCTGCCACCAACTAGCAACGCGCGAGATGCCCATGCCGGATTCCAGCAGTTCGACCTCGCCCTGGATTCCGGCCGACGCCGCTTCCTTCATCGAGCGGCATACTGCTCGTTATGACGCCATGGCATTCGACGCGCTGGATGCCGAAGCGCACCGGCTGGTTGCAGCGCATGAGCAACTGGTCGATCACGACTGCATCAATCTATACGCCGGCACCAACATTCCCAATCCACGCGGCTCGGCCCTTCTCGCCTCCACCATCGGCAGCCGGCCGAACCTTGGCCATCCCGGCGCCAAGTACAACAAGGGCATGCAGCATGCCGAACAGCTGGAGGTCATGCTCTCGACGCTGCTGAAGCGCCTGTTCAAGGCGCGTTTCGTCGAGCACCGGGTGGGTAGTGGTTCGCTTGCGAACCTCTATGCCTATATGGCGACGTGCCGGCCGGGCGATTCGATCATGGCCTTCCCTGATGCAGCGGCCGGTCACCCGACCCATCATGCCATTGGTGCGGCCGGCCTTTATGGCCTCGAGGTTCACGACGTGCCGTTTGACGTCACCCGCATGGATGTCGATGCGGATGGGCTGCGCGATGCGGCCAAGCGCATCCGGCCGAAGCTGATCATCGTCGCCGGCAGCATGTGCCTCTTCCCCTACAACCTCGCAGCCGTGCGCGCGGTGGCGGATGAGGTCGGCGCCTATGTGCTCTATGACGCCGCCCATATGGGCGGGCTCATCGCCGGCGGGGAGTTCCAGCAACCGCTGGCCGAGGGTGCCGATCTCATGACCGGCTCGACCTACAAATCCTTCGGCGGGCCACCCTCGGGTATGATCCTCACCAACGCGCCGGAACTGGCGGAACGGCTCGACCGGATCGCCTTCCCCGGCCTCACCGCCAATTTCGATCTCGGCCGGACGGCGGCGATGATCATCGCGGTGCTGGACCTTCTGGCGTTCGGGCCGGCCTACGCCAAGGCCTGCATTGCCAACGCACGGGCCCTGGCAGCGGCCATGTCTGCCGAGGGGATCACGGTGTTCAAGCCAGCGGGCCGCGACCAGTTCACGACATCACAGCATGTGGCGCTGAATGCGATCCCCTATGGCGGGGGCAATGCGGCCAGCGCGCGGATCGAGCCCGCGAACATCCTTTTCACCAGCATCGGCCTGCCCCTGCCAGAGGTGAAGGGTGATGCCAATGGCATCCGCATCGGTACGCAGGAGATCACCCGGTGGGGCTTCACTCCGGCCGATATGGCCGAAGTGGCGGCACTCTGCGCACGGGTGCTGGTCAAGGGTGAAGCGCCGGAGCGCGTCCAAGGAGATGTGACGGCTTTCCGCCGTCAGTTCCAGGACATCCACTTCATTCGGAAAGCGTAACCGTTAGCGGGGGCGTAATCCATCGAGGCGGCCCAGAAACGCTCCAAGCGGCGCAGGGTCAGGTTGACCCCGTCAAGCTCGCCGTCCTTGAAGGTCTCGGTATTGAGGGCCTGGAGATGCTTGTCGTACATGTCATGCATCTTCTGGACGACGGCCAATGCCTTCTCCGAGAGCTTCACATGGACGGCGCGCCGGTCATGCGGCGAGCGCTCCTGGATCAGATAGCCGTTCTCGACCATCTTCTTCACGTTATAGGAGACGTTCGAGCCGAGATAGTAGCCCCGGTTCGTCAGTTCGCCGACCGACAGCACGTCGCTGCCGATGTTGAACAGGATCATCGCCTGAACGTTGTTGAGGTCCCGGATGCCTTGCCGATCAAGATCGGCCTTGATCACTTCAAGGCATTCGCGATGCAGGCGCTCAACCAGCGCAATAGTTTCCAGATAGGCTTTTTTCACCGCTAATCCCCAATAGCGCAGAATCACGCCAAAAACGGTCGCGATTCGGACTCAAGCTAGCTACCCATCGTAAAGCAATGGTTAATCCCGCGCCAGCCCAGTGAAGGGGAATCTCCAAAATTTCCCGGCCTTCCGGGCCCTTAGGGCTCCCGGGCACCCTTTAATGGACCTGCGGCGCCCAATCCTTGACGCCAGGGACGGGTCCAAAACAGGCCTCGACCATGGCCGGGGTGACGGCGGCGAGGTCTGCCGGGTGCCATTTGGGGCTGCCATCCTTGTCAATCAACTGGGCCCGCACCCCTTCGAAGAAATCGGGGGCCGCCATGAAATGCTGGACCAGCCGGAAGTCGGTCTTGAGCACCTCGGCCAATGTCTGCCCGCGCGATCGGGTCAGGTGGGCAAAAGTAACCCTGAGGCTGGTCGGCGAGAAGGCGCGGAGCGCCTTCACCGTCTCGACCGCCCAGGCATCCCGCCTGGCACCCAGCACCGTCATGATTTCATCGAGGGTCTTCAGGCCGAACACCCGCTCGATGTTGGGGAGCAATTGGTCGAGGCCGGCGGCATCGACCGGGAGATGGAGCGCATCAAGGTTATCCAGCGAGATCTCGGCAACGCGCCCGCTGCCGACGAAGTACTTGGCAAGGCCAGCCCGGATCACGCCTGGGCCGCGCAGGCTCAGGCCCAGGAGGCCCAGCGCCAGGGCGAGGGCCGGCTGGCAGCGGTTGAGGAAGTGCCCTGCCCCTACGTCGGGGAACAGGCCGATGCGGCATTCCGGCATGGCGAAGATCGTCTTGTGCGTCACCACCGGATGCGAACAGTTGAAGGCAATGCCCGCACCACCACCCATGACGATGCCATCCATCACAGCAATGATTGGCTTTGCATAGGTAGCGAGGCGGTGATTGAGCGTGTATTCGCGGCGGTAGAAATCCTCGAGCAGGCCGAGATCACCGCGCTGCTTGGCCGCATGCACGGCCTTAACATCGCCGCCGGCGCAGAACGCCTTGTCGCCCGCACCGGTGATGATGACGGCCTTGATGTCGGTGCGCATTTCCCAGGCCGCGAGCTGCGCCGTGATCGCGTCGATCATGTCGAGGGTCAGCGCATTCATCGCCTGGGGCCGGTTGAGCACGATCCGGCCATGGCCGTTCTCGATGGAAAACAGGACGTCTTTGAAGGTGCTCATGATCCGGCCGATTGCTGGGGAAAGGGGCCGGACTCTTCGGCCATGTGGCCGCCAACGTCAAGTCGGCGCGTCAAGCGAACTTGACAAGCCTCCCTGCCCCAGATCATTCTGCGCCCGCGCCGATTTGAAGCTCAGCTTGCGGGCGCTTTACAAATGCAGCTAAAGCGCGGTTTCGACATGAAACTCCGTGTTTTGGCTGCCCGCCCGTCCCAGACGCGGCGGGTTTTGTCATTCTGGCCTGGTCCACCACAACGGACCCGCGGGATTTGAGGGGCAGCTTGCACCGCGTTACCAAGAGCTAAAGCGCTGCAGAGCCTTGGCCCCGGGCGGATGTGACTGCCTTTGAGGAGGGCTATCTTCGATGACGACCGAAACCGACACCACTATTTCCCGATTGCAGGACGAGATCCGCCGCAGCCCGCATTGTGCCCAGGTCACGCTGAAAGCCCGCGCTGGCGTCGAGGCGCCACAAGCGCGGCGACCGGAGCTCGACCATGTGCAGCGGATCCTGGAGGCGCTCGCCGGCAGCCTTGCCGCCAGCTATCGCCGCTTTGCCGCGGCCCTCGACATACAACTCAGCGAGGTTGAAATCCGCATTGAAGCGGGCTTGGATCTCAATGGGCTTGCCGCCGCGTCGGACAGCGTCCGCCCGGGCCTGAGTTCTTTGCGCGCTGAAGCAAGGATTTCTAGTTCCGCCGATATTTATGCCCTGGAACGGCTGAGGATCACGGTCGAACGGCGTGACCCGGTGCTGGACCTGTTCCGAAACGCGACGCCTACCCGGCTTGAGATTTCCATAAACCTGCGAGACAATAATTCACTTGCCGCCTGACATATCACACTCTGGAGACGTACAATGACTGCCAGCAAGCATCCTGAAACGATCGTGCTCCACGCCGGCCATCGCCGCGACAGCCCCACCAACTCGGTGGCCGTGCCGATCTATCAGACAACCTCCTACCAGTTCGACGATTCCGCCCATGCCGCCGACCTCTTTGGCCTGAAGCGGTTCGGCAACATCTATACCCGCATCATGAACCCGACCACGGCGGTGCTCGAAGAGCGTCTCGCAGCCATCGAAGGCGGTGTCGCGGCCCTCGCCGTTGCCTCCGGCCAGGCGGCCTCGGCCATGGCGATCCAGAACATCGCCAAGGCCGGCGACAACATCGTCTCCTCGACCGATCTTTACGGCGGCACCTGGAACCTCTTCGCCAATACGCTGAAGCAACAGGGCATCGAGGTGCGCTTCGTTGACCCGAAGGACCCGGAAGCCTTCGCCAAGGCCACCGACGCCAAGACCCGCGCCTATTACGCCGAGACCCTGCCCAACCCGAAGCTCCGCGTCTTCCCGATCAAGGAAGTGGCCGATATCGGCCGCAAGCTCGGCGTGCCGCTGATCATGGACAATACGGCCGCGCCCATCCTGTGCCGGCCGTTCGACCATGGCGCGGCTATCGTCGTCTATTCGACCACGAAATATATCGGCGGCCATGGCACGTCGATCGGCGGTGCCATCATCGATGGCGGCAATTTCGATTGGGAAGCCAATGCCGCGCGCTTCCCCGGACTCAACCAGCCAGACCCCTCCTATCACGGTGCCATCTGGACCCAGGCCGTGAAGCCGCTGGGCCCCATCGCCTATATCATCAAGGCGCGCGTCACCTTGCTGCGAGATCTCGGTGCGGCGATGAGCCCGTTCAACGCCTTCCTGTTCATCCAGGGACTTGAGACCCTGCCCTTGCGCATGCGCGAGCATGTCAAGAACGCGCAGGCGGTGGCGAGCTATCTCAATGGCCACCCGGCGGTGACCAAGGTCATTCATCCGAGCCTCGCCACCGGCGAAGACAAGCGCCGTGCCGACACCTATCTCAAGGGCGGCTATGGCGGATTGCTCGGCTTCGAGATCAAAGGCGGGCTGGAAGCCGGCCGCCGCTTCATCGATTCCCTGAAGCTGCTCTATCACGTGGCCAATATCGGCGATGCGCGGAGCCTCGCCATCCACCCGGCCTCGACCACGCATTCGCAGCTCTCGCCCGAGGAGCAGTTAACGAGCGGCGTCTCGGATTCCTATGTCCGTCTCTCCATCGGCATCGAGCATATCGACGACATCCTCGCTGACATCACCCAGGCCCTGGATGTGGCGACCGGCACAGCGAAAGCGGCGGAGTAAGCGCCAACCGCATCAACGGGCAAGGGGGTCGGTTCCACGGGACCGGCCCCCTTGTCGTTTCCGGACCGCGGCGTGTCGTCCATTGCGCTGGGCTCGGCGCCGTTGTATCGGACGATATCGCCCCATGATCAGAGCAGCCGCCATGACCGAGCACAGCCACGACAACCGCCATGCCAAGCGCCAGCCCTTTGGCCAGTTCCCGCGCGTCCGGATGCGCCGGACGAGGCAGGAGGATTGGTCGCGCCGGCTGGTGGCGGAGAATGCCCTCACGGTCAACGACCTCATCTGGCCGGTCTTCGTCAAGGAAGGTGGGCCGGCAAAGGAAGCCGTGCCCTCGATGCCAGGTGTCGACCGGCTCACCCTTCCGGCGCTGGTGAAAGCTGCGGAGAAAGCGGCGAAGCTCGGCATTCCGGCTATGGCGCTGTTCCCTGTGGTGCCGCGCGAGAAGAAATCAGCCGGCGCCGAGGAGGCCTACCGCGCCAACAATCTGTGCAACCGCGCGGTGGCGGCGCTGAAGAAAGCGGTGCCGGAGATCGGCATCATCTGCGACGTGGCGCTCGACCCCTATACCGACCATGGCCATGACGGGCTCATGAAGGGTGGCGAGATCCTGAATGACGAGACGATCGAAATCCTGATCCGTCAGACCCTGGCCCAGGCAGAGGCCGGCGTCGATATCGTGGCGCCCTCCGACATGATGGACGGCCGCATCGGCCGCCTGCGCGATGCGCTCGATGCCGCCGGCTTCCAGCGGGTGAAACTGATGTCCTATGCCGCCAAATATGCGAGCGGCTTTTATGGTCCGTTCCGCGACGCGGTGGGCTCGAAATCGGCCCTCAAGGGCGACAAGCGCACCTATCAGATGGACGTCGCCAATGGCGACGAGGCGCTGCGGGAATGCGCTCTCGATGTAGCCGAAGGCGCCGACATGCTGATGGTGAAGCCAGGCCTGCCCTATCTCGACATCATCTGGCGCGTGAAGGAGGCTTTCAAGATGCCGACCTTCGCCTATCAGGTGTCGGGCGAATACGCGATGATCAAGGCCGCGGCAGGCAATGGCTGGCTCGACAATGACCGCGTTGTGATGGAGAGCCTGCTCTGCTTCAAGCGCGCCGGCGCCGATGGGATTCTCACCTACTCGGCCATTGAAGTGGCGGAACGGCTAGCCAAGCAACGCTAAAAACCGCAGCAGCGCCATGTCGTACCAGGGCCGGTCGAGGCCCTGCCCATGGAAGCCGACATGGCCGCCCGAGACCGGCAGCTTCAACTGCAGATAGGGATTGTCGTCCCACTTCACCTGGCCATAGCAGGCAACCGGAATCCACGGATCGTCCGAGGCATGGATCACCATGGTCGGCACCCGCACGCCCCCCAAGCGCTGTGCGGCAGAAGATTCGGCGTAATATTCATCGGCATCGCGAAAGCCGTTCTCCGGCGCCACGATGCGATTGTCATATTCCGTGATGGTGCGGATATCCTTGGCGATGATGCCGCGCTCAACGCGCATGCCGTCGATGAGATGCGCATGATAGAGGCGGTTGCGCTTCGACGTGATGGAGATGGAGGTAGCCTTGAGGTCGATCGGTGCCGAAATGCTCACCGCCCCAAGGAGATCCGCATTGCTGCCGGCTTCGCTCAGATATTTCAGCAGCACATTGCCGCCCAGCGAATAGCCGACCGCCACCACGCCGTGACGTTTCAAGGTCGGTTCAAGACCGGCGAGCGCGCTTGCGATGTCTTCGCTGCGGCCGGCGTGATAGGTCCCCTTGGCGAAGTCACGGCCAGGACCGGCACCGCGCAGATTGAGGCGCATGACCGGGTAGCCGGCCGCCAGCAGATGGCAGGCACTGACCCGCACATAATAGCTGTCCTCGCTGCCCGACAGGCCATGGACGAGGAGAATGAGGGGGCGTTTCCCTGGATCCGCCGGCCGGTGCAGTTTGGCGATCAGCCGATCGCCACTGCCGTCGTTGCAGGTGAAGATATGCCCTTCGCCGGGCCAGAGATCGAGATTGTCCTTGGGCGGTCGGATCCAGTTGCGCAGGGTCTGCAGATCGCCACCCCGCCACAGCCGCAGCGGCCGGAAGGGCGGCAATTCGAGTTTCTGGAGAGTCCTTATCTGCCCGTCAGCCATTCTTTGATCTGATCGATCTGCTCAGGAGCCATCAGGGCCGGGGCGTGGCCCATGCCGCCCCAGGTCACGAGTTTCGCCTTGGGACCACGCTCGGTCATTTCCACCGCGGTCTCCGCCGTCAAGAGATCGGAATCCGCACCGCGCAACACGAGGGTCGGCGCCACGACCTTGTCCCAGAGCGCCCATAAATCCCAATCCTGCACCGCCATCTTTACGTTGACGGCGATCGCCGGATCATAGGCGAGGCCATAGGTGCCGTCCGGCCGCAGGCGATGGCCGAAGGCCACCATATGCTGCCATTGCGCGTCAGTCAGCGGGCCGAAGGGGGCCAGCACTTTCCGGAGATGCGTCTCGACGGCGGAGAGCGATGAGAAGCGGTTGTCGAGGCCGACATAGTCCGCGATGCGGAGCAGCGCCGCCTTGGGCACGAAGGGGCCGACATCGTTGATGACGAGTTTGCGGATGGGGGTGCCTGCCTGGGCCGCCAGCGTCATGCCGATGAGGCCGCCCATCGAGGTGCCGACCCAGTCAAGCTCCGTGACATCGAGCCTGGCGATGAGCGCGCTCATATCCGCGCAATATTGCGGATAGCCGTAATGGACCGGATCGCGCAGCCAATCGCTTTTGCCGCGACCCACGATATCCGGGCAAATGACCCGTGCCTCCTTCGACAATTCGGTGGCCAGGGCATCGAAGTCGCGGCCGTTGCGCGTCAGGCCATGGCAGCAGAGGATCACCCGCGACGCCGCAGGATCACCCCATTCCACATAGGCGACATTGTGGAAGCCTGCTGGACTGAGCGCCAGGAATTGCTTCTGCCGCATCATGGTCAGCGCACGCTGCCCATCGGCTGATCATGGACGACAACCAGCGTTTCCGGCGCGAAGCCGTTGAAGCGTGTCGCCAGCGCATTTGAATAGGCACCGACCCGGTCGATCTCGATCCAATCGCCCTCGTCGATGTCCGAGGGGAGCGAGAAGGTCGAAGGCAGGACGTCGAGGGAGTCGCAGGTGGGGCCGTTGAGGATGAAATCCTTGGGCGCGCCGGTGAGCGCTCCGGCCAGGCGATGGGCCCGTGCCGGCAGCCTGACGCCGGCATCGACGGTTTCCGACAGCGAACCGTAGATGCCGTCATTGATGTAGAGCTGGTCGTCCTTGCGCAGTTGAACCTGGGTCACCACCGAGACCGCATGGGCCACCAGCGCACGGCCGGGCTCGCACATTAGTACGCAGTCGCGGCGCAGTTTCAGCTTCTTCACACCCTCTTCGATTTCGTGAATGAAGTCCTCGAAGGGCGGCATGTTAGTGCCGAGATATTCCGCCGGAAAGCCACCGCCGACATCGAGGCCGACAATATCCACCTTGGCCTTCTCCAGCACCTCGCCGACGATCTTCAGCGCCTCGCCATAGGCGCCGGGCACGAGGCATTGCGAGCCGACATGGAAAGCAAGGCCGACCCGGCAGCCGCGCGACGCCGCATCGCGCAGCATGGACGCGGCATCGTCGACATCGGCGCCGAATTTCGCGGCCAGGTGGTAGAACGCGCCATCGACAGGCGGCGTCTTCAGGCGGACATAGATGGTGAGGCCCTCGGCACCGCCGGTCTCCGTGAGGATCTTGTTGAGCTCGCTCGGGTGATCGATGATGTAGGTGTCGATCTCATAGACCTTGGCGGCCGTGTTGATGACGGCGCGGCCCTTTACCGGGTGCATGAAATAGCAGGCGGCATCGGGAAAGCTCTCGCGCACCTGGGCGATCTCGGGCAGCGAGGCGGTGTCGAAATGGCGGATACCGGCGCGGTGCAGTGCGCGCAGCACCTCGGCATGCGGGTTGCACTTCACCGCATAGAGGACCCGGCCCGGAAACTGCTCCAGGAACCGGGTAGCCGCCTGGGTGATGATCTCGGGTCGCAGGCAATAGACCGGATAGCTGGGCTTCAGCGTCTCGATCATGCTCCGAACGCTTTCGAATTCTTTCGCCATACCCAACTCCTGAGGCTCATATGCCGACTTCATGGGCTTCTAGCCGATAGGCCCGCTGTTGTCACCCAGCCCCCGGATCAGCTATCTAAATGCCCCAAGGAACAAGTCATATTAATGACAGAACGCAGGTCGGGGGGATTGGGGAGATGGCGCAATCGAACGGGGCGACCCGAGGCAAGGCCGAGAGTAAGGCCGGGGGGCCGCTTTCCGGCATCGTGATCATCGACCTCACCCGGGTGCTGGCGGGGCCGTTCTGCACCATGTTGCTCTCTGACCTGGGTGCCCGGGTGATCAAGGTGGAAAATCCCAAAGGCGGCGATGATTCCCGCGCCTACGGCCCCTTCATCAACGGCAAGTCCGGCTATTTCATTGCCCAGAACCGGGGAAGCGAATCGATCGCCCTCGATCTCAAGAATGAAGCTGACCAGGCGATCCTGCACCGGCTGCTGCGCGGCGCCGATGTAATGATCGAGAATTTTCGGCCCGGCACCATGGCACGGCTCGGTTTTGGCCAGGAAGACCTGAAGCGGCTCTACCCTAAGCTGATTTACGCCTCGACCTCCGGCTTCGGCCAGACCGGTCCCTATGCCGACCGCCCGGCCTACGACATCATCGCCCAGGCCATGGGCGGCATCATGAGCATCACCGGCCATGAGGGTGGCGAGCCGACCCGTGTCGGCGCCTCGATCGGCGATCTCGGTGCCGGCCTGTTCACGGCGCTGGGCATCGTCTCGGCGTTGCACCACCGCCATCAGTCCGGCGAAGGCATCGCCGTTGATGTCGCCATGCTCGACAGCCAGTTGGCGCTGCTGGAGAACGCCATCGCGCGCTATTACTCCACCGGCACATCGCCCAAGCCCCTGGGTGCGCGGCACCCGTCGATCGCCCCCTTCGAGGCATACCGGACGAAAGACAGTTATGTCGTCATCGCCTGCGGCAATGATTCGCTGTTCAGGACCTTCTGCGGCGTGGTGCAGCACGCGACATTGGCGGACGATCCGCGCTTTGCCACCAACGCCAAGCGGTCGGAACATGTCACCCAGTTGAAGGAAATGCTGGAGAGCTTCCTCACCCAGAACACCACCGACTATTGGCTGGAGCTGTTCAACCGCACCGGCATTCCATCAGCGCCGATCAACAATGTGGAACAGGCGATCCATGATCCGCAGGTGCAGCACCGGCAGATCGTGCTACCGATCGACGATCCCAGCGTGGCACCGCTGGAAGTCGCCGGCTCGCCGATCAAATTCTCCGGATTTGCGACACCGGCGATGCGGCCGGCGGCGCCGGAGCTTGACCAGGATCGCGCGCGCATCCTGGCCGATTTTCCGGAAGCCAGCTAAGCTCGCCGCGGGGCGCGACGCTGTCAGGAAAAAGGTTTCATGAGCAATTGGTTGCGCTGGACACTCCGCATCTTCGTCATCTTGGTGCTGTTTGTCGCCGCCGCTGGCTTGGGCAGCTATCTGTGGCTACGCACGAGGCTGCCCCAGGCCGAGGGTGACATCACCCTGCCCGGCATCCCCGCCGCGGTCTCGATCACGCGTGACGATCGCGGCGTCCCCACCATTGCTGCACAGTCCAGCAACGATGCCTATTTCGCGCTTGGCTTCGTCCATGCGCAGGACCGGCTGTTCCAGATGGATGCGATGCGCCGACTTGGCGCCGGGCGCCTGTCCGAGGTTCTGGGTCCGGACACGCTTGAAACCGACCGCCTGATGCGGACGCTGGGACTCTACCGTTCGGCTGAGGCTCAGGTGCTGGCGGCAAGTCCGGCGCTCAAATCCGTGCTCAACGCCTATAGCGCCGGCGTGAACGCCTTCATCGCCGCGCATGACGGTGCTTGGCCGCCGGAATTCTATCTGCTGGGCTACCGGCCAACGCCTTGGCGACCGGCGGATTCCCTGGTCTGGGGCCGCTTGATGGCGCTCGATCTTTCCAACAATTGGCAGGGGGAAACGACCAACCGGTTGATGAAGCGTGCCCTGCCGCCATACCTATTCGACCTGCTGGTATCTGCGCCGACGGCGCGCGCCGCCAGCAATGATGACGGCAGCGTGCCGAACTGGCGTCAACCGCTCAGCTACGCATCTAACAGCTGGGCCGTGGGTCCCCTTCTCAGTGCCAGCGAAAAGCCGCTCATCGCCAACGATCCGCATCTGGGCCTCAGCCTGCCCGCAACCTGGTATCTGGCGCGCCTCGAAACACCGGATATGACTTGGACGGGGGCGACGGCACCTGGCCTTCCCTTCATCATGATCGGCACCAATGGCCATGTCGCCTGGACCTTCACCACCACCCATGGGGATACCCAGGATCTGTTCGAAGAACGGATCGTGCCGGAGCGCCCCGATCACTACGTGACCCCGACTGGCCCGCAGCCATTCCTCACACGGCAGGAAACGATCAGGATCAAGGATGCGCCGGAGATCGAGATCACCGTGCGCAGCACACGTCACGGCCCGGTCGTCTCCGATCTCAGCGACGATGGCGTGGCGCCGGACACCGTGCTGGCCCTGGCCTGGACGGCACTGCTGCCGGGTGACCGCACGCCGGAAAGCATCCTCGCCATGAACCATGCGCGCGATGCGACAGCGCTGGAAGTGGCGCTGGTCGATTTTCACGCGCCTGAGCAGAACGTGGTCTATGCCGATCGCACCGGCGCCACCGGCTTCATCGCTGCCGGTCGCGTGCCGCTGCGCCGGGCGATCTTTGCCGAGAGCCGCCTGCCGGCACCGGGCTGGAGCGGCGCCTATGACTGGCTGGGTACCCTGCCGATGGCGGCCCTGCCGCAATTGCATGGCGACAGAAACGGTGTGCTGGTCACGGCGAACAACGATATCAGACCGGCGGGCTATCGTCCTTTCATCACTGCGGATTGGCCGGAAGAAGACCGCGCGAACCGGATCGGCGCCCTGCTGGAAAACAAGGCTGAGATCACGCCTGATCATCTGAAGGCTGTCCAGATGGACAATCATTCGGCGCCAGTGCTTGCCTTCGTGCGCCGCTGGCTGCCTGTGCTGGCGAAGGCGGACCCGCAGATGGCCGGCATCCTTGAGGCGTGGGATGGCGCCATGGACCGCGACCTTGCAGCCCCGCTGATCGCCACGATCCTGATCGATCGTGTGGCAAAGCAGCTCCTTGCCGACGAGATGCGCGGCCATTTCCCCGACTGGTGGTTCTGGCAGATCGACCGGCTCCAGTTGATCCTCGCCGATGGCCGCGCCTGCGACGATATTGTCAGCCCGGCAAAGGAAAGCTGTGCCGATATTCTCGTCGCGGCCTTTCGCGACACGCGCCGTGACCTCGCCGAAGCTTACGGACCAGATGCGGCGACATGGCGTTGGGGCGACAGCCACCGGGCGCACTTCAATCACCCGGTTTTCCGCCATGTCCCGTTGCTGCGGGATTGGCTCGATGCCGATCTGCCGACGGATGGCGATTTCTTCACGGTTAACCGCGGCACGCCGCTGCCACCCAGAGGCGGGGTCGCCCTCGCCCACGTGCATGGGCCGGGTCTGCGCTTCGTGCTCGATTTCGCCGCACCCGAGGCAGCACAGTTTGCCCTGGCCGGCGGACAATCGGGCAATCCGCTCTCGCGACACTATGACGATTGGCTGACTGATTGGCGGGATGGGGTCTATCGTGGATTAAAGGGTGGCGGGGCGGCGCAATTGGTGTTGCAGCCCGCCGATCCGGATTAGGGCATCGCCGCGCAACTCTTCAGCTACTATCTGAATTGAACCTCAATTCAAGCTCTTGCCCCGACTCCTAAACCAAGTATTAACTAAAACCGGTGATGTTGTGGTGGGTTAAACAGGGGCGGGTTCGGGCTATCCATGCTGGTTATCGTCGGCATCGTCATCGTATTTGGCTGCGTCTTTGGCGCCTATTCCGTTCACGGGGACCTACGGGTTCTGTGGCAGCCGCTCGAATTCGTGATCATTCTGGGCGCGGCCATGGGCGCCCTTATCATCAGCAACACAAAAACTGGCCTCAAAGCGACCGGCGCGGCCTTCAAGCGTGCTCTCAAGGGTCCACATTACAAAAAAGCCGATTACGTCGAATTGCTCTCCGTCCTCTACCAGATTTTCCGGCTCGCGAAAACCAAGGGCATGTTGGCCCTGGAGCAGCACGTGGAAAAACCGGACGAGAGCACCCTCTTCGCGCAGTTTCCAAAATTCCAGCACGATCACCATGCCGTCGAGTTTCTGTGCGACTATCTGCGCATGATGACCTTGGGTACCGAAAACCCCAACGAGGTCGAAACCCTGATTGACGCGGAACTGGAGACGCATCACGCCGAGCTCCATGTCGGTAGCCATGCGATCCAGAGCACGGCCGATGCCATGCCCGCCCTTGGCATTGTCGCCGCGGTGCTCGGCGTCATCGTAACAATGGGCTCGATCGCCGAACCGCCGGAAATTCTTGGCGGCCTCATCGGCGCGGCCCTAGTCGGTACGTTTTTCGGTATCTTAATGTCATACGGTGTCTTTGCGCCCATTGCATCGGTCGTTATTGCGACCGACAATGCCGATGCCAAATATTACCAGTGCATGAAGTCCGGCTTGCTGGCCCACATGCAGGGCTATCCACCAGCCGTGTCGGTCGAATTCGCGCGCAAGGTCCTTTGGTCGACCGAACGGCCGAGCTTCTATGAGGTCGAGCAGGCCGTCAGCGCCCTGCCGACGCCTTAAGGCACTTGAGAGGTCAGATCCATGGCGGATGAAAGACCGATCATCATCAAGCGGATCAAGAAGGTCGCCGGCGGCGCCCATGGCGGCGCCTGGAAGGTGGCCTATGCCGACTTCGTGACGGCGATGATGGCGTTCTTCCTGTTGCTGTGGCTGCTCGGCAACACCACCGATGAGCAGAAAAAGGCCATCGGCCATTATTTCACCCCCACTCTTGCCATAACCGATGCAGCGACCTCGGTCTCCGTGATGGACGGTCAGGAGCAGGTGATGGACGCAGCCAGCGGCACGGCCGCCGCCGAGGTTGAGATCGATATCGAGGAAGAAGGCACCGGCGCCACGGGCGACGGGACCGGCGAGGCCGATACCGAGGAAGCTGCGGCCACAGCTGAAGGGGAAAAGCCGATCGATGCCGCCGAGGCCAAGGCAGCGCTGAAGGCCACGGAAGAGAAGAAGTTCGAGGAAGTGAAGCAACAGATCCAGCAGGTGATCGCGGAATCGCCGGACCTTTCCGGCCTGCAGGACAATCTGAAGATCGACCAGACTCCGGAAGGACTTCGCATCCAGTTGCTCGATGCCGAGAAGGAATCGATGTTCGCCTCAGGCAGTGCGAACATGGATGAAAAGAGCCGCCGTCTACTTGGTCTGGTCGCGCAGGCCGTCAAGAATTTGCCCAACAAGCTTGCCATCTCGGGCCACACGGATTCGTCCCCCTATGTGGGCGCGGACGGGCGCACCAATTGGGAATTGTCGTCTGATCGCGCCAATGCGGCGCGGCGCGTCCTGGTCGAAAATGGGGTCCAGGCGAGCAATGTCCGTAACGTTGTCGGGCGCGCCGATACAGACCCCTTCATCGCGGACAATCCTGCGGATCCGAAGAACCGCCGTATCTCGATCACGCTATTGAGCAATGTGCTAGATACCCCCGGCGGCCAAGGTGCCGCGCCAGCCGCAGCGCCGGCAGCACCGGCAGCACCGGATGAGCCGCCCGCGGAAATCATCCCGCCTGCAAACGTCGAACCCGATTCCGGCGGGTGACGATCCCGTGATCGCCGCAGAAACCCGCATTTCCTGATGGAAAGTGGGCTTGCGATCGGCGCCCCGACATCACATATCCAGCGCGTAGCCAGTCCGCAGCCAAGCCACAGGCCCAGATTTGACCGACCGCAAACCGCCCTCGATCCAATTGAGCCGCCTAGATCCAGGCGGTGCCGGGCGTGACTGGAGCGACGAGGCAGCGGCCTTGCACACCAATATCGATCTCGCCGACCCGCGCCGCTATGAAGGTGTTCTGCTGCGACGTTTCTGTGCGGCAGGTGTCGATTTCACCATCGCCTTCATCCTGTCCTGCGTGCTGTGGCTGGCCAACTGCATGGCCACAATCGCGACCTTGGGGCTGCTGTCGCTCCCGGCGCTGGTGCTGGCACCGATCGTCATCCATGTGGCGATGGCAACCTATTTGATGGCTGGGCCGCGCAGCGCCACCTTGGGCATGCGGGCCGCCGGCCTGCGGGTGGTTAACACCGACGGTCGCAAACTTGACCATGTGCAAGCATTCCTGATGACGGCGATGTATTTTGCCACCGTCACCGTGTTCTTTCCGGTGCTGGCGGTAGGCTTCTTCGCGGACCGCTCCCGACTGCTGCATGACATCGTCGTCGGCTCGATCGTCGTGCGCGCCGACCCGGATTGAGCGAAGCCGCCGCCCCTGCACCGATACTGGTCACAAACGGGTCCTTGGCGTAGGATAACGCCATGAGCGTGCAGAGCCGCAGCTTCCCGATCAGCTTCATGGTGACCACCGAGGTCCCGTGTCCCTACCTGCCTGAGCGGATGGAACGAAAGATCATCACCGAACTCTCCGGCGGACAAGCCACCGAATTGTTCGAGCTTCTGTCCAGGGCAGGCTTCCGGCGCAGTCACTCGATCGCCTATCGCCCGGCCTGTGCCGGCTGCCAGGCCTGCATTCCCGTGCGCATCGACATCGCCAATTTTCACCCCTCCCGGTCCCTGCGCCGAGTGCTGGCGCGGAATGCCGACCTGGTGACCGAAATCCGGCCGGCGCATCCAACCCAGGAACAATACCAGTTGTTCAGCCGCTATCTCGACCAGCGCCACAATGACGGCGAAATGGTCGGCATGGGACCGCAGGATTACGCCAGCATGGTTGCCGACAGCCCGATCGACACGCGCATGGTCGAGTTCCGCGATACCGATCGCAACCTGATCGCCGCATGCCTGACGGATTGGAGTGCCGACGGCATTTCCGCCGTCTACAGTTTCTTTGCCGCTGACCGGGCGCAGGACAGTCTCGGCAGCTTCGTGGTGCTGCGCCTGATCGACCTCGCGCGCCAGGCTGGCCTGCCCTACCTCTATCTCGGCTATTGGGTGAAGGGCAGCCAGAAGATGGACTATAAACGGCGATTCCAGCCCCTGGAACGCTATGGCGCCGACGGCTGGCGACGTCTCGCTGCCGACCAATAGCGACCCACCGGCGCCAGCCGTGAGGCCGCTTTCCTTGGCACCGCCGACCTGATAGTTTCCGGCCCCAGATAGTAATGGGCCGGTGGCAGTTCCTCCGAAAACGGCGGCGGCGCACGGCCCGAATTGACCAGATCGAGGATTGCTTGCATGCGACGTCGTCGCTTTCTGACCGGCGCACTCACGGCCGGTGCCGCGGGTGCTGCGACCCTGGGCGGTGCCTTTCCCAAACCCGCTCTCGCCCAAGATCGCATTGAATGGAAAATGGTGACGGCCTGGCCGAAAGGCCTGCCCGGCCTCGGCTCCAGCGCCGAACGACTGGCGGAGCGCATCAACCAATTGTCCGGCGGTCGACTGACGATCAAGGTCTATGCCGCTGGTGAACTGGTATCGCCCCTGCAGGGCTTTGCCGCCGTGTCGCAGGGCACTGCGGAAATGGCCCATGATTTTTCGCTCTATCATATCGGGCAGATGCCGGCCGCCGGCTTCTTCAGCGCCGTGCCGTTCGGCCTCATTCCATCCGAATTCAACGGCTGGATGAACTTTGCCGGCGGACAGGAATTGTGGGACGAACTTTATGACGCCGCCGGCGTCAAACCCTTCCTCGCCGGGAATACCGGCGTGCAGATGGGCGGCTGGTTCCTCAAGGAAGTGAACGATGTCGCCGACCTCAAGGGCCGCAAATTCAGCATTCCCGGCTATGGCGGCGAAGCACTCAAGAAGCTCGGCGTCGACGTCATGCCGATGGCGAGCGGCGAGTTGTTTGCCAAGCTGCAGGACGGTGCCATTGATGGCGCCGAATGGGTCGGGCCCTACAATGATCTTTCGCTCGGCCTCTACAAGATCACCAAGCTCTACTACTGGCCTGGTTTCCAGGAGCCGGGGACGGGACTGGAATGCATCGTCAACAAGAGCAAATTCTCTTCCTTGCCGGACGATCTGAAGCAGATCGTGGCCGCGGCCTGCATGGCCGAGAATGATCTGACGGCGGCGGAATATAGCGGCCGCAGTCCGGCAGCCCTTGCCACGCTGGTGAACGAGCATGACGTGCAGCTCAAGAAGTTCTCCCGCGACGTGCTGATCGCCTTCGGCAATGCTTCCAGCGAAGTCGTCCAGGAGGTGCTCGACGCCGGCGATGACGTGACAAAGCGGATCGTCGGCTCCTATCTCAAATACCGGAAGACCACCCTGACCTGGACCCGCGTCAGTGAAGGCGGCTTCCTCGCCGCCCGGTATCTCGGGTTCACCTATCCGACCGGGTAAATTATTATATTTCATATAGTTAGATTAGTTCCCCCGGGCTAACGCCTGGACTGGACCTGGACTACCGGCTGTGGCTTGATCACTCCAGCAACATGGGGGAGATCGGGACGATGAGCTGGGAAACCTGGGCCGCATTCACGGCAGCGTCGGCCTTGCTGATGGTCATCCCGGGACCCACGATCCTCCTGGTCATCTCCTATGCCCTCGGCCAAGGCTGGCGCGCGGCCTTCCCCATGGCGATCGGCGTGGCGCTCGGCGACTTCACCGCCATGACCCTGTCCATGCTCGGACTGGGCGCCCTTCTGGCCGCCTCGGCCACGGTATTCACCATTCTCAAATGGATCGGCGCCGGCTACATGATCTGGCTCGGCATCAAGCTGTGGCGCGCCGGCGGTGCGCTCAACGCCGCCACGCGCCGATGGCGCCTCGAGGCTCAGATGCTGGGGCATGCGTGGATCGTCACGGCGCTCAATCCCAAGAGCATCATCTTCTTCGTGGCCTTTCTCCCACAATTCCTCAATCCGCAAGCCGACTTCCTGACCCAGATGCTGGTCTTCGAAGCGACCTTCCTGATCCTGGCCTTCGCCAATGCCATCGGCTATGCGCTCGTCGCCTCGCGGGCGCGGGCCGCAATCCGCAACGAGCGCGTGGTGGAGGCCGCCAACAAGGTCGGCGGCAGCCTGCTGATAGGCGCCGGCATTCTCACCGCGACGGCCCGCGCCAGCCAGAGCTAAGCCCCCAGCCAGACTAAAGTCGACCTTGGCGCCAGACCCGGAATGATTGCGCCCCATCAAGGCTTTAGGTAGGTTGGCGCGGGAGTTCAAGAAACCACCGGAATCGGTGACAATCGGGAGGACAAGCGGATGCAGGCACTGCTTGCGGCCAGCCGCGGGATCGATGCGGTGACGGCGTTCATCGGGCGGCATGTGAAATGGCTGATCCTGGTGGCAATCATCGTCAGCGCGGTCAATGCCATCATCCGCAAGGTGTTCGACCAGAGTTCGAATGCCTGGCTGGAACTGCAATGGTACCTGTTCGGCGCCGTGTTCATGCTGGCTGCCGCCTATACCCTGCAGCGCAACGCCCATATCCGCATCGACGTCATCTCCGCGCATCTCAAAAAGCGCACCCGGGACTGGATCGACCTGTTCGGCCATATCGTCTTCCTGCTGCCCTTTGTGCTGATGATGATCTGGCTGTGCATCCCGTTTGCCCTCGACTCCTACCAGTCGCAGGAAATGTCGATGAATTCCGGCGGGCTCATCATCTGGCCGGCCAAATTCATCATCCTGGCGGGTTTTGTCCTGCTGCTGGCACAGGCGATCTCTGAAATCATCAAGCGTGTGGCCGTCCTAAGCGGCAATCTTCACGAGTCCGATGATTTTCACGGGGCACATGCGACGATCGATCCTGAAACGCTGGGCGCACCGACACCTGTGCCCGACAGCGAGCGCAATCGCGGTGGGGGAGATGCCCGATGATCGAATTCATCGCCCATAACCTTGCCCCGATCATGTTCGCCTCCCTGGTACTGTTCCTGATCATGGGCTATCCGGTCGCCTTCGCCCTCGCGGCAAACGGCCTGTTCTTCTTCTTCATCGGGGTCGAGCTTGCGCCGATTTCCGGCGGCGAAATCACGCTTTCCTGGCCACTGCTGCAGACATCGCCCGGTCGCCTGCTGGGGGTCATGAACAACGAAACGCTGCTGGCCATCCCCTTCTTCACTTTCATGGGCATCGTGCTGGAGAAATCCGGCATGGCCGAAGATCTGCTCGATACCGTCGGCCAGTTGTTCGGCCCGATCCGCGGCGGTCTTGCCTATGCCGTCGTCCTGGTCGGCGCCGTGCTGGCGGCAACCACCGGCGTGGTGGCCGCATCAGTGATGGCCATGGGCCTCATCTCTCTGCCGATCATGCTGCGCTATGGCTATGACAGGTCGCTGGCGACCGGTGTCATCGCCGCGTCCGGCACGCTCGCACAGATCATCCCGCCCTCGCTGGTGCTGATCGTCCTCGCCGACCAGCTCGGCCGCTCGGTGGGCGACATGTATGCAGGCGCCATCGTTCCCGGCCTGATGCTGACGGCGATCTATTGCGCCTATGTTTTCGTGATCACCATCATCCGTCCCAAAGCCGCACCTGCCCTGCCGGCGGAAGCGCGCACGCTTGGCAGTGGTGCCATGTCGCTGCTCGTCGTGACGATTGTCGGCACGGCGATCGCCTTTGCCGTCGCCCTTTCAATCGGCGACAGCATCCAAAATGGCGCCGGCATCTGGGGTGCTACCATCGGCGCCTCGGCAATCTACGCCCTGGCGGTTGCCAATAAGACAATGAACCTCGGCTGGCTTTCGCGGCTTGCCCAGGAAGTCGTCGTCACCTTGATCCCGCCCTTGGCGCTGATCTTCCTGGTTCTGGGCACTATCTTCCTCGGCATCGCGACACCGACCGAAGGCGGCGCCATGGGTGCCGCCGGTGCCTTGTTGATGGCGCTCGCCAAGCGTCGTATCTCCTGGGGCGCGCTCCGTGAAGCGCTCGATGCCACGACCAAGCTGTCCTGCTTCGTGCTCTTCATCCTGATAGGCGCCCGCGTGTTCTCGCTCACCTTCTATGGCGTCAACGGCCATGTCTGGGTCGAGGAACTCATGTCCGGCCTGCCGGGCGGAGAAGTCGGGTTCCTGATCGCGGTGAACATCCTGGTGTTCATCCTTGGCTGCTTCATCGACTTCTTCGAGATTGCCTTCATCATCATCCCGCTGCTGGCGCCGGTCGCGGCCAAGATGGGCATCGACCTCATCTGGTTCGGTGTCCTGCTCGGCATCAACATGCAGACCAGTTTCCTGACGCCTCCCTTTGGCTTTGCGCTCTTCTACATGCGGTCCGTGGCACCGGTCGGCAACTGGCTCGACAAGGTCACCGGCAAGACGTTGGCCGGCGTCAAGACCACCGACATCTATCGAGGTGCCGTGGCGTTCATCCTGCTGCAGCTGCTGATGGTGGCCGCAGTGATGCTGTTCCCGCAGATTGTCACGCATTACCAGGACGAAATCTCGACCGTTGATCCCGCAAATGTGGAGATTACGCTGCCATCGAGCGAGGGGCTGGGCGGGTCCGAAGAACTGCCGACCCTGCCGAGCTTCGACCTGTCGGAGCCGCCCGCCATCGAGTGAGCCCGATCCGCATCGCGCACAAAGAAAGAGGCCCGGCAATCGGTGGATTGCCGGGCCTCATCACTTATGGCAGCCGTGACTAGAGCTGCTTTTTGCGCTGCTGGTTCATCATGAACGTATCGAAGGTGTGTTCCGACACCTGGAACCAGAGATACTGGTCGGCGCGGATGGCTGCCATCGCTTCGTAAGCCTTCTTGAAGGGCGCGTTGGTGGCGCTGATCTCCTCATAGGCCGCTTTCGCCGAATTGAAGCAGGCTTCCATGACATCCTGCGGATAGGGCTTCAGCTTGGCGCCGCCGGCGACCAGTTTCTTGAGCGCCGTCGGGTTGAGGAAGTCGTACTTGGCCTGGGTATCGGCCGTGGTTGCCTGAGCCGCCGCCTTCACGATCGACTGGTAGCTCTTGGGCAGTGCGTTCCACTTTTCATTGTTGATCATGATGTGGAGATAAGCGCCACCTTCCCACCAGCCGGGATAGTAATAGAACGGCGCCACCTTGTAGAAGCCGAGCTTCTCATCGTCATAGGGACCGACCCATTCGGCCGCGTCGATCGTGCCTTTTTCAAGGGCCGGGTAGATTTCACCGCCGGCGATCTGCTGCGGGACGACGCCGACGCCGGACATCACCTTGCCCGCAAACCCGGCAATGCGCATCTTGACGCCCTTGAGGTCAGCGACGGACTTGATCTCGTTCCTGAACCAGCCGCCCATCTGGGCACCGGTGTTGCCGCAGGGCAGGCCGTAGAGATTATGGCCGGCATAGAACTCGTTCATCAACTCGATGCCGCCGCCATGATACATCCAGGCGTTCTGCATGCGGCTGTTGAGGCCGAACGGCACAGCTGTGCCGAAGGCAAAGGTCGGATCCTTGCCCCAGTAATAATAGCTGCAGGTATGGCAGATCTCGAGGGAGCCCTTGGCGACCTCGTTCGCGGCCTCAAGGCCCGGGGCGAGTTCGCCGGCCGGGAAAACCTGGATCTTGAACTTGCCATCCGTCGCATCGGAAACGTAGTTCGCGAAGGTCTCCGCTGCACCGAAGATTGTGTCGAGGCTTTTCGGGAAGCTAGAGGTCAGGCGCCAATTGAGTTCGGGGCTGCTTTGGGCAATGGCGGGGGCCGCCACCGCAGTTGCAGCGACGCCGATACCGGCGCCTTTCAGGAAATTGCGACGAAGCATAAGGTCCTCCCAAGTTGACTATATTTGCTGGGATCCCGTGGGAATCCTGGTCATCGAGTCAGATTTTAAGGG
Source organism: Rhodospirillaceae bacterium (assembly GCA_016712715.1). Taxonomy (NCBI): domain Bacteria; kingdom Pseudomonadati; phylum Pseudomonadota; class Alphaproteobacteria; order Rhodospirillales; family Rhodospirillaceae; species Rhodospirillaceae bacterium. Next base: position 1,151,735 of record JADJQM010000001.1, read on the forward strand.
GCGCCCGCAAATCGCCGCGAAGACAACAGAAAACGCCGCTGCCCTTGTGCGCCGCCCAGGACACAATGTGACGATTTCGGAACGGCATGCAAGTACTCCAAAAGGAGGGTAGGACCGGTGCGCCAGTAAAGGCTTGATCGGCTCCGCGCAAAGGCTATGAATCGGGGCAGCAAGATTGAAAATCGGGGATATATCCATGGCTACGGTGACGGTTGCGGCAACTCAATTCGCCTGTTCGCCGAATTCCGCACAGAATGTCGACCGGGCCGAGGCCCTGGTACGGCAGGCCGCCAAGCGGGGCGCCCGCATCATTCAATTGCAGGAATTGTTCGAGACGCCCTATTTCTGCAAGGATCAATTGGCCGAGCTGTTCGATCTTGCCCAACCGGCGGAAGACCATCCGACCATTGCCCGCATGCAGGAACTTGCCAGAGAATTGGAGGTCGTGCTGCCAATCTCGTTCTTCGAGGCTGCCAACAATGCCTATTACAATTCCTTGGCGGTGATCGACGCCGACGGCGAGATGTTGGGACTTTATCGCAAATCCCACATTCCTGATGGTGCGGGCTATCAGGAGAAGTTCTATTTCAATCCGGGCGACACGGGCTTCAAGGTATGGGATACCGCCTATGCCCGAATCGGCTGCGGCATCTGTTGGGACCAATGGTTCCCGGAATGCGCCCGCGCGATGGCCCTGATGGGCGCCGAGCTGCTGCTCTATCCGACCGCCATCGGCAGCGAGCCCAACGATCCCAATTTCAGCAGCGCCGATCACTGGCAGCGCGCCATGCAAGGCCATGCCGCCTGCAACATGGTGCCGGTGGTGGCGTCCAATCGCATCGGCAGGGAAGACGGCCAGACTTGCTCGCTGACCTTCTATGGCCGCTCCTTCATCGCCGGCGCCCGCGGCGAGATCATTACCGAGGCGGGTGCCGAGGAAGCGATTCTCACTGCCGATTTCGATTTTCAGGCACTTCGGCGCCAGCGGGCGGGCTGGGGCCTGTTCCGCGACCGACGGCCGGATCTCTATACGGTGATGATGACGCTCGACGGCCAGAACTGGAGCGAATGAGCCAGGGACCAGTCCTTCACGGCCATTTGTTGACAAAACCACCCTCTGAGGTGCGAAAATAGCATCTGGGCGTGTTAACCATTGGGCTGCGGGCCATCAGGCCAGTCGGCGCGGCCGAAATAAACAATCCGGCAATTCAACAATAACCAGGAGGCCATGGTGCAAAAATCAAAACTGATCGGGGTAGCTTTTATCTCAGCGCTGTTGTTGACAGCTTGCGGCGAGGAAAAGAAGGAGGCTGAACAAGCCACCAACACGACCGCGACGGAAGCAGCACCGGCGACCAACGCCGCCGAAACAGCACCGGCCACCACGACGGAGACAGCAGCAGCACCGGCAGCCGATTCCGGCGGCAAGCTCAATGTCTATAACTGGTCGGACTACATCGCCGAGGAGACCAAGGGCGAGTTTGAAAAGGAGACTGGCATCGCCGTTCAGTACGATGTCTATGATTCGAACGAAATGCTCGAAGCGAAATTGATGGCCGGCGGCACCGGCTACGATCTCGTGCATCCCTCAGGCGCCTTCCTCGCCCGGCAGATCATCGTCGGTATCTACCAACCGATCGACCCTGCCACGATTCCGAACTACAAGAACCTCGATCCGAAGATCATGGAAGTGCTTTCGGCCTTCGATCCTGGCAACAAATACTCCGTGCCATGGTTCTGGGGTACGACGGGCATCGGCTATAACGTTGCCGAGATCAACAAGCGCATGCCGGATGCGCCGGTGAACAGCCTCGACATCATCTTCAAGCCAGAACTGGCGCAGAAATTCGCCGATTGCGGCATCACCATGCTCGATGCGCCGGCCGAAGTCCTGCAAGTCGCCTTGAACTATCTCGGCAAGGATCCCTATACCGCCAACCCGGATGACTATGCGGCGGCCGAGAAATTGCTGCTCGGCGTTCGGCCCTATGTCAAATACTTCCACAGCTCGAGCTATATCAACGACATTGCCAGTGGCAGCGTCTGTTTGACCCTGGGTTGGTCGGGCGATTTCAGCCTGGCTGGCGCCCGTGCCGAAGAGGCCAAGAACGGCATCGAGATCGGCTATGCGATTCCCCAAGGAGGGCACGCTGATCTGGATGGATGTGATGGCCATCCCGACCGATGCCGTCAACATCGAGCAGGCCTATAAGTGGATCAACTACAATCTCGATCCGAAGGTCGCGGCCGCCAACGCCAACTATGTGGCTTACGGCAGCCCGGTTGCCGCCGCCATGCCGATGATCGACAAGGCTCTGCTGGATGATCCGAACATTTACCCGAACGAAGAAGTGCGCGCCCGCCTGTTTGCGGACAAGGTCGCTACACCGGAAATCGAGCGCCTGCGCACCCGCACCTGGACCAAGATCAAGACCGGCCAGTAATGCCGCAGACATGATGGCGCCGTCATAAAGCGCTGCAATATCTGATCGATACAAAATGACTAATGGCCCCGCGGTTCATTCCGCGGGGTCTTTTATTGCGCGAGTACATCTTGATTGTGCGCTGCATGGCGAGGGTTGACACGGGGTACTCGGACGGGGTCAGATATAAAAAATCGTTAATAATGTGCTAAACAGGGATTCTCCGGACTGAAGCAACGTTAGTTCAAGACGTGCTCAATTCCGGTTGGTGTGCTCAAAACTGGGGAGGCGTCATGTCCGGCGAGAGGCGTATCGGTCACAACTTGCGCGTGGCAGCGGTGATGGTGGCGCTTGGCGCCTTCATGTCCAGCTGCGGCGAGGAAAAGACGTCGCAACAAAGCAACGAAACAGCGACGACACCCGCAGCGAATCAAACGGCGACCGAAACGACCAACGCAGCGCCGACACAGGAAGCGGCGGTCACGCCGGCTCCCAGCGAAGAACCCAAAGTTCTGAATGTCTATAACTGGTCCGACTATATCGGCGAGACCACGATTGCCGATTTCGAGAAGGAGACCGGCATCAAGGTGCAGTATGACACCTACACCGGCAACGAGGATCTCGAGGCCAAGCTTGTCACCGGCGGGACGGGTTATGATGTCGTCTTCCCCTCCTCTTCATTCTTTGCGCGGCAGATTCGGATCGGTCTCTATCAGAAGCTCGACAAGAGCCTACTCACCAATCTGAAGAACATGGATCCGTCCATCATGGCCATTCTTGCCAAGGACGCAGATCCGGGCAATGAACACGCTATTCCTTACATGTGGGGCACCAACGGGTTCTCCTACAATGTCGACATGCTGAAGGAACGCATGCCCGACGCCCCGCTCGACAGCTTGGCCATCATCTTCGATCCGAACATCCTCTCGAAATTCGCCGATTGCGGTGTCACCTTCCTCGATTCACCGGAAGACGTGTTTCCGCTGGCGCTTGCATATATGGGCAAGGATCCGACGTCGCAGAAGGAAGAGGACATCATCGCCGCCGCAGCCCTGGTGATGAAGGTGCGGCCCTATATCCGCAACTTCGACTCGCAGCAATATCTGACCTCGCTGCCGAATGGCGAGAACTGCATCTCGATGAGCTGGTCGGGCGACTATGCGACCGCCGCGACTCGAGCTGCCGAGGCCGGCCTCAAGATCAATCTCGCCTACACGATACCGAAGGAAGGCACCAACATCTGGTTCGATGGCATGCTGATCCCGGCAGATGCGCCGCATCCCAAGAACGCCAACCTGTTCCTCAATTACATGATGCGTCCAGAAGTGATCGCCGCCGCCACCAACTATACCTACTATGCCAATGCCAACCTGGCGGCCAAGGAGTTCGTGAACAAGGAAATCCTGGACGACCCGGCCATCTACCCGAACGAGGAAGTGATGAAGCGGGGATTCCCCTCCGTGGTCCGTTCCCAGGAACTCAGCCGTGTCATCACGCGCGAATGGACACGGGTGAAAACCGGTCAGTAGAAAACACGGCGGCGCCGGCCTCGGCGCCGCCGCTTCCTTTTTGACAGTGCCTAGGCCCGAACCGGGTCAGCAGCGACAGGAAACATCATGGCGGCTGAACGAGCAAAAGCGGAACCCACCTCCCAGATCTGGAACGATCCGAACGCGCAGCCTTACATTCGCATCGAGAACGTCACGAAGAAGTTCGGCGATTTCGTCGCGGTCAACAATGTATCCGCCAACATCTATCGCGGCGAACTGTTCGCGCTGCTGGGCGGTTCAGGCTGCGGCAAGACGACCTTGCTGCGCATGCTGGCTGGCTTCGAACAGCCGACATCGGGCAAGATTTACATTGATGGCGTCGACATGGCGAACATTCCGCCTTATGAGCGACCAACCAACATGATGTTCCAATCCTATGCGCTGTTCCCGCATATGACAGTCGAACAGAACGTCGCCTTCGGGCTCAAGCAGGACAAAACGCCACCCGATCAGATCAAATCCAGGGTCGGCGCTATTCTCGACATGGTGCAGATGCGTCAGTTTGCCCACCGCAAGCCGCATCAACTCTCAGGTGGCCAACGCCAGCGCGTGGCGCTTGCCCGTTCGCTGGTCAAGGAACCCAAGCTGCTGCTGCTCGACGAGCCCTTGGGTGCCCTTGACAAGAAACTGCGCGAAGCAACCCAGTTCGAGATCATGAACATCCAGGATCGCCTCGGCATCACCTTTATCGTCGTGACCCACGACCAGGAAGAGGCGATGACGCTGTCGACCCGGATCGGCGTCATGAACAACGGGCATATCGTGCAGGTGGGCACGCCGAAGGAAATCTACGAATATCCCAACACCAAGTTCGTTGCCGACTTTATTGGCTCGGTCAACCTGTTCGAAGGCAACATCGTCGAAGACGAGCCCGGCCATGTGTTGATCGAATCGGCCGAGGCCGGATGCCCGATTTATATCGACCACGGTATTTCGGCGGCGCCCGGTGCCAAAGTGTGGGTGGCCATCCGCCCCGAAAAGATGGAACTGGACAAGACCAATCCCGGTGACGCCAACAACTGCGCACCCGGCATCGTCAAGGGCATCGCCTATATGGGCAACATGTCCGTCTACCTGATCAAGCTCGACAGCGGCAAGGAAGTCAAAGTCACCATGTCGAACCAACGCCGCGCCGCCGAGCATGCGATCGACTGGGACGACCGGGTCTATGTCACCTGGCACGCCAACAGCCCCGTCGCTTTATTGAGCTGAGGCGGCACATGGCATCCGACATTCCCCAGCAGACTTCCCTGCCGCTTGGCGGGCCGATCCGCAGTGTTCTCACAGCCCTCGGCTTCAAGCCCCGTACAGCAGTTATCCTGGTTCCCTATCTGTGGCTGACTATCTTCTTCGTCGTTCCTTGCATCATCATCCTGAAGCTCAGCTTCGCCCAGACCATCATCGCGCAGCCGCCTTACACGCCGATGTTCGGGCCAGAGAGCGTGCCGCACGATCAACTGTTCGACAATTTCAAGCGGTTGTTCCACGATTCGCTCTACTACAAAGCCTATCTGAACTCACTCACCCTCGCCTTCTTCTCGACCATCATCTGCCTGCTCATCGGCTATCCGATGGCCTATGGCATCGCCCGCTGCACGCCATCGACGCGGGCCCTGCTGCTGCTGGCGATCATCCTGCCCTTCTGGACCTCGTTCCTCATTCGCGTCTATGCGTGGAAGAGCATCCTCAACAAGGAAGGCGTGGTCAATGACGTGTTGCTGGCGCTCGGCATCATCGACGAGCCATTGCTGATCCTCTACACGCCGACCGCGATGTATATCGGCATCGTCTATACCTATCTGCCGTTCATGATCCTGCCGCTCTATGCCAATCTCGAAAAGATGGACATGTCCCTGCTAGAGGCAGCAGCCGATCTCGGCTGCCGGCCATTGAAGGCCTTCTGCGTCATCACTATTCCGCTCTCGCTCCCTGGCATCATCGCCGGCGCCTTGCTGGTGTTCATTCCGGCAGTCGGCGAATATGTCATCCCGGAACTGCTGGGTGGCCCCGATGCGCTGATGATAGGCCAGGTCGTCGCCGTCGAATTCTTCCAGAACCGTGATTGGCCCATGGCATCCGCCGTTGCCGTGGCCATCCTTATCATCCTGGTGGTCCCGATCATGGCGTTCCAGTACTTCCAGAACAAATCCCAGGAGGCGCCGAAATGACCAAGCGTCTCTCCTGGTTCATTCTGCTGATGCTGGTTCTGGGCTTTGTGTTCCTCTATGGGCCAATCCTGGTACTGGTGACTTACTCCTTCAACGACAACAAACTGATGACCCTGTGGGGCGGATTCTCGACACGCTGGTATCCAGTGCTGTTGCAGGAGCAAGCGGTGCTGGATGCTGCCAAGCACAGTTTCATCATCGCAGCGGTGAGCGCCACCTTCGCAACGGTGCTCGGCACCATGGCGGGTTACGTCCTCGCCCGATATCGCAAGTTCCATGGCCGCATCGCCTTCAGCGGCATGGTGACTGCGCCACTGGTCATGCCGGAAGTCATCACCGGCCTGTCCCTGCTGCTGCTGTTCAAGGCTTCGCAGCAGATAATTGGTTGGCCCGGGCGCATGGATTTCTGGACTGTAACGCTCGCCCACATCACCTTTCCATGTCCTATGTCACCGTGGTCATGCAGTCGCGCTTTTCCGTCTTCGATATGTCGCTGGAGGAGGCGGCCCTCGATCTCGGGGCGAAGCCCTTGAAGACCTTCCTGGTTATCACCCTGCCGATTGTCGCGCCGGCAGTGATTTCCGGCTGGCTGCTCGCCTTCACCATCTCGCTCGATGATCTGGTCATCACGCTCTATACCAACGGTCCGGGCTGGGGGACCTTGCCGCAGCTGATCTTCTCGAAGGTCCGGCGCGGCGTCGATCCCACGATCAATGCCCTGGCAACGATGATCATCGCGGTGGTGGCGACGGGCGTCATCACCTCGCACATCCTGATGACGCGGAGCGAGAAGCGGCGGCAGCGGGATATCCAGGCCGCCCTGCAGACCAACAAATAGCTCGATGGATGTGAACCGGTCGGCGCCGTCCACAATGGGCGCCGCCGCCTTCGTTACCCGGCGATGCGTTTGGTGGATTTGCGCTGTTCGCGCATCAAGTCAAGGCAGGCAGAGACCGTGAGCGGCTTCCCGTAACGCCAGCCCTGGCCGAACTCGCAGCCGCGTTCCTTGAGGAGCTTTTCCTCCTCCTCATGCTCGATCCCCTCGGCCACGACCTTGAGATCGAACAGGCGGGCGAGCTGCAGAATGGCTTCAACCATCTTCACGCCGCTGGTATCGGCGGTCATGGCTGTGACGAAGGAACGATCCACTTTCAAGGTATCGACCGGCAGGCGCCGCAGGAGGCTGAGACTCGAATAGCCCGTGCCGAAATCGTCGAGCGACAGGCCGACGCCGATTTCCTTGAGGCGCTTGAGCAGCTTCATGGTCAGTTCAAAATCCCGCATCACGGCGCTTTCGGTGATCTCAAGCTTGAGATGCTCGGGAGCCAGCCGATGTTCGCGCAGGGCCTGTCGCACGATCTCGGGCAGGGCCGGACCGTCCAACTGACGAGAAGACACATTGACGCTGATGAACAGGTCGGCATTGCCCTCCTGGTCGAGCCATTCCCGGCCCTGGCGACAGGCCTCCTGCACGACCCATGTGCCGATCGGCACGATGAGACCTGTCTCCTCGGCGATCGGGATGAACTCCATTGGCGGTATCAGGCCGCGTTGGGCGTGCTGCCAGCGGACCAAGGCCTCGAACCCGGCAAGGCGCCCGGTGTTGAGGTCGATGATCGGCTGGTAGAGGAGGACGAGTTCATTGCGTTTGAGGGCTAGATGCAGTTCAGCCTCGATCCGCAGGCGGTCGCGCGCTCGACGCTGCATATCCGGATCGAACACGACCTCCTGCCCGCCACCCTCGGCGCGGGCCTTGTTGAGGGCCGCCGTGGCGTCGCGGATGAGATCCTCGGCACTCTGGTGATGCGCCTGGGCCTGTGCCATGCCGATCGAGAGACTGAGCAGGACACTCTCGTCACCCAGGGTGATTGGCTCTTCGGCGGCGGCGCGGACTCGGTGCGAAACGCGCACCAGATCGGTATCGTCGCGCATCACGTCGAGGAGAATGCACATGGTGTTCTCGCCCATGATGGTGAGCGTATCAGTCGTGCGCAACGTACCGACCAGGCGTTGCGAGACGACTTTCTGGACGGCGTCGCAGAAGACCTGGCCATAGGCCTCGCGCATCGTCTCGTAGCGATCGATCTGCAGCAGGATGATGCCGAAATTGGCCGAAGATTTGCGCCGGTTCTTCACGATGGTCTGATTGAGACGGTCATACAGCACAATCCGATTCGGCAAACCGGTCATCGCATCGGTGAGCTTGCGCTCGCTGATGTCGGTGAGGGATCCGGCGATGCGGAACGCCTTACCGGTTGCGTTGCGCTGGCCCGTGCCGCGTACCAGGAACCAACGATAGGTCTGGTTGCGGTGCTGCATACGGCATTCCATCTGCAGAGAGAGCGTAATGCCCTCAAGATGATTGCGCAGTTCCACCTGGAACTGGTCGACATCATCGGGATGGATTATGGCCAGCCAGTCTTCGAGACGCTTGAATCCGTCGTCGCCATTGCGCCCAAGCAATTCAGCACATCGCGGCGACATGAACAGCGCGTCGTCGCTCAACGTGAGGTCCCAGATGCCGTCGCTGGAACCGGCTACGGCGAGGGCGAAGCGGTCGCGCTCAAGCCGGCTCGCTGCAATGGCTCGGGCGCGCGACAACTGACTGCGAATCCGGGCCAACAATTCGGCGGCGTGAATCGGCACGGTGAGAAAGTCATCGGCACCGCAGGACAGGCAATGCTCAACCAGCGTCTCCTCGCCCGGATCGACGAGGAAAACGATCGGGAATCGGTCCGACCCGTGGTCGGTGCGTATCGCCTTGATGAAGTCGCCATCCGTGCCCGACCTTGCACGCATCAGGAGCAGGTCCGCCGGGGGATCACCACCCTTGTCGCCAATGAGCGTCTCGCGCGACGTCACCCACTCAAGGCGATACCGGTCATCGCCCAAGGCAGCACGAATGGCCGCGTTTTCCGCGTCGTCACTCAGCAGACAGAGAATGTGGCCGTCATGCATTGCGCCACCCGGCTCGGCCTGGACGCAACCGGCGCCCCTGCAGTGAGGGTTTGACCACCCAGAGTCGCCCCAACGGGCGTTTTCAGGCAATCACGGAATTGATCCTCGTTACCTAGAGTGAATTGATTAAAGATAGGTTAGCAACGCTCTAGCTAGCTGAAATAGTGACAAAATATCGTGATTGGCAGGGGCATGGCATCATCACGCCAACTTGCCAGTCATCGGACGCCCTGCCTATATTGCGCCGCCCATTGCATCGCAGCAGCATGACAGACACAACCGCCCCAGCGCCTCAATCGACCCATTTCCGCATCGTTGCTTTGGCGGTTCCGGCGATCCTTGCCAATTTCTCAGCGGTATTGCCCAATCTGGTCGACACCGCCCTGGTCGGCCAGACGGGGGATGCCACCGCCCTGGGCGGCATCTCCGTGGGTGCTGCCTTGGCTGCCCTGGTATTGTGGGCCTTCGCCTTCCTGCGCCTGGGGACAGCCGGCTTCACCGCCCAGGCCTTTGGCGCCGAGGATGGTGACGAGATCAAGGCGACGCTGAACCGGGCTCTTTCACTCGCCTGGATTTTCGGTTGCGTGGTGCTTCTCGTCATGGTGCCTCTGGCATATGTCACGGTGCCGCTGTTCGGATCCAGCGAGGCCGTGGCGGATCTTGCCGCGCGCTACTTCCACTATCGCCTGTTCAGTGCTCCCTTCGACTTCACGAACTACGTCATTCTTGGTTGGCTCATTGGCCTGCAACGCATGGGGCGCGCCTTGGCACTCCAGCTCCTGCTCAATGGACTGAATATCGCGCTCTGCTATATCCTGGTCTTTCGCTTCCATCTGGGTGTCGATGGCGCCGCAATCGCGACGGCAATTGCTCAAACGGTGACGGCGATCGTCGGCTTTGTGGTCGTGCGACGGCTGCTGCGCATCGTGCCACTCAGCGACGACGCAGGTTCGTTGATCGATCTCGACAAATTGTTCGTGCTGATCTCGGTCAATTTCGACATTTTCCTGCGCACTCTGGCGATCATGTTCATCATGGCGTATTTCGTCGGCCTCGGCGCACGCATGGGCGATGCTACGGTGGCCGCGAACCAGGTGCTGTTCGTCCTGCTGGCTGCAATCGCGCAGACCTTTGATGGCTGTGCCCAATCCACCGAAACGCTCGTGGGGCAGGCTGTCGGCGCGCGCGACCGACGGCAGTTGCGAAATGTCGTCTGGGGGTCTTTGCTCTGGACTCTGCTCATAGCGGCGGCATTTTCTGCCCTGCTCTACAGGTTCGGGCCGACAATCATCGGCGTGTTTTCCAGCGATCCGCCCGTGGTCGCGTTGGCCAGCCCATATCTGCCCTGGCTGGTGGCGACGCCGCTGGTGGCGTTCTGGTGCTACACCCTTGACGGCGTCTTCATCGGTGCCACGCGGGGGCGCGAGATGCGCAACGGGATGATCATCGCCGGCCTGGGTGCCATCATCGCCCAGTACTTTCTCATCCCTGCCTTCGGGAATCATGGCCTATGGGCATCTCTGATGCTGTTCTTTGGCCTGCGCGCCGCGACACTCTATCTTTGGTATCCCCGCATCCCGAGGGCCCTGGCACATTGAGTGGCGCAGCGCTGGCGAAATGACCGCCGCTATGGCACATTCGCGGATTATTCAGGAGGTTCCGATGCCGTCATTTGACATCGTTTCAAAGACCGAGCTGGCCGAGGTCGACAATGCCGTGCAGGGCGTGGTCCGCGAGATCGCGACCCGCTTCGATTTCAAGGGCTCGAAATGCACCGTCGAACGCAAGGACGAGCTCATCACAATCAACGCCGATGACGATCTGAAGCTGAAGCAGGTTCAGGATCTGCTGAAGGTCTACATCACGCGCCGCAAGCTGGATGCCAACTGCCTCGAGTTCAAGGAAGAGCAGAAGGCGACCGGCAACTCGCGCCGGCAGGAAGTCGTCGTGAAGCAGGGACTGGACCAGAAGCTGGCCAAGCAGATCGTCAAGGACATCAAGGACAGCAAACTGAAGGTCCAGGTTTCGATTCAGGGCGACGAGCTGCGCGTCACGGGCAAGAAGCGCGACGATCTCCAGGATGCGATCGCTTTTGTCAAAGGGCTCAAGATCGAGCAGCCGCTGCAATTCACCAATTTCCGCGACTGAGGTTACGCCTTGATTCACCCCGTCATTCGAATCGAGACTCCGGACCAGCCTGAAGTCCACGCCTTGCTGCAGGTCAGCGACGCTTATTACGCGGCACTCTACCCAGCCGAGAGCAATCACCTGGTCGACGTTTCTTCGCTGCAGCACCCGGATACGACATTTTTCGTCGCCCGCGTCGATGGCGCTATGCGCGGCATTGCGGCGATTCTGCGCCAATCAGGCTATGGTGAAATCAAACGCATGTTCGTCGATCCGACGGCACGTGGCCTGAAGCTCGGCAGCCGCCTGCTGGCGGCGCTGGAAGCGGATGCCCGCGCGGTCGGTCTCCACTGCCTGCGCCTGGAGACCGGCATCCGGCAAGCGGAAGCAATCGCCCTGTACCGTAGCGCCGGTTTTTACGGAATCGAGCCGTTTGGCGCTTACCAGGCCGATCCAAATTCGCTGTTCATGGAAAAGGCACTCGCCGCCTAGACGTCTCACTCAGGAAACATCGTCATGCCGAAGAAGAACCCGCTCAATCTGAACGCTCTGCAACTCAAGACGCTGACCCTGTTCCAGGCCTTGTCGGGACTGGAAGGCTATGCCGTACCGGCCGAGGAAGCCGGCCACACACTCATTCAACGCCTGCCCCATGCCCATGATGACCATTTTCATCTTGGCCCCTGGGTCCTCTCGGCCAGCGACGCCACCGGCCTTGGCAACGAAGCTGCCTGGCGCGCCCTAGAACGCAAGGGCCTCATCCAGTCGATGTTTCCGCGCGCCTGCATCTTGACGCCGGCCGGCCATAGCTACGATACCGGCATGCGGCAGAGCATGTTGCACGAAGCTCATCATCACTGACGATTTCGTCAGGGGAAGGGCAAAGCAGGAATGTCGGTGCCGACGCATCTTGATCTGCGTGATCTGACGATCGGCGGCCCGACGGGACCGGTCCTCGACGGCTATTCGGCAGCCCTGCACCGTGGCGCGATCTTCGCGCTGGTGTCGCCGGATCAAAGTGGCCTGCGGGCCTTGATTGATGCCGTCGCCGGATTTACAAGGCCGCAGCATGGGCGCATCTTGCTCGACGGCAAGGATCTGGGCCTGCGTGCGCCGGGTGAGCGCGGCGTCATGACCGTGCGATCGAACCCCGCCCTCTTCCCCCATCTTTGCGTCCTCGCGAATATTGCCTTTCCCTTGCAGCAACGCGGGCACGACCAGGGGGAAATCAAGAACCGACTTGATCGCCTGACCGAGGAATGCGGCATCAGCGCCGACTTGCTGACATGCATGCCCGGGGCGCTGTCCGCCGAACAGCAGCTGCGCGTGGCCCTGGCGCGGGCGCTGGGCGGCGAGCCGGAAATCCTGTTGCTGGAACGGCCGCTGCATATGCTGGCACCGGCGGCCAGACGCGCCTTTCTGCCTGAAGTGAAACGCCTGCATCGCCAATTTGGCCTGACCACCCTCCTTGCCACCGATGATCTTGTTGAAGCGATGGCGCTAGCCGACACGATCTCGGTGCTGATCGAGGGCCGCGAGGCACAGCATGGCAAACCCGAGGACCTGTTCGGTCGACCAGCGAATGCCGTGATCGCGCGATTGGCCGGTCCCTGCAACCTGCTGCCGGTCGAGATCAACGTGAGCGAGGCCAAGGTGATTTTGCGCAGCGCTATTCTGCAGGCCGGCGGTTGTGATATCGGCCGCGACCGCTGTCACCCGACGCTGGCAACCGGGCCAGCCCAGTTGCTGATCCGGCCCGAGGTTGTGCGACCCTTTCTCGGCATTCGACGCTTCGACATGCTGGCCGACGGACAGATCGCCGATGTGATGCCACGTGGTGGCGGTGTACAGATTCGTGCGACAATCGAGGGGTTCCAGCCCGGCATTATCGCCGATATTCCCCTGCCAGCGCCTTTTCCGCTAGAAGCGGGCCGGCGAATCACACTGGGCTGGAATCGTGCCGACGCCTTTCTGCTGCCGGCCGACTGATGGCACGGAATATCGCGCATGCCGCTATCTTGCGAGGCCCGCTCCTGGGTCTCGCCTGGATCGCGGTCTTCGCACAGGCCCTGTTCTTTGCGGCTCCCCTGCTGCTGGTGCTGTGGCTCAGCCTGCAAGGTGCACCGGACGGACCCGCCACGATCACCTCCACCGCATGGCTCAGTGTCCTCGGGTCGGTCGAAGCGCGCGCCGCTCTGTTGAACAGCATGCTGCTGGCAGCATTGTCGGCACTGATCACGACGCTCATAGCCACGCCGCTCGCTTTTCTGATTGCCATACGCAGGCGCTTCCTGGGCCGCCTTCTCCTGGGCTTCATCATCCTGATGTGGTTCTCCGATCCAGGCATCCGCATCCTGGGCTGGATGCAGGCGTTCAAGGATCTGGCGCTCATCGACTTCATTCCAATTAACATGTTGGGCGGATTCTCGGCCGAACTGATCGCCAGTGTACATGCCTGGCTGCCTTTGGCTGTCCTGTGCCTTGCTGCGGGCTTCAATCGTGTTGATCGAAACGTCCTCGATGCAGCGCGCGAATGCGGCGCGACAGCCTTTGCGCTTCTGCAGCAGATTCTCTGGCCGCCCAATCGCCGGCTTTTCACCTTTACCGCTACGGTGCTGTTCTGCGGGTCGGTTGGCAGCTTTCTGGAGCCGCGACTGCTCGGAACCGGCGGTTTCGAGCAGGCAAGCGAATGGCTGCAACGCGCTCTTGAAAGTGACACCGGCTGGCCCTATGCGGCTGTAATGTTGCTGCTCATGCTGCTGTTGGCTTGTCTGCCGCTGTTCGTCGTGGCGCTGGCCAAGCGACGTGGGCAGGAGATCAGATTATGATCCGCCGTGTCAGTCATACGCCCGCCTGGTCCCTTCATCTCATAGCCCTGTTGCTGGTCCTGTTCCTGCTTCTGCCGGTGGGTGCTATCTTCGGGCTCGGTCTTTATTACAGCCTCGGGATCGTCCTGGTGGCGGATGCCAGCCAGTTGACGGCTGCCTTGACCAAGGAATCTGGTATTGCGCCGGCTTTGCTGCTGACACCGCTGATTGCCCTCGGCGTCGCCCTCCTGGCTTCAGTCTGGGGCTTATGCCTCTCCCTTCTCTGGCGGCAATGGTTGGCACGGCGCCGTTACGTTGCCATCCTGGCTTCAGCCCTGCCCTTCCTTCTGCCCCGGTTCGGCCTGGGCGCTCTCTTTCTGTTGGCCTGCCTCAAATTGGCGCAATGGGGTGGCAATGCCCTGGGGCTCGGCCTGGTCGCCGCCAGCCAGGCGGCTGTGGCAGCGCCACTCGTGGCCGCCATCCTGTGCATCGGCTGGCGCCGCGTCGATCCCGCCTGGCGGGAGGCCGCACTTGAGGCCGGCGCCGATGAGATCACCATCTTCCGGTCCCTTACCTGGCCAAGCTTGCGCCCCTATGCCGTGTTTGGCGGGCTGTTGGCGCTTATACTGTCGTTGGGCGACTTTTATCTCGGCAATGCCCTCTCCGGCGAGGCGGTACTGCTGCCCGGCGCCATCCTGTCGGGGGTCGCCCAGAATGCCTCGCCCCTCTATCATGCCCTGGTGGCGCTCATGATGCTGGTCGACGTCATTCTGCTCATCTTTGTCGTGCGCCGCCTCGGACGCCTTTCTCAACCCCGGAACGGATACTGATCGTGACCGACCTAGATCTGTGCTTTGCTCCAGCTACCGACCTCGCCGCCCGTATCCGAGCCGGCACGCTGTCGCCGGTGACTTTGGTCACCAATGCCCTCGCGCGCATTGCCGAGGTCAATCCAGTTCTCAACTGCTTCTGCTTCGTCTATGCCGATGAAGCCCTGGCGCTCGCCAAAGTGATGGAGGCGGAAGCCAAAGCGGGCAAGTTTCGGGGGCCCCTGCATGGCGTACCCTATGCGCTCAAGGATCTGACTCCGACCAAAGGCAAGCGCACGACGCTTGGCTCCTATGCCTATGAACATTGGGCCCCGGACCATGACGCGCCGATCGCGGAAGCGCTGGCCAAGGCCGGCGGGATACTCATCGGCAAGACAACAACGCCGGAATTTGCCTATTCGAGCTTCACTGAAAGCCCGCTCTGGGGCATCACGCGCAATCCATGGAATTTGGAGCGCACCGCCGGCGGCTCCTCCGGTGGATCAGGTGCCGCAGTCGCCAGCGGTTGCGTGCCCTTTGCGGAAGGATCGGACATGGGCGGATCGGTGCGCATTCCGGCGAGCTTCTGCGGCATCGTCGGATTGAAGCCGAGCTTCGGCCGCATACCCTTCACCATCCTGCCCAGCCAGTTCGACCAGATCTCCCATTTCGGCCCACTCGCCCGCACGATCGCCGATGCCTGCCTGTTCCTGGAGATCACGCAGGGACCGGATGAGCGCGACATCCAGTCGCTCACATCCCCCTTGGATTTCACGGCACCGCTGCCGAGCGACCTCAAAGGACGCCGTCTCGCCCTGCTGCTGAATGCCGGTCATCATGTCTGGCATCCCGAGGTCGAAGCCGCCGTCCGGCGCGTCGCCGATCTCTTTGCCAGCCAAGGCGCCGTCATCGAAGAAGTCTCGCTGCCCTGGGGCAAGGATGAAGACGATCTATGGAGCCAGCATTGGGGTGTCTATCTCGCCACTTTCTTCGGCCATGTGCTGAAGGACTTCCGCGCCAAGATGGATCCCAATGTCGTGCGCCTGATGGATGCGGGCTTTGCCATGAATGCGGTCGAGTTCAAGAAGATCGAGATCGCGCGCACCCGCATGTGGGGTGAATTGCAGCCGATCCTCGCCCGGAACGAGGCAGTCCTCACGGGCACCATGTGCCAGCCGGCAGCCAGGGTCGGCCGCAGCGACACGGAATACTGGAAACTTGACGAGCAGGGCCGCTACCATGCGCTCGATTTCACCTCGGTCTGGAACTTCGTCAGCCCCTGCCCGGCTTTGTCCGTGCCGGCCGGCTTCACCAGGGACAATCTGCCCATCGGCCTGCAGATCATCGGCCGCCGCCACGATGACCGGGGTGTCCTTGGCCTGGGTGCCGCCCTGGAAAAGCTCCAACCTTGGGCGGACAAGCGGCCCCCTCTTGCCAAGCAGGCGTAAAAGGCGCTAGCCCTAGCCCGCTTTTCCCCATTTCCTCAGCTATCCTGGGTGCTCCCGATGTCCAAGAATGTTAAGCCACGCAATGGCGGCCGAATCCGGATCGACGCCTTGATCCAACATGGCGTGGAGATGGCCTTCTGCGTGCCCGGTGAAAGCTATCTTGCGGCCCTCGACGCGCTCCATGATTCCAAGGACAAGATCAAGCTGATCGTTTGTCGCCAGGAAGGTGGCGCCGCCTATATGGCCGACGCCTATGGCAAGCTTACCGGCAAGCCTGGCATCTGTTTCGTGACGCGCGGGCCCGGTGCGACCAACGCCTCGGTCGGCGTCCATACCGCGTTCCAGGATTCGACGCCGATGATCCTCTTTATCGGCCAGGTAGCGCGGGACCAGGTTGAACGCGAGGCGTTCCAGGAAATCGATTTCCGCCGCATGTATGGCCCGATGGTGAAATGGGTGGCGGAGATCGACGACGCCCGCCGCATTCCCGAATTGGTGAGCCAGGCTTTCCACCGCGCCGTCAATGGCCGCCCCGGCCCGGTCGTACTCGCCCTGCCGGAAGACATGTTGACCGATGTGGTCGAGGTGGGTGATGCGGATCATTTCAAGGTGAGCCGCGCTCATCCTGGCGAAGAAGACATGGCGAGCTTCCGCAACATGCTGGCGAAGGCGCAACGGCCGCTTGTCATCCTGGGCGGCGGTGGTTGGGATGCCGAGGCGGTGGCTGACTTCCGCACCTTCGCCGAAGCCAACAATCTCCCCATCGGCTGCGCGTTCCGCTGCCAGGATCTTTACGACAACACACTCGCCAATTATGTCGGCGATGTCGGCATCGGTATCAATCCGAAGCTCGCGCAACGCATCAAGGAAAGTGACTTGCTCATCGCCATCGGCGCCCGCCTTGGTGAAATGACGACGTCCGGCTATACTTTGATCGACATTCCGATGCCGGCGCAGAAGCTGGTTCATGTGCATGCCAGTGCTGAGGAGTTGGGCCGCGTCTATCAGGCGGCCTTGCCGATCAACAGCGGCATGGCGGCCTTCGCGCGCGCTGCCCACAAGATGAACCCGGTCGATCACAAGGCCTGGGACGGTTGGACCGCTGCTGCCCGCACCGACTATCTCGACAACATCAAGCACGGCACCATTCCCGGCAGCCTCCAGATGGGCGACATCATGGCCTGGCTGCGCCAGCGCCTGCCGGCCGATGCTATCCTGACCAACGGCGCCGGCAATTATGCGACCTGGAGCCATCGCTTCTATCAGTACCGCAAGTACCGCACGCAGCTTGGTCCCACCAACGGTTCGATGGGCTATGGCGTGCCGGCGGCGGTTGCGGCAAAGCTCGCGGCACCAGACCGCATCGTCCTGTCCTTCAATGGCGATGGCTGCTTCATGATGAACGGCCAGGAGCTGGCGACCGCCGTGCAATACGGTGCCAATGCCGTGTTCCTGGTCGTCAACAACGGCATGTACGGCACCATCCGCATGCATCAGGAAAAGACCTATCCCGGTCGCGTCAGCGGCACTGAGCTGCACAATCCGGATTTCGTGGCACTCGGCAAGGCCTATGGCGCCTATGCCGAACTGGTCGAGACGACCGAGCAATTCGCACCCGCCTTTGAACGGGCACTTGCCGCCGGCAAGCCTGCATTGCTGGAGCTGCGCCTCGATCCGGAAGCGATCACGCCCAAGGCCTCGCTCAGCGATCTGCGCGAGGCGGCGCTCAAGGCACAGAAGGCGTGAGCGATCGGCTCTCAACCGAACTCTTCGTCCAGGGGCATGTACGGCAGTGCTTTTCGCTCGGCCTCACCGCCGTCGTTGCCCATAAGGGCGATGCCTGGGGCGGCGCCATCCTGTTGAAGCTCAATCTGCTCGGGCCGGGCTGCAAGCTGCTGACCCAGACCAGGGACGAGGATGGCGAGATTGCCTGGTTGCCGGTGCAAAGCGGCGCGCTGCTCACCGAGGCGGAGGCCGATGCCTATATCGCGCGGTCGGTCCAGCGCGATCCCGATCTCTGGGTGGTCGAGATCGAAGACCGCGCTGGTCGCAATCCGTTTCCTGGGAAGATTCTTTAGGCCTCGCCCATGCGGCGGAAATCGCGACGCAGGTGGAATTCCTGTGACGTCACCTGCGTCTCCATGGCGCCGGCCCGCTCCTCAAGTTCGCGGAACTTGCGCCGCAGATTGGGAAAGCTGAGGTCCGGCGGCAGGTCGCCGGTCGCCCAATTGTCCTTCTCGGACGCTCTCTCCGCAGGCTGCACAGGCTCCGGCTCGGCCAACTTCAAGAACAGAGTCGCAAGTCCATAGCAGATAAGCGTGGGCATAGTGAAGAAGATGAGTGCCAGGATTGCCGCAAAGCGAACCCATTTCACCTTGATGCCCCAATGCTGCGCGATACCCGCACAGACGCCACTCACGCGACCACGCTCGGGATAGCGGCGCAACCCCTGATAGCCCCAGAAGGGTGGGCGATCACCGCCGTTGCTATTCCACGCTGGATCGCGCCAATAGTCGCTGTTCATTTCTTCGTCTCCCGCCAGCCCGGCGCCTCGGCGTCGAGCAATTTTTCCAGATTGGCGACGCGATCTTCCAGCCGCACCGCCACATCCCATATCTCCTTGACAGCCTTCTGGTCAGCCGGCCCTTGCTGCTTCTGGTTCTTCCACATCGTCTTGTAGTGGAAGATCAGCCACAGGGGCGCCACGATGACCATGAACAGGATCATGGGAACGGACATGAACTCGAGCAAACTCATCGACGATCCCTTTGGGAGGTTGGGCGGTTGAAGCGATGGCGCTCAGCCAGAACATGCGTTCAGGCCTTGTGCTCGGCGCGGAGCTTTTCCTTCAGCGCATCCAACTCTGCATCAAGGCCGGTCTCCGCTTCAAGGCTGGCAAATTCCTGTTCCAAGGTCTTTGCTTGACCCATATCGTAAACCTCGGCCCGACCTTCAAGCTCGTCGATCTTCTTGTGGAGCGTCTCATAGCGCGCCAGGGCGTCATCCACGCGGCCATCGGCCAGGGTCCGGCGCACCTGCACCCGCTTCTGGGCGGCGTTGAGGCGGATCAGCAAGGCCTTCTGCTTGGCCTTGGCCTCCAGCAGCTTGGACTGCAAACGGGCCAGATCCTCGTCATGGCGCGCCAGGGCCTCTTCGACGGCCTTGAGCTCGCCGCGCAGGGCATCGGCGCTCTCCGCCAGCTTCCGCTTGGCCAGCAGGGCGCCCTTGGCGAGGTCGTCACGCCCCTTGCCGATGGCGAACTCCGCCTTCTGGGCCCAATCGGTCTCGGCCGCGGCCAGCTGCTCGAGCCGGCGCTGGATTTCCTTCTTTTCCGAGATGTTCTTGACGGCGTCCGAGCGCACCTCGACCAGCGTGTCCTCCATCTCCTGGATCATCAGCTTGGCCATCTTTTCCGGGTCTTCCGCCCGGTCCAGAAGCGAATTGAGATTGGCGTTCACGATGTCGCTAAGGCGCGAAAAAATGCCCATTTGGCAGTCCTTTCAGAGTGATCAATTCAAAGAGGGAGAGAAGTGCGGGCTAGAACAGGAAATGCCCGATGGCGATGCCGCAGGCGAAGAAGGCCCAGTCGGAGGCCTTCCGCGAGCTGAGATAGGCCTTGGTCCAATCCAGCGCCCGGTCGAGGTCGGCGGCCAGATTGCGGCGAAAACGGGGGTCGGTATCGTCAGTCATCGGTGGCTCCTGAGGATCGAATTACCCGCTTCTTATGGCAAACATCGTGCCAGGTTATGATTCTATATATTTCAATTAGTTATCATTATATCGCCTAACATATTAGCGATAATCACTATCTATTTTCGCTACTAATGACTAATATTGATATATGGAAGCAATATCGACCAATCAATCGAATGAGCCGACCGCCTTGCTGGGTTCCGATCCGGCTTTCCTGGAGGCGCTGGAGCATGTCTCACGCCTGGCACAGCTCGACCGCCCGGCTTTGGTCATTGGCGAGCGCGGCACCGGCAAGGAGCTGTTTGCTGAACGCCTGCACTTCCTCTCGCCCCGCTGGGAAGGGCCGTTCACCAAGGTGAATTGCGCAGCGCTGAGCGAGACCCTGCTGGAAAGCGAATTGTTCGGCCATGAGGCCGGTGCCTTTACCGGTGCCCGGACGCGGCGCCGTGGCCGCTTCGAGCGTGCCGACGGAGGCACCCTGTTCCTCGACGAGATCGCCACTGCCTCTGCGCGGCTGCAGGAGCAGATCCTGCGGGTGATCGAATATGGCGAGTTTGAGCGCGTCGGCGGCGAACAGACCCTGAAGGTCGATGTCCGGGTGGTAGCCGCGACCAACGTCGATCTACCGGATCGTGCCGCAAATGGTGAGTTTCGCGCCGACCTGCTTGATCGCCTGGCCTTCGATGTCGTGACGCTGCCGCCTTTGCGGGCGCGGCCCTCCGATATCATCGACCTCAGCGATGCCTTTGGTATCCGCATGGCAAAGACCCTCGGCCACCCGCTCTTTCCCGGCTTCACGGCGGAATGCCGCGACATGCTGCTGGCACATTCATGGCCGGGTAATGTGCGCGAGTTGCGCAATGTGATCGAGCGCTCGGTCTATCGGGCCGGGCCGACCGAGCAGCCGATTGCCGCCGTCCATATCGACCCGTTTGAAAGTCCCTGGCGGCTGGGTCGGCGCATGGCGGAAAAACCGATGAGCGCACCACCGGCAGAGTTCGCAAAATCAGTGGCCGCCTTTGAAACCGGGCTTCTGCGCCGCGCGTTGCAAGCGTCTGACGGCAGCCAGACCGAGGCTGCGCAAATGCTGGACCTCAGCTATCACCAGTTCCGGCGACTGCTGAAAAAGTACCAGATCAGCTAGAGCCAACCGGAGCGCTTGAAGCGCCAGAACAGCAGGCCGCAGATGGCAAATACCACGCCAAGCACGCCGAAATAGCCGTATTTCCAGGTCAGTTCCGGCATGTGCTCGAAGTTCATGCCATAGATGCCGGCGACAGCCGTGGGCACCGCCAGCATGGCAGCCCAGGCCGCCAATTGCCGCATGACCTCGTTCTGCTTCATGGCGCTCATCAGCATCTTGGTATCGACAACGGTCTTGATCAATTCACGCAGATTCTCGATGCGGTCGAGCAGGATCGTGCTGTGGTCGAAGACGTCACGAAAATAGGGATGCGTGTTGCGGTCGATAAGAGCCATGTCGTAGCGCATCAGGCGCTGGCAGATTTCCGGCAGAGGAGCCACCGCATGGCGGAGATGCAGGAGGTCACGCCGCAGCACCACGATCTCCTCCAGCACATCGAGTGTGCTTTTGCCATCGAGTACGGCCTCTTCCAGCTCTCGATATCATCTTCGATGCTGTCGACGATCGGGAAATAGCGGTCGACGATGAAGTCCATCAGGGCATAGAGGATGAAATCCTCACCCTTCTTGAAACTCTCCGGCGTGTGCTCGCAGCGGGCGCGCACTTCGGCATAGCTGGTCGACGGACCATGCCGCACGGTGATGACATAACCGCGCCCGATGAAGAAGCTGGTCTCGCCCATGGCGACATGAGTCCCCTCCAGCTGCGCGGTCTTCATCACCACGAACAGGGTTTCGCCATAGACCTCGAGCTTCGGCCGCTGGTGGGCGCGATAGGCATCCTCGATCGCCAGTTCATGAAGCCCAAAATAGCCCTGCAGCTTGGCCAGTTCGTCCTGGCTGGGCTCATAGAGGCCAATCCAGATCACGCGGCCCGGTTCGATCCGCATCTGCTCGGGATCGTTGATATCCAGGCTGCCGACCCTGCGCCCGGCTTCATAGACCGCACAATCGACCACATGTCCCATACCGGATGCTCCGCCCAGGGTCGCAATTAAGGAAAATTCAGTCTGTTGACCCGCTTATCCCAGCCCGCTCGCCCTGGCAAGCAGCCTATACAAGCCAGTTAGAGCAGATTACCCTGCCGCCGGCCCAGGCCGGGGGCCCGACCCAGAATGAGCGTGGTCGGGAATGGCAGAATGGGGCCATTCGAATGCCGTCGCTCCGACGACATTCCTTTGAACCCAATGATGTGATCGGACGACAGATTGTACAAGATGGCTGACTCAGCATGAGACTGGATGCGGGCAACGTCATACCCGACGGAAAGCTCCTGGACGGTATTGCCAAGGGCGACAAGGACGCTTTTACTGAGTTCTATCAGCGGCACAACCGCGCTCTTTTTGCGTTCCTGGTCAAGCTTGTGCGGGACCGGGAAATGGCCGAAGAGGTCCTGAGCGAGACCATGCTGGATGTCTGGCGTCAGGCCGGGCGGTTCGAGGGCAAGTCTTCGGTCACAACCTGGCTGTTCTCGATCGGTCACCACAAGGCCGTCAGTCGCCTGCGCCGCATGCGGGAAGTCGCTCTGGACGAGGAGGTCGCCGCCAATATCGAAGACGGCGCGCCGACCCCGGATGTCCAGGCCTCGGACCGCGGCATGTCGCGCCTTTTGATCAGCTTGATCGATCGGTTGTCCCTGGACCACCGCGAGATCCTGCAGTTGGCCTACTATCAGGAGTTTTCGGTCCAGGAGATCGCCGAGGTATTGGATCTGCCGGAGAACACGGTCAAGACCCGCATGTTTTACGCCCGGCAACGCCTCAAGGTGTTGCTGGAAGCAGCCGGAGTGAAAGGAGCGATCGCATGAGCGCCCAAAAAGACGATAAGCGCCCGCTCAATCTGGAGGATGCCCAGGAATTGCTGCCCTGGTACCTGACCGGCAAACTGTCCCGTGGCGAGAATGACGCGGTCGACGGCATGCTGAAAGGGTCGGCCGATCTGCGCGAACAATTGGATTCCGCCCGGGATCAGCGCCGCGCCGTGGTCGACAGTGGCGACGCCGTGGGCAGCCCCTCTGCCGGCAACCTCACCAAGTTGCTGCAGCAGATCGAGACCACGAAGCAGCGGCGCTATGTGGCGGCCAACGAACCCGGCTTCTTCGAGCGCGTGCTGGGGCCCTGGTTCGCGCCGCGCCCGGCTCTGAAATTTGCCCTCGTCGCCGCCTTGGCCCTGATCGTGGCGCAGGGTGCTTTCCTCTACCAGCTTGGTGCACTGCCGTTCCAATCGACGAACCAGCCCGGTGGCAGCGATACCTATGCCACCGCCAGCGATGGCGCCGAGTTGCCGGTTCCCACGGCGAGCCTGATCGTGTCGTTCCGCCCCGACGTCACCACGGCACAGTTGACCCAGATGCTGTCCGAAATCAACGCGACGGTGGTGGATGGTCCGAAGCCGGGCCAGACCTTCATCCTGGCCCTGACGGACGCTGCCAGCGCAGATACCGCCATCGCCAAGCTGCAATCGCGGCCCGACCTGGTCGCCAGCGCGCAGCGGCGCTAGGCCATGAACCTCCGCTGGGGCATCCTTGTCGTGGTTCTGACGCTGCTCACCGGCATCGAGCAGCCTCTGGCGCAGGTGCTGGCGCCACCCGGCCCACGCGGCAATGTCCCCGGCATCAACCTGCCCGGCCAAGGCCCGGATGCCTCCGTGCCCGACCTCTTCGATACGCCGCCGGGCGCCGAAAGCGATCGCCCAAAGCAGGGCCAAGAGGAAGACGCCCTGCCCAACGAACTGTGCGTGATCTTCCCGCCCTCGGTCGATCCGGGTGCGCCCGCGCGTTTCGCCGCCGAGCTTGACCTTGAGGTGGCGCGCGATTTCACGATGAGTGGCTTGGGCCTGCGGGTATACCTGATGCGCATCGCTGAGGGTGCCGAGCTTGACAAGGTCTATGATGCGGCGAGTGCCGACCAGCGCCCCCTCTGGGTGCAGAAGAATTTCATCTACCGCACCAGCGTCGGCGACGGCCAGCAATATGCGCTGGCGCAAATTCATGCGGAGACCGCGACCGCCAAAGCGTCCGGCGGTGCCGGAATCACCATCGGCCTGGTTGACAGCGGCGTCGACGTCACCCACGAATCTCTGCGCGATGCGCACATCACCGTGATCGATGTGGCAGATGGCGACGCGACGGTGGATCCCGAAACCCATGGCACTGTCATTGCCAGCATCCTGGTCGGCCAGGGACCGCTGATGGGCGTGGCGCCCAAGGCGAGATTGGTCGCGGTCCGCGCCTTCCGTGAGGTCGACGCGAAGGTGGGTGCTGCGGAGAGCTCGTCATTCCTCCTCTCGCTCGGCATCGAGACGGC
The DNA here is from genome assembly GCA_016712715.1 of Rhodospirillaceae bacterium. Taxonomy (NCBI): domain Bacteria; kingdom Pseudomonadati; phylum Pseudomonadota; class Alphaproteobacteria; order Rhodospirillales; family Rhodospirillaceae; species Rhodospirillaceae bacterium. The sequence goes on from JADJQM010000001.1 coordinate 1,176,166, forward strand.
TGTCAAGAATGGAGCGCAACTCGTCAATCTAAGCCTGACTGGACCACAGGACCGCCTGGTCTCGCAGATGGTCAACACCACGCTGATGCACAAGGTGGTCGTCATCGCCGCGGCCGGCAATGAGGGCCCCAAGGCCGGGCCAGCCTATCCCGCAGCACAGGACGGCGTCATCGCCGTCACGGCCACCGACCACAAGGACCAGCTCTACAAACGTGCCAACCAGGGCGCCTACATCTCTGTGGCGGCACCCGGGGTCGACATATTGGGAGCGAAACCCGGCGGTGCTTATGATTTCTTCAGTGGCACCTCGATGGCGACCGGCTATGTGACCGGCCTTGCCGCCCTGCTGATGGCCTCCGACAACAAGCTCAGCGTTACCCAGTTGCGCAAGATCGTCGAGGGCACCGCGGTCGATCTGGGCGCCCCGGCCCGCGATCCCATCTTCGGCGCCGGTCGCATCGATGCGGCCTCGGCCATCGACCAGCTGCCCTGACCAAAGCCGACATATTGATCCCATCATTTCGACAATGCTGGCCTAGGCGGCCGCAGGCTCGGTCGGCTAGAGTGGCCGTCGCATGATCGATACGCTCCTCGCCTACACCCTGGCCCATTGGCATATGCTTGCCATCAGCAGCGCCGCCATCTTCCTGGCGGCGATCGTGCGCGGCTTTTCCGGCTTCGGCTTCTCGCTGCTCAGCATCACAGCCATCTCGCTTCTGCTGCCGCCTAAGGAAATCGTGCCCACGATCTTCCTCCTCGAGGTCGCGGCCTCGATCAACATGATCCCCGGCATCTGGCGCGAGATAGACTGGCGGTCGATCCGCTGGCTGCTGCTGGGTTACGTCATCGCCCTGCCGTTCGGCATCTTCGCCCTGTCGCGCTTTCCCGAGCCGCCGATGCAACTGGCGATGTCCATCTTCGTCTTTGTCACCGCCATCATGATGCTGCGCGGCTTCCGACTTGAACGGACGCCAAGCGCCACGGCAACGACAATGGTCGGTGGCGCTTCCGGCATCTTCAACGGCGCCTTCGGCATCGGCGGCCCACCGGTGGTGCTGTTCTATTTCTCGACCCCGGCTGCCGCCGCTGTGAGCCGGGCATCGGTCATCGCCTTCTTCCTTTCGACCGATGTGCTCGGTCTCGGCGGCCACTACTATGAGGGGCTCATCACTGAACAGAGCTTCGCCCAGTTCCTGGCCTGGCTGCCGGCCTTGCTCATTGGCATCTGGGTCGGGGCGCACTTCTTCCGCCGCGTGAACCAGGCGCTGTTTCGCCGCATCGTGCTCGTAATCCTGATGGGGCTTGCCGTCCTGACGCTGGTCAAGGCCCTATACGACTGGTCAGGCACATAGAAAGGGCGGGTTCGAAGACCCGCCCTTTTTTCAGTCCCACGCCTCAGGCGTTCACGCCCCTTTCTGGGGTCGCATGTCCTTGCCATCGATGCCGGCTACGACGACCGGCTTCTTCATGGCGTCGCGGCGGAAGGGCTCGCCCAGTTCCTGGTTGAGGATGACCTCGATGAAGGTCGTGACGCCCTTCTTCTGCGCCTCGCAGGATTCCTTCAGGGCTTCGGTCAATTCGGCCTGGGTGCGCGCCTGGACGCCCTTCAGCCCGCAGGCCTCGGCGATCTTGGCATAGGAGAGTTCCGGATCCAGTTCGGTGCCGACGAAGTTGTTGTCGTACCAGAGCGTCGTGTTGCGCTTTTCAGCGCCCCATTGATAGTTGCGGAAGACGACCATGGTGATGCCCGGCCATTCCTTGCGGCCGATCGAGGTCATCTCGTTCATGCTGATGCCGAAGGCACCGTCACCGGCGAAGCCCACCACCGGCACGTCCGGGCAGCCGATCTTGGCACCAATGATCGCCGGGAAGCCATAGCCGCAAGGACCGAACAGGCCCGGCGCCAGGTACTTCCGGCCCTTCTCAAAGGTCGGATAGGCGTTGCCGATGGCGCAGTTGTTGCCGATATCGCTGGAGATGATGGCGTCCTTCGGCAAGCCGGCCTGAACCGCCCGCCATGCCTTGCGTGGGCTGAGGCGTTCGGGTTGGCGCGAACGCGCGTTGGAATTCCAGCTGGTGCCGGGATCATCATCCTCGTGGTCCATGCTGGAAAGCGTCTGCAGCCAGGCGGACTTGGTCTGGTGAATGAGTGCCTTCCGCTCGGCGCGTCCGGCGTTGCCGGCGGATGCGTCAAGCTGTGCGAGGATCGACTGCGCCACCTGCTTGGCGTCGCCGGCAATCCCCACCGTGACCTTCTTGGTGAGGCCGATGCGGTCCGGGTTGATGTCGACCTGGATGATGCTGGCATTCTTGGGCCAATAGTCGATGCCGTAGCCCGGCAGAGTCGAGAACGGGTTGAGGCGCGTACCCAAGGCCAGCACCACGTCGGCCTTGGCAATGAGTTCCATCGCCGCCTTGGAGCCATTGTAGCCCAAGGGACCGGCCGCCAGCGGGTGCGAGCCGGGGAAGCTGTCATTGTGCTGGTAGGAACTGCAGACCGGTGCATCGAGACGCTCGGCCAGGGCTTGGGCTTCCGGGATGGCGCCGCCGATGACAACGCCAGCACCCGAGAGAATGACCGGGAACTTGGCGCCCGAGAGCAGCTTCGCCGCACGCGAGATTGCGTCGGAGCCGCCGGCCGGACGTTCGATCTCGACAATCTGCGGCAATTCGATGTCGATGACCTGGGTATACATGTCGCGCGGCACGTTGATCTGGGCCGGTGCCGAATTCCTCAGCGACTTCAGGATGACCCGGTTGAGGACCTCGGCGATGCGGCTGGGGTCGCGCACTTCTTCCTGGTAGCAGACCATGTCCTTGAAGAGAGCCATCTGCTCGACTTCCTGGAAGCCGCCCTGGCCGATGGTCTTGTTGGCGGCCTGGGGGTCACCAGCAGCATCGGCGAATGGTTCCAATAGGCGGTCTTCACCGCGGTCACAAAATTGGTGATGCCGGGACCGTTCTGGGCGATGCACATGGCGATCTTGCCAGTCGTGCGAGTGTAGCCGTCGCAGATATAGCCGCCATTGCATTCATGGGCGACGTCCCAGAATTTGATCCCCGCCTTGGGAAAAAGATCCGAGATCGGCATGAAAGCCGACCCGATAATGCCAAATGCATGCTCGATCCCATGCATCTGCAGGACCTTCACAAAGGCCTCTTCCGTCGTCATCTTCATGGTCGTCCGTCCATTCCGCTAAAGGGCTTAAAACTCGATGCTGCTACGATAGGGAGAGCTCTGGCACCTTCATAGGTCCAGCCATGGGCACAGCGTTGGGCCAGCGTTCAGCCAGCCGCTTCCCGGACCGCTTCGGCCAGCAGCTTGATCCCTGGCTCGATCCGCTCAGTGGGGATCGAGGAGACGCCCAGGCGGCAGAAATTGGCTGGTCCCGGCTGGTTGAGGAAGTGTACCGCCCCCGGCTCGATCACGACCCCGCGTTTCTGGGCCGCGGCGGCGATGGCGGCCATGTCGCAATCATTCGGTCCCTTGATCCAGAGCGCCGTCCCACCCGCCGTGAGGTTGACCGTAAACTCCGGGAGGTACTTGGCAAGCGCCGTCACCGCCGCAGCCAGGCGCTCGCGATAGACGCTGCACAGGCGCCGCAGCAGCGTGTCGTGATGCCCATCGGCCAGGAATAGGGCGATGGTGCGCTGATTGTTGGCGGCGGGATGGCGGATCATCAGGCGCCGGAGCGCCCGCAGCTCGGCGATGAGCGGCTTTGGCGCCACCAGGAAGCCGATGCGCAGGCCGGGTGCCAGTGTCTTTGAGAGACTGGAGACGAAGATCACCCGGCCATGACGATCAAGGGATTTCAACGCCGGTTGCGGAGATCCGTGATGGGTGAGTTCGCTTTCGTAATCATCCTCGATGAGCAGGAAGTCCTTTTCGACCGCGCGCTCCAGCAAGGCATGGCGCCGCTCCAGCGACATGGTGACCGTGGTCGGAAACTGGTGGCTCGGCGTCACATAAACATAGTCGCAGCCGCTCAGCTCCGACCCCAGCACCAGTCCCTGCTCATCGACCGGAAGAGATACCAACCGGCTGGTCCGCAAGGCTGCGATGTTCCGCGCGTCGGTGTAGCCCGGATCCTCGATGCCAAAGACCGTCTTCTGATCGAACAGCAGGGCCGAGAGCAGATAGAGCGCCTGCTGGGCACCGACCGTGACCAATATCTCGTCGGCGCTGACACGGACACCGCGGCGCGGCAGCAGCCGGGTGCGGATCTGCTCGACCAGCAGCGGGTCGTCCTCGGCAAACCGGTCATTGGCCCATTCTCGGACCGAATTGACGCTCAGCGCCTGGCGCGAGCATTCCCGCCAGGCCGCCAGCGGGAACAGGCTCTGATCGATCTGGCCATAGATGAAGGGATAGGGGTAATCCTGCCAGTTTGCCGGCTTGACCACATTGCGCTGTTGGGTCGGGCGGCATTTGAAGCGGGTCAGCCAGTCAGGCTCATCACCGGCCTCCGGCTTCTCCGCCTTCTGCTGCGCCGGCAGGGCCAGATCCCGGGGCTTCGCTGCCACCATGTCCGGATTGACGAAGAAGCCGCTCCGCTCCTTGGCAATCAGGAAACCCTCCTCAGTGAGATCCTGATAGGCAAGGACGACTGTATTGCGGGCGATCTTCAGCGACTGGGCCAAGGCACGACAGGACGGCAAGGGGCTGCCGGCCGGAATCTGCCCGTCCAAGATCGCCGAGACCAGCATGCGGCGCAGCTGTGCCTGAAGGGTCGTGGTCCTGTCGGCTTCCAGGTGAAACAAGATGGCGCGGCTGTCGTGGCCCAAGCGGGTATCCCCCCAAACGGGTGTCTGTCGGCACTGGCCAGCCAGCATCAACGCCACTGGCCCCGGCATCAACAGGTTTCTTCAGCCTGCGCCCAGGGGTCGGGAAAACAGCCCGAAGCCCGCCCCTGGCTGCGGAGCTGGCTAGGCGATCGCCTCGACCTCGATGCGCTCGGCGATCTGGGCCTGCCGCTGGGCACGGTCGGCGCGGATCTGCTCCCGACGCTTGGCCACCTCATAACAGATGGCACCCAGCAACGAGAACCCGATAATGATGACCGCAAGTGCCGACAAAGCCGGCGTCGTGCCTTGCCGCACCTCGCCCGCCAGCACGGTCACCAGCGTCTTGTCAGCGAGGATCGCAAAGGTCGTCGTGTTGTAATTCTCGAACGATGAGAGAAAGCCAATAACCACCGCCGAGACGACCGCCGGTTTGAGATATGGCAGCAGGATATGCCAGAAGACCTGCGGATATGAGGCGCCGAGATCGAGGGCTGCCTCCTCCTGGGCACGGTCGAAGCGCGTGAGGCGTGCCATGAAGATCAGCAGGCAATAGGCCGAGACGAAACTCGCCTGTCCCAGGATCGTCAGGATGATGCCCTTGTAGAACAAACCTTTTGTGACGTCGGTGATGCTCATCACGTCTTTCCAGAAGATCACCGTGGAAATGCCGATGATGACCCCGGGCGTGAGCAAGGGAGAAATCGTCACCAAGTAATAGAGGCCGCGCGCGCGGTGGTAGATTTGGTTCATGATGATCGACGCCGCGAGGCCGACCGGCACCGATATCGCCACCACGCCGATGCCGATGATGATCGAGTTCTTCAACCCGTCCATCATGGAGCGATGGTTCCAGAGCTTAACGAACCAATCGAGCGTGAAGGCCTCGAACGGATAAGCCTGGGGGTAGTTGGGCGTATTGGAACGCGGTGATACCCATCACCGCCAATGGACCGAACAGATAGCCGAAGAAGAGCAGGATGTAGAAACCGATCATCCCGCGCATGACAAACTTTGAGCTCATTTTATGGCCTCCCCAAGGGATACCTTGAAGAGACGGAGCATGGCCATGACGAGCGCGATACAGACAATCAGCATGATGAACGCGTAGGCGGCGCCGCGCGGCCAGTTGAAGCTCTGGAAGAAGAAGTCATAGATGACGGCCGTGAACCAGAGTGTGCGCGGGCCACCCAGGAATTGCGGCGCCGCCAGGGACCCAACCGACAGCATGAACACCATGGTACAGCCGGAGGCGATGCCGGGCTTGGCATAGGGAATGACAACATCGAAATGGATCCGCCACCAGGGCGCGCCGAGGTCGCGTGCCGCCTCGATCTGGTTCTTGTCGAGGCTCTCAATCGCATTATAGAGCGGGAACATCATGACGAGCAGATAGGCGTATGAGAGGCCGACATAGAGGCCGGTTTTGTTGCCCAGGAAATCGATCGGCCCGTCGGTGATGTTGAGGCCCATCAAGGCCTGGTTGATCAATCCTTTGGATGCCAGCAGCAATCGCAGCGAAAAAGCGCGCAGGATCTCGTTGACCCAATAGGGCACGATCAATCCCAGCATCAGCAATCGGACCTTCTGCGGCGTACCGGCCTGCGCCATGAAATAGGCCAGTGGATAGCAGATGGCGAAATTGAGTGCCGTCACCGCGATCGAGGCAATGATCGAGAACAGCAGCGCGCTCATATGGAGCCAGTTGACGGCACCCATGGTCGGATTGACGACGAAGGAACTGTACTGCGCGATGGTGAGAATGTCGTCCGGGCCGCCTCGCTTCACCGGCGGCAAGGCCGGGTGGAAGCTCTCGACCACCATGTAGAGATAGGGCAAGGCGACCAGGAACAAGGTCCAGAAAGCCACCAGAGCGATGAAAACGCTACCCAGCACAACGCCGTTGCGCTCAAAGAAACCCTTGCGGGTTGGATCGGGCCGCCGCTTCGCCTCGCGCCGCGCCATCACCCAGAAGATGGCGATGACGACAATTGGGATAAGGAAGACGAGAGCGCGACTACTCACGGGCAAGCATCCCTTCGGGCAGGATGATGCCGAGATCGGCGTCATAGGTGATGGGCGTCGCCTCGTGCGGTGCCGGAATCGGCATGCTGCTGCGGCGGCCGACGGAAACCGTGACGTCCTTCTTGGCCGCGCCTTCAAGGTAGACGTGAGTCATGTTGCCTTCAAAGGCGACGTTCTTCACCGTTGACGTGAAAGTGGTGTCGGCTGCACCCTGACCCAGCCGCGCCGATTCCGGCCGCACGAACAGAATGGCCTTGTCCCCGGCCTTCAGGCCCCGCGGGTTTCGGCCCCTCAGCCTGCCGAACTGTGTGTCGACCGTGGCATAGCTGTCATCGGCCTGCGCCACCGTCCCGGGAAAGGGATTGTTCTCACCGACGAACGAAGCGACAAAGGCCGTCGCGGGCGCGTCATAGACGGCCTTGCCGTCGCCGACCTGCTGGATCACGCCATCACTCATCACCGCGATGCGGTCGGACATGGTCAGAGCTTCGCCCTGGTCATGCGTAATGTAGATGAAGGTGATACCGACCTTCTGCTGAATGCTGCGCAATTCACTGCGCATATGCTGGCGCAGCTTTAGGTCGAGCGCCGACAGCGGCTCATCAAGCAGCAGCACTTTCGGCTGGACGGCCAGAGCGCGCGCAATCGCGACACGCTGCTTCTGACCACCGGATAGCTCGCTGACCAGTTTGTCGCCCTGCCCCGCCAGCGCGATAAGGTCGAGCAACTCGTCGGCCTTCTTCCTGCGCGACGCCTTGTCGACGCCCCGGACACGCAGCCCGTAGCTGATATTCTCGGCAACCGTCATCAATGGAAACAGCGCCAGGTTCTGAAAGATAAGGGCAGTCGGCCGCTTGTTGGGACCGATCCCCGACATGTCCTGGCCACCAATCCTGACATGCCCGGAAGATGGCTCAAGAAACCCTGACACAGTGCGCAGGATTGTCGTCTTGCCGCAGCCAGACGGCCCCAGAAAGGAGAAGAATTCGCCGCCCTTGATGTCGAGTGTCGCGTTATCGACAGCCGTAAACTCACCGAAGCGGACCGTTACCCGGTCAAGCTCGACGCCCGCACTCATATGCCTGCCCTGTCTCTGTATTTTACTTTTTTTATAACCTTGCCGAGTTTCACCCCAAGATCAGGCGAGATCAAGCAGGAACGATCCTCGGCAAAAATGAGTCAGCCCCGGCGAACCGGGGCTGACCACATCCATTTCAATCGAGCTTAGGCAGCCTGGAACTGCTGCACGTACTGGCTGCGGATTTCCGCGTACCAGGTCGGCTCGGCCGGCCAATGCCAGACTTTGCTCAGCGCATCGCCCGGGAAGGCATCCTGGAAGTTCTTCTTATAGACGTCCGAGGTGAAGGCGTCGGCACCGGTGACCACCGGGTTGTAGCTTGAGCCTTCTGCCAACTGACCCGAGACCTCGGGGGTCAGCAGGTAGTTGATGAACTCATAGACTTGGTCGGTGTTCTTCGCCGCCTTCATCAGCGACAAACCGTCGAGCCAGGCGATGGCGCCTTCGGAGGGGGCGGTGTAGTTGACGGGCTTGCCTTCCTTCTTCAGCGACAGCGGCGGGCCGTCCCAGGTCTGGCCGATCCAGACGTCGTTCTCCATCAGGCCCGACTTGGTGTTATCGGCCGAATCCCAGAACTGCTTCACGAAGGCCTTGTTTTCGATCGCGAAAGCAAGGATCGGATCCCACAGCTTCTTGAACGATGCTTCGTCCTTGTAGCCGTCCTGCATGCGGTTGGAGGGCATCTTGCCCGACCCATCCCACCACAGGCCGATGCCGAGGAGGAAGGAATGGCCGCGGCCCTGGGTATGGCCTTTCACCGCTTCATCCCACAGCGAGCCGTAGCTGAGCTTGGTGGCATCGCCCGGATAGAGATCAGTGCGATAGGAGAGTGCCTCAGTGCCCCAGACATGCGGCACGTAATAGAGGCCATCTTCCCAGGTCCACAGGCTGGCGGCGCTCTCCAGGAACGACGGGATCACGTTACCCGAGTTCTTTATCTTGTTGGTGTCGAACGGCGCCAGAACGGCAAGATCCTTGTACTGGGGCGCGCGGTTGCGGGTCGGCTGGCAGAGGTCGAAGCCTTCACCGCCGGTCGCCTGCAGCTTGTTGATCTGCTCTTCGTTCTGCGAGAACGGGGTCTGGTTCACCTTGATGCCGGTGGCTTTTTCGAAGTTCGGAATCACCGGATCCGGGAACTCGTCCGACCACATCAGCAGGTTGAGTTCGCCCGAGGACGAAAAGGCATTCTTGGAAAAGAACGGGGCGGTCAGCCCGACGGCACCGATAGCCGTTGCGGACTGAAGTACTTTGCGGCGAGACAGCATGGCAGCGCGCATTGTCGCCTGCGCGGAAGTCAACGTCTTCTTTGTCATTCGAACCTCCCTGATGGCGGTGGGCGGAATGCCCGCCGCGACAATCATTCCCTGTAGATTTGCTCAGTTACCCTTACGTTTCGTGTTTTACTGTTTTGGAACGCCGATTATGCATTTCAGGCTGGAAAAGTGAATTCACGTTGCGGGGAAGACACTGCAACCCGATAAGGTCGCAGCGACATGGCTTTACCACCAGCCCGATAGTTAGTTGAAGTCGCGTGAATAGGGATGAACACCCAAACGCGATGTCCAAAGTGAGCGATCATGCCGGGCCATGAATAGCGGGGCAACGACAGGCATTGCAACGACAGGCATTGGCCCCCGCATCGTCATGCAACGGTAACATGAAATCTCTCGTCATCGATCTGCCCCCAAAGCGACTATGAGATTTGGACAGCACGCTTTTACCGCAGACGCGAATGGCCTGCAAGCCGGGGCCAGATTTACAGAACTTCTTGGGCCAGAGACGAAGTTTTCTTATGCCTGGAATTTGGGCACCACGCCTGATTCAGCCGGCGCGTTGCGCGGGCTGAACTGCCCCCTGACGAACGCCATTGTCAGGAGCGTGCGAACCTAGAAGCTGGGTGGTGAATTGGCCGTCACGACTTCGCACTCTTCCGTACCGACATTGCGGAAGCGGTGCGGCGTCCGGCTGTCGAAATAATAGGCATCGCCCGGGCCGAGGACGCGGATCTGATCACCGACAGTGACCTCAAGGCGGCCCCGGATGATGACACCCCCTTCTTCAGCCTCGTGACTGAGCATCTGGGCGCCGGTATCTGCGCCCGGCTGGTAATGTTCATGCATAACCTGGATGGCCTTGCCGGACATGTCCCGCCCGACCTGGCGATAGGAAACCGCGCCACCGGCCAGCTCGATGAGTTCAGAGGCGCCAAAGAAAATCTGCGGCCGGGGCTTCAAATCATCGGCAAAGAACTCAGCCAGGCTCATGGGGAAGCCGTCCAGGAGCTTCTTCAGCATGCCGACCGAGGGTGAGGAGCGGTTCTGCTCGATCATCGAAATGATCGCATTGGAGACCCCGGCCCGTTTGGCCAACTCCCGTTGCGACAAATTATGGGAATCGCGCAGCGCCTTGAGCCGCGCACCGAGGTCGAATCCGTCATTTCCGTCCATTCCGGCCTCCAACCACACCAACTCAAATGCTTAACAGCTTCGGCTGCTTGATAAGTATATTAATCACATAATTCAGATAATCAACGATTTTGGGCGTTATCCTTGCACCAATTGAATTGATCGGGCTGCCGCTTGTTTATTTTCTTTAGCGTGCTAATGTCGCGGCAACCCAACCCGCCCGGAAAACCTCCCGGAAAACAACCAGGGGATCAGCCATGTCGAACCGCACCACGAAATCTTTCGAGGCTACGCAATTCAAGCCGACGCCCAACAATCTTGAAGCTTTCTTCATGCCGTTCACTTCGAACCGGCATTTCAAGAGCAACCCCCGCTTGTTCGTCAAAGCTGAAGGGATGCACTTCACTAATATCGACGGCAAGCAAGTGCTCGATGCCACTGCCGGCCTGTGGTGCGTGAATGCCGGTCACGGGCGCAAGGAGATTTCGGAAGCGGTTTCTCGGCAGATCGCGGAAATGGACTACTGCCCGCCTTTCCAGATGGCGCATCCAGCTGCCTTTGAACTCGCCTCGCGCGTCGCCGCCTTGGCGCCGACGGGCCTCGACCATGTCTTCTTCACCAATTCCGGTTCGGAATCAGTCGACACGGCCCTGAAGATCGCCCTCGCCTATCAGCGTGCCAAAGGCCAGGGCACACGTACACGCCTCATCGGCCGTGAGCGCGGCTATCATGGCGTCGGCTTCGGCGGTATTTCCGTGGGCGGCATGGTCAACAACCGCAAATGGTTCGGCACCGCCTTGGGCGGCGTCGATCATCTGCCGCACACCTACAACGCCAAGGAAATGGCCTACAGCAAGGGCCAGCCCGCCTGGGGCGCCCACCTCGCCGAGGATCTCGAACGCCTGGTGGCCCTCCATGACGCGAGTTCCATTGCAGCCGTCATCGTCGAGCCGGTCGCCGGATCGACTGGCGTCCTCATTCCGCCGAAAGGCTATCTCGAGAAGCTGCGCGAGATCTGCACGAAGCACGGTATCGTCCTTATCTTCGACGAGGTCATCACCGGTTTCGGTCGCCTGGGCACCAATTTCGGCGCCGACTATTTCGGTGTGACGCCCGACCTCATCACCTGCGCCAAGGGCCTCACCAACGGCTCGATCCCGATGGGTGGTGTCATCGTTTCGAAGGACATCTACGACACCTTCATGGGCACTTCGGCCGAGAACGCGATCGAGCTGTTCCACGGCTACACCTACTCGGCCCATCCGGTTGCCTGCGCGGCCGGCCTCGCCGTTCTCGACATCTACAAGAATGAAGGCCTATTCGACCGCGTGAAGGATCTGGCACCGTATTGGGAGAGTGCCATCCACAGCCTCAAGGGCACCAAGCATGTCATCGATCTGCGCAATGTCGGCTTGGTCGGCGCGATCGAGTTGGAATCGCGCCCCGGCAAGCCCGGCGCGCGCGCCATGGATGCTTTCCTGAAGGCCTATGAAAAGGGCATGTTGATCCGCGTCACCGGCGACATCATCGCCATGTCGCCGCCCTTCATCGTGGAAAAGAGCCACATCGACCAGGCTGTGTCGATCATGGCCGACGTCCTCAAATCGATCGACTAACTACTGCAAATGCGGACCGGCTGCACCCCGAGGGGTCGGCCGGTCCGTTTACTATTGGAGAAGACCTATGCTTATCGGCGTTCCTAAAGAGATCAAGAACCACGAGTATCGCGTCGGCCTGGTGCCGTCGAGTGTGCGCGAACTCGTCCATCATGGCCACAAGGTCATGGTCGAGACTGGCGCCGGCGAAGGCATCGGCCTCGACGACCGCGCCTACAAGGCAGCTGGCGCAGTCATCGCCAAGACCGCCGAGGATGTCTTTGCCAAGGCCGAGATGATCATCAAGGTGAAGGAGCCGCAGCCCAGGGAAACCAAGATGCTCCGCAAGGGGCAGATCCGGTATACCTATCTGCATCGGGCGCCGGATACCGTGCAGACCGAAGGTTTGATCAAGTCGGGCTGCACCGCGATCGCCTATGAAACCATCACCAATTCCCGTGGCGGCCTGCCTTTGCTGGCGCCGATGTCGGAAGTCGCCGGCCGCATGTCGGTCCAGGTCGGTGCGCATTACCTGGAAAAGGCCCAGGGCGGCGCCGGCATCCTGCTGGGCGGTGTGCCGGGCGTGGCGCCGGCCAAGGTCGTCGTCATCGGCGGTGGCGTCTCCGGCACCAACGCGGTGCGCATGGCGATGGGGATGGAAGCCAATGTCACCGTCATCGACCGCTCGGTCGACCGCCTGCGCCAGCTCGATGAAATGTTCGGCAGCAAGATCTACACCTGCTATTCGACCCTCGACGCGATTGAAGAGCATGTCATCGGCGCCGACCTCGTCATCGGCGCGGTGCTGGTGCCGGGTGCCGCGGCACCGAAACTCGTCTCCCGCAAGATGATCAAGCAGATGCGCCCGGGTTCGGTCCTGGTCGACATCGCGATCGATCAGGGTGGCTGCTTCGAAACCTCGAAGGCCACGACCCACGCCGACCCGGTCTATGTCGTCGACGGCGTGATCCATTACTGTGTTGCCAACATGCCGGGCGGCCTTAGCCGCACCTCGACCTTCGCCCTCAACAACGCCACCCTGCCCTTCGCCCTGGCCCTGGCCGACAAGGGTGCCAAGAAGGCGCTGGCGGCGGATCCGCATCTCATGAACGGTCTTAACGTCCATGAAGGAAAGATCACCTACAAGGCCGTGGCCGACGACCTGAAGAAGAAGTACGTGCCGGCGGCCGAAGCCCTCGGCCTCTAAGCAGATCATCCGACTTTGCGAAGACGGCGGGGCCAGATAGTCCCGCCGTTTTTGTTTGTCCCCAACCCTAGGGCAGCGTGATCCCGCCGTCCTCGGAAAGCGGGAAGAACGGGTTCCACGCAATCTCCCAGGCATGGCCATCGGGATCGGCGAAATAGCCGGAATAGCCGCCCCAGAACACATCCTCCGCCGCCTTCAGCAACGTGCCGCCAGCTGCTACCGCCGTCGCAATGACGCGGTCGACCTCGGCCTTTGATGCGAGGTTCTGCGCCAGCGTGATGCCGCCGAAGCCGGTGCCGGCTTCCGAGATATGCGCATCCTTTGCAAGGGATGACCGGGGGAAAAGGCCGAGGCCCATGCCACCCGCCAGTTGGAAGAACACGACATCGTCATTGCTGGCGCTGGATGGCTTCCACCCCAAGCCCGTTTCATAAAACCGTCTCGCACGCGCGAGATCGCAGACACCCAAGGTGACGAGGCTGATTCTCGGTCGAATTGACATCGCTTTCTTCCTTCACAGATGGACAGCTATCCGACATTCCCCATCGTTAACCCGAAGGCCAGCCTCGCTTTCGGTGCATATCGGCCCGGCTTGGACAAAAGGCCCGTTCTGGGCTAGTTTCTGCGGGCATTGCCGGCCGTTTTGGCTGGCGCACAAGGTCATATCCGACCATCACATTTGAGATATATGGTTCTTTGTCATGAAGTATATAGACGATTGGATTGCCGAACGAAAAGTGGATGAGGTCGAATGCCTCGTCCCCGACATGAACGGGATTCCGCGCGGCAAGATCCTGCCCGCGACCAAGTTCATGAAGGGTGTCCGCGACGACGGCCTGCGTTTGCCGAGCTCCGTGTTCCTGCAGACTGTCACCGGCGACTATCCCGATATCGAGGAAGACACGATGGGTTCCTTCCAGGACCCGGACGTCTATCTGCGTCCGGATCCCAACACCATCCGTATCGTGCCCTGGTATAAGGACCCGACCGCGCAGGTCATTCACGATTGCTACGACGTCAACGACAAGCCCGTGGAACATGCCTCGCGCTATGTGCTGAAGCGTGTGCTCGAACTCTATGACGACAAGGGCTGGAAGCCGGTCGTGGCACCGGAGCTTGAATTTTATCTGGTGCAGGTCAACACCGACCCCGACCTGCCTTTGCTGCCGCCCATTGGCAAGTCGGGCCGTGCCGAGACGGGCAGCCAGGCTTACGGGATCGATGCGGTGAACGAGTTCGACCACATCTTCGAAGACGTTTATGACTACTGCGAGCGATCTGAGATCGACGTCGACACGCTGGTCCATGAATCGGGCTCGGCGCAGATGGAGATCAACTTCAATCACGGCAATCCGCTCGAACTCGCCGACCAGGCGTTCCTGTTCAAGCGCACCGTGCGCCAGGCGGCGATGAAGCACGGCATCTATGCCACCTTCATGTCGAAGCCGCTCGCCAACCAGCCGGGCTCGTCGATGCATATCCACCAATCGGTGGTGGAGAAGCGCACCGGCAAGACCCTGTTCGCCGATTCCAAGGGCCGCGATTCAGCGATGTTCCGCGCCCATGTCGCCGGCTTGCAGAAATACCTGCCGCAGCTCATCCCGATGCTGGTGCCGAACGTGAACTCATACCGTCGCCTGCGACCGCAGTTCGATGCACCGATCAACGTGCAATGGGGCGTCGACAACCGGTCGTGCGGCCTGCGCGTGCCGGTTTCCAGCGGGCCAGGCCGGCGTATCGAGAACCGGTTGGCCGGTGCCGATGCCAACCCCTATCTCGCCATGGCAGCCTCGCTGGTGGCGGGCTATCTCGGCATGGTCGAACGGTTGAAGCCGACCAATCTGATCACCGGCAGTGCCTATCGCATGGCTCACACGCTGCCCAAGACGGCTCAGGAATCGCTGCAGCGTTTCATGGCCTGCAAGCCGATCCGACCGCTCCTGGGCGACAAGTTCATCAAGGCGCTCTGGATCGTCAAAATGGCAGAGCTCGAAGCCTACCAGGACGTCATCAGCTCGTGGGAACGCGAGCATCTGTTGTTGAACGTCTGAACATGCGGAAGACGACCGGCAAATACTCGGCCAGCACCGCCGCCTCGCTTGAGGCGGCGGTCAGCCGGCTGTCGCGCCGGAGTGAAATCCAGATCCTGACGGCACGGGTGAACTTCAACCCGTGAGGCCTGGCTGCTGGAAGGCCACTCAATATCCCGTCGATCTCATCAAGGATTTTCACCATGACCGTACAAATGAAGCGCAACAGCACCGCCGAATGGCAGGCCCAGGACCGGCAGCATCTGCATCCGTTCACCTACCACAATGAACTTGGCAAACTCGGTGCCCGCGTCATCGCCAAGGCCGAGGGCACCTATCTATTCGATTCTGACGGCAACAAAATGCTCGACGCCTTTGCGGGTCTCTGGTGCGTCAACATCGGCTATGGCCGCAAGACGATCGCCGACGTGGCTCATGCGCAGCTCCTCGAACTGCCCTATTACAATACCTTCTTCAAGACAACCCACCCGCCGGTGGCCGAGCTTTCCAAGCTACTGGTCGACATGACCCCCAAGCAGTTCAACCATGTCTTCTATGGCCTCTCTGGCTCGGATGCGAACGACACTATCGTGCGCATGGTGCGTACCTATTGGAACCTCAAGAAGCAGCCGAAGAAGAAGACGATCATCAGCCGCATCAACGGCTATCATGGTTCGACCATGGTGGCGGCGTCGCTCGGCGGCATGAGCTACATGCATGAACTGGCAGATCTGCCCTTGCCCGGCCATGCCCACATCAAGCAGCCTTACTGGTATGGCGAAGGCGCCGGCATGACGCCGGATGAATTCGGCCTTGCCGCGGCGAAAGCGCTTGAAGACAAGATCCTCGAACTGGGCGCCGAGAACATTGCCGCCTTCATCGGCGAACCGA
This sequence comes from Rhodospirillaceae bacterium, assembly GCA_016712715.1. NCBI lineage: Bacteria > Pseudomonadati > Pseudomonadota > Alphaproteobacteria > Rhodospirillales > Rhodospirillaceae > Rhodospirillaceae bacterium. The sequence continues at coordinate 1,192,179 of JADJQM010000001.1, forward strand.
TCCAGGGCGCCGGCGGCGTCATCATCCCGCCGGCAACTTACTGGCCGGAGATCCAGAAGATCTGCAAGAAATACGACCTGCTCCTGATCGCCGATGAAGTCATCTGCGGTTTTGGTCGCACCGGCTACATGTTCGCGTCCGAGCCGTTCAAGATCGAAGCCGACTTCATGACGCTCGCCAAAGGCCTCACCTCCGGCTACATGCCGCTCTCGGCCATCATGGTGGCTGACCGTGTCGCCGAAGTCATCAACTCCTACGGCGATTTCAATCACGGCTTCACCTATTCCGGCCATCCGGTTTCTTGTGCGGTCGCGATCGAAAACATCCGCATCATCCGCGAAGAGAAACTGGTCGAGAACGTACATGACGTGACCGGCCCCTATCTCGCCAAGCGCCTCGAGGAATTGCGCGACCATCCGCTGGTGGGCGAAGTCCGCTCCATGGGCTTCGTCGGTGCCATCGAACTGGTGAAGGACAAGAAGACCCACCGGACCTTCGAGCCCTTGGGCCAGACCGGCACCATCTGCCGTGATCATTGCGTCAGGAATGGCCTCGTCATGCGGGCGACCCGCGACACCATGCTGATGTCGCCGCCGCTCACCTGGACGCAGGAACATGTCGACGAGTTCATGAAGCTCGCCAAGATTGCCCTGGATGCCACGGCAAAGGATGTCGGCGTGAAGTAAGCGCCGGAAAACTGACGAAACGATCCCGCGGCCGTCCGGGTTCATCCCCGGACGGCCGCGGTTTGAATTGAAGATTTCGCCGCGAGCGACGTAAAAACGAATGGTGTTCAGATAATCTTTCGCGCGCGTAGACCGGCAATCTCGGCATCCTCCATCGACAACAGTTCGCGCAGCACATTGTCGGTATCCTGACCGCAGACCGGTGGCGCCAGGCGGTAATCGACCGGTGTGTCCGAAAGCTTGATCGGGCTGCCGATGAGGTCGACTTGGCCGGAGCCGGCAGTTGCATGCGGCATCGAGATCTTCATCTCGCGGGCCAGCACCTGCGGATCCTTGAAGACCTGGTCGATGTTATTGACCGGCCCCACCGGCACGCCCAGCGCATTGAGACCATCGATCCAATATTGCTGCGGCTTCTGCTCCGTGAGCGCGTTGATCATCTGATAGATCAGCACGCGGTTGCGCACCCGCGCCGGATTGGTGGCGAAACGCTCGTCGGTCGCCCAATCCGGCACCCCGGCAAAGCCGCAGAATTTTTCGAACTGGCTATCATTGCCAACCGCCAGGATGAAGAATCCATCCGAACAGCGCACGACTGAATAGGGCACGATGTTGGGATGCTCATTGCCGAGCCGCTTCGGCACCTCGCCTGAGGTTAGGTAGTGCAGGCCGACATTGGCGAGATAGCCGACCTGTGAATCAAGGAGGCTCATGTCGCAGAACTGGCCGCGACCTGAAATTGTCCGATGATGCAGGGCCGCCAGGATCGCCACGGTCGAGTAGATGCCGCAGACGATATCGGTGATGGCGACGCCGACCTTGGTCGGCTGGCCGTCGGGATCGCCAGTGACACTCATGATGCCGCCCATCCCCTGGGCCAGGAAGTCATAGCCGGCCAAAGGTGCATAGGGACCAGTCTGGCCGAAACCGGTGATCGAGCAATAGATCAGGCGTGGGAAGTCGTACTTGATCTGATCGTAGGCGAGACCATAGCGCGCCATGTCGCCGACCTTGAAATTCTCGACGAAGATGTCGGAGCGTGCGATCAGGCGCTTGGCAATCTCCTGCCCTTCGGGCTTGGAGACATCCAGGGTCACTGAGCGCTTGTTGCGGTTGATGGAGAGATAATAGCCGCTCTCCTGGGTATCCTTGCCGGTGACGTCCTTCACAAAGGGCGGCCCCCATTTCCGCGTGTCGTCGCCGGCACCTGGCCGCTCGATCTTGATCACATCGGCGCCGAGATCGCCCAAGATCTGTGTCGCCGTGGGTCCCGCCAGAATGCGGCTCAAATCAAAAACGCGAATACCGGCAAGCGGTCCAGACATGCATTTCCCCGACATTGACTGTTTAAGCCAATGTCGGGGGCGATGCGGTCAAAAGCAAGCTGGATTTCGACGATTCAGACCAACGGCATGGGAAGCATGAGCCGCAGTATCTTTGTTTCCGCACCTTCGATGCCGAAGTCGTTGTCGTTGATAATCACCAGCGTATCCGGCGGAATGATCGCCACGCCTTCGATCTTGCTGGGAATATCATCGCGCTCGGTACTGTCGAGCCATTTGACCTTGGCAAGTGGCTTGATGCCGACGCCGGCGAGGCTCACCTGTTCCAGAGTCGGCACGGTCGAGGCATCATCCCATTCCGTCCCCAGGATATTGCTGCCGGAGGCCAGGTTGACCGCGTAAAGTATGGTGGTATGCGTCACCCGCTCCAGCACGACCAGCTTGTCGGCCGCGAAGGCGGAGAGTTCGCTGATGCGGACATCGGACTGTTTGTTGGCGTCATGATCGTCGGTGAAGGCCTGGTAGGGCTCCAACTCATAGACATATTCGCCGACCAGCTTGCCGGTCGCCGTCTCGATCTTAAAGAGGCGCGTGGCTTTGGCGTGCTTGTAGGTGGCCACATCCGGGTTGGCGAGCGGATTCTGCATCATCGCATAGAGGAACGCCTCATCCGGCGATACAGCGATACCTTCAAAACCGCGGTTGAGATGACGCCTGGCAAGGATAGCCGGAAGAGCAGCACGGATCCGGTAGCCGGCCTTGGCGAGATCACCTTCGATGCCATATGGCACAAGCCGCTCAATGATCCTGCCATTCGACGCCACGTGCACCAGGCTCGGTGCATATTCGTCGGCCAACCAGAAGGTGCCATCCGACAGTCGCACGAGGCCCTCGGTATCAAGTCCATTTGGATCGAAGGGCAGGCGCGCGCCAGCTTGATCATAGGCGAGTTCGGTCCTGGTACTTTTCAACGGATTGGGCAGTCCGGTGATGGGGCTGCCTTCCGCATCGCGAATATTGATCATCCAGGCAACGCGGAATGTGTTGTCCCTGCCGAGTTCGATGCGTTGGATCGATGGCACAAAATCCGGCTGCGGGAAGGTCTTTGCCGTCGATTCGTCGCGATCGACATTGGGGCCGCGATCTGTCACCGAATAGAAGACATTCTCCGGATCGCCCGGCACGTGGAAGAGCGAACTGCCGATACCGCGCGTCAGTTTGCCAGGAAGAGAAAGTGCCGGGTCGTCGCTGGTGAAAATCGCCCTATTCCCCCGATGATTGTCGCCTGAGGCTGTCCAGAGCCCCCTGCAGGATGAAGGCCGCGGCTGACTGGTCAACCATTTTCGCACGCTTGGCCCGGCTGAGATCGGCGTGAATCATGTCCCTGGTTACCGCGACGGTGGACAGGCGCTCGTCCCAGAATGTCATCGGCATGTCGCGGATCTTGGCGAAGTTGCTGGCAAACTGGCGCACGGATTGGCAGCGCGGCCCTTCAGACCCGTCCATGTTGAGCGGCAGGCCGATTACCAGCCCCCCCACCTGCCGTTCGTCGATCAGCTTCAACAGCACCTTCGAATCCTCCGCGAATTTTGTCCGCCGGATGGTCGTGATGGGTGTCGCAATCATATGTCCTGGATCACTGACCGCGACGCCTATGGTCTTCTCCCCCAGATCCAACGCCATCAGCCGACCATGGCGCGGCAGCTTCTCGGTTACCTCCTGAATCGAGGCGATGATCACGGCAGCAACTCGACCATCTCGCGCTTGAAGGGCAGCGCATCACCGATATCCGGCGCGTCAAACTCCTCTGCATAGCGCCGCCCGGCATAGGTCGCCGCCGCAATGGTCGAAGGCGCCCAGCAATCGCCGATTCCTTTGACGCTTGAGATACCGGCATCAAGCCATCGAAACTCTTTCGCTTTGAGGTCGAGATAGAGTTGGTCCAGCGGCAGGCGCGCCGTCACCAGCACCAAGCCATCCGAAGCAAGGGGCCGGGTGTTGCCAGTGAACACGCAGGCCAGTTGCATGTGATCGGCACGTGCTGCCGCAACAACATGGCTGACGATCACCTCGACACCCATATTGAGGAGCCGCGCCTGGATCTTGTCCTGTTCCAACGTGTTGCGGGTCCAGGTCGAGACTTCCGGCGCCGGCGTCACCAATGTCACGTGATGGCCGGCCTTCACCAGCAATTCGGCGCAGATGCCGCCCATGTAATAATGATCGTCATCGTAAAGCACGATGCGCCGGCCCGAAGGACGCTGGCCCGCCATGAGATCATCGGGTGTCAGCACCGCGACATCGGCTGCAATCGGCATGGCGGAGAGGTGGTGGTGTGCCACGCCATCACGCCGCCAGGCGCTGCCCGTCGCCACGACCACATGGTCGAAGCCGAACTCCAGGACCTGCCCCGCATCGAGCTTGCTATCGAGATAGACGCTGACATTGGGCATCTTGTTGATCTGGCCCACACGCCAATCGCGGACGCGTCCCCAGGCGCTCAGGGTCGGCAGGCGGCATTCGCGGGCGACACGACCACCAAGTTCGGTACCGGCTTCTGCCAGTGCTACCTCATACCCACGTTGCCCAAGGGCGCGTGCGGCTTCCAGACCGGCGGGGCCGGCGCCCACCACCAGCACGCGCGAGTCACTCTCGCGCACGCGGATGAATTCCGGGTGCCAGCCCTTGCGCCATTCCTCGCCCATGGCGGGGTTCTGGGTGCAACGACTGGGCGACATGGTCATGTCGCCGGAAACGCAGATATTGCAGCCGATGCATTCGCGGACATCGTCGATGCGGCCCTCGTCGATTTTGAGGGGCAGGAATGGATCAGCGATCGATGGCCGCGCCGCCCCGATGAGATCGAGAATGCCCGATTTCACCTGCCGCACCATGAGATCGGGCGAGGTGAAACGACCGACACCCACCACCGGCTTTGTGGTCAAGCGCTTGATGCCGCGCACGAATTCTTCCTCGGCGCCCTCTTCGGTGAAGCGCGACGTGCGGGAATCATTGCTCCAATCCGACAGCGTCACATCCCAGAGATCCGGCGTCTCGGCCATGCGGCCGATCACATCCTCGATTTCCGCGGTGTGAAGGCCGCTCTCGCCCATCAACTCATCAACCGCGATGCGAACTGCCACCGCCGCCTTGTCCCCCACCGCGTCCACCGTATCCTCGGTGATCTCGCGCAGCAGTCGCATGCGGTTCTCGAGACTGCCGCCATATTCGTCGGAGCGCTGGTTGAAGCGGCGCGACAGGAAATGCTGGATGATGGAGAAACCGTGCGCGGCATAGACATAGATGATGTCGAAACCGGCACGCTTGGCGCGGATCGCAGCGTTCTTGTGCCAGCGGCGCAGGTTCTTGATTTCGGTCGCATCCATCGCCCGCGCCTGAACGGGATCATAGTAGAAAGTGGCGATGGGTAGATGCGAGGGGCCGAGCGGCACTTCGCGGGTATAATTGTTGGACCCGTTCGGACCATTATAGGCGAGTTCTATTCCGGCCAGGGCATTCTCGGCATGGATCGCGTCGCTCATCTTGGCCAGCGCCGGGATGTCGCGGTCATCCCACAGCCGCAACTCGATGAAGGGCGTGATCTCCGAGGTGTGATGGATCTCGGCCTGTTCCGTGCAGAGGACACCCCATCCCCCGGCCGCCTTGTTCCCACGCATCTTGGCCACGGCCGAGGGATCGCGATAGCCCTGACCGTTGCAATGCGGGACCTGATAAAAGCGATTCTTCGCAGTGACCGGGCCGATCTTCACCGGCTCGAACAGGATATCGTAACGCGGATCGCGCGCCATGTTTCAAACGCCTTGATGTGGACCGACGGACGGTCAGTCGGTGAGAGGCCCTGGGGCCAGATAGGTACGGTCGCAATAGACCAGCGGCTTCACATTGCGATGGGCGGCCCCCACAACGCGGCCGATGAAGATGGTGTGGGAGCCAGCTTCGACGATGTCGTGGATAACGCAATCGAGATTGGCGACCGCATCGACCAGGGCCGGCGCGGCGGTGGATAGTGTCATCCACTCGGCGGTCGAGAAGTCGAACGGCTGGCCATTGCTCGGGCGGCCGGCAAAGGTATTGGCAAGCTCGCTCTGCTCGGCGCTGAGCGCATTGATGCAGAAGACGCCATTCTGGCGGATAGCAGCCACCGACGGACTGCGGCGGTTGACACAAGCGAGCAATAGTGGCGGCTCGGCCGAAACCGCGGTCATTGCGCTCACCGTGACACCGGTTTTGCCACCCGGGCCATCCGACGTCACCAGGTTGACCGCTGCCGCCTGCACGCGCATCGCACCCACAAAAACGTCGACGTCGACGCTCTCAAGCAGCGCGGCGGTACGGTCGACCAGGACTTTGGTCATCAATTCACTTCCTCAATTCGGTCCCCGCCAGCTTCTGGGGGTGATTCCATCTCATGAAATCGATCATGGGTGACAGTCTGCCGCAGGGGAAGGTATTTAGGAAATCGAATTCATCGAGGGTCGGCATCAAGTTTTTCTATTCCCCCTGGGAACTCGACCTCACGAGCGCAGCATGTCGGGCGCCGGACCGCAGGAAAGCCAGGGCGGCCAATGTGGCCAGCGCCGCCACCACCGCACCCCCGCCAAAGACGCCCAGGGACCCGCGTGCCACGATCCCGCTGGTGAGTGGCCCGGCAAAGCCAGCGGCATTGCCGATCAGCCCCACCGCCGCCGCGCCAATAGCGCCCCCCAGACACTCCAATGTCGGAATGGCCGTGGCGGTGGCGTCCTCCTGCCCTTCCGGTGCCGCCGCCATGATCCGCTGGTTGATGAAGGAATGGGAAATGCCGAATCCGATCCCGACCAGCGCCAGGGCGAAACCGACATGGAGGATCGGACCACCGGTCATGGTCACGGCCTGGATGGCAAGGCCCAGGGCCAAGGTGGCCGGCCCCGCAAGAATGACGGTGCTGTGCCAACGCGGCGGAAGCGAGGCGACACTCAGCGCCGACAAGGACCACGTGAGCGCGTGAATGGCCCCGAAATAGCCGGCCCAGGTTGGCGTCATGCCGCGATCGAGCTGCAGCAGATAGGGTGTGTAGACGAACACCCCGGCCTCGGCCATCGGCATCAGAATGAGCACCCAGAGGCCCAGCGACACGCGGTGACGCAGGCTGGGGAACACCGTCGTGATGAGATGCGTCGCCGCATGTCGGTCGAGCTTCAGCGCCAGGGCCACGGCGGCAATGCCGGCAACAATGGTGACGGCGCCCAGGAACGAACTGCCGATCCGGTCGGCGACCGCAATCCCGATAACGCCGATAGCCAGCAGCGAAACACGCAGCAAGGGCGGCTTGCCGACGAAGACACGTTCATGCTTGTCGCGCAGGATCATCCAGGCCAGGGCCTGCATCGGCAGCGGCAGCAGGGCGGCGCCGAGAAAGGCTATCCGCCAGGAAAAGAGCTCGGTGAGGACACCGCCCACCAGCGGGCCGAAGAAAACCGCGCCGCCCCATGTCGCCGCCAGCGTGCCGAACACGCGCGGGACCAAGCGGTTGTCGAACAGCTCACGCGTAATGACATAGGAAAGAGCGATGAGCACCCCTTCGCCAAGGCCCTGGATGCAACGGCCAGCGAGGATGAATCCAACGCTGGGCGCCACCGCCGAGACCAGGCCACCGACCATGACCACGAAGCCCGCGCCGAGCATGGCATTGCGCGCGCCGAAATGACCTTTCAGCATCGCCGTGACAGCGCCACCCAGGATGGTGGTGACGAGATAAAGACTGCCGACCCAGCTCAGATACTCCGCACCGCCCACGTCGCCGATTGCCGTCGGCATGGCGGTCGCTGCCATGTACCAGATGACAGCATGCAGGCCGACGCCGAGATTGACCAAGGCGAGCGGTGCGATGTTCGCGCGCTGCAGGAGGCGGGATGGCGCTTCTTCCGCGCCAGCTGCCGAAGATGATTGGGTGGCTGACATGCGCGGAACTTAGAAGGCGATCCTTGGAAAGTAAATGCTTTCTAAATTGGGTGCGGTGCGGTATTTTTGAGTCATGGCAGATTTTGGTCCCACCCGAGTTCTGGAAGTCCTCAAAGCCGAGGGCGCGCTCACCGCGTCGCGCGTTGGCCAGCATCTCGACATGACCGCAGTAGGGGCAAGGCAGCATCTCAATCGGCTCTGCGCGGCGGGACTGGTCACGTTCGAGGACAAGAGGCAGGCGATCGGCCGACCGAAGCGTTTGTGGAGTTTGAGCGAGCAGGGCCACGCTCATTTCGACGACCGCCACCGCGACCTGGCCAGCGAATTGCTGGCCGCCATCATCATTGCCAAGGGCGATGATGGCCTCGCCGATATCCTGGCCGCGCGCGAGGCGCAGCAGCTGCAGCGCTATCGCGCAGCGCTGGGTGCCACGGGATCCCTCGCGGAACGCGTCCGCCGCCTCACCGATCTGCGCCGTATCGACGGCTACATGGCCGAATGCCGCGAGGATACGGACGGCGCCTGGCTGATGACCGAAAACCACTGCCCGATCGCCCAGGCAGCGAAAGCCTGCTCCGGCCTCTGCGGCGCCGAGTTGAAGCTGTTCCAGGAAGTCATGGGCAAGAAGTTCAACGTCACCCGCACGCAGCATATGCTGGGTGGGGATCGCTGCTGTGCGTACCGGATTGAACATTCAGGCTAAGAGGCCCCGGAAATGAAGAAGGTCTGTTCGGTCGCAGGCATGCCGTTGTTGGCGCTGCTCGCGTCACTTGCCTTCGCCGGGCAAGCATTCGCCTGCTCCTGCTTCAGTACTGGTTATACGAGCGACGAGGCAGAGCTTAAGAAGCTGCGACAACAGGATCTCATTGCGGAAGGCCGCATCACCACCATCACGTCCTTGCATACGCTGGAAGAATGCCGGGCCGCCGAGTCAGACCTTCAGAAATTGTGTGGCCCCGATTCCGACGCCAGCTGCGGCCAACCCCTTCAGGCGAAGCTCTATGAGTGCCAAGGCGACATGATCGCCGAGGTCGAACTGACGACGATCTGGAAGGGAAGTTTCAGGCCCAAGATCAACGCAAGATTCTCGCGCGACACGGGCGGCAATTGCGGCCTCAACCTCGACGCCGGTTCCATACTTCTTATCGAAACGGAAACCGACGCCACGCAAACGGTCCATTTGAGCACCTGCAATACCGTCAGCTCCGAGTGGATCACTAGCAGCCATGCCGCGAAGACGCGCGGTGTCTGGGAGCGCTATCGCGGAGAGTGGCAGACGCTGCTGGATGCTGTGGCCGAAGCGCCGGCGGACAGCAGCCGATTGTGGGCGCTCGCTGAGTTTCTCGAGACCAACAATGATCGCCTCGGCGCCCTCGACAGCTATCGCCGCCTCATCGCCCTCCTCCCTGACGATCCACAAACACATGCTGGCGCGGCCCGGGCATCCTATGCGCTTGAACGCTTTGCCGATGCGGTCGCCTTTGCCAATGCGGCGCATGACCTGTCACCAAGCGATGCGGAGATCGAGATCCTCTATCGCCGTGCCCAATTCCAAGCCGGCGAATCCATTGACCCGTCGCTGGTTGATTTTCGCGGCATGAAACTCGCGATCAGGAATCTCGACGCGGCCAACCTCGCTGGCAAGGATTTCTCGGATGCCGAGCTCGAAAATGTCTCCTTCCGCGGCGCGATGCTCGACCGCGCAAACTTTGCCAATGCCTTAGTGAACACCGTCGACTTCAGCAACGCTTCGCTCCGACAGGCCGATTTCCGGTTCAACTCGGTACCAGTCTGGCGCGAACCCCTGATGGCTTCCCAATTCCAGGGTGCGGACCTGTCCGGCGCACGTTTTGACGGCATAACACTCTCGATCCATTCCACCTGGGATGGCGCCGGCGATGCATCGGCGCTTGCCGCGGCCAATCTTGCGGGTGCCCACCTGTCCTGCGATGGTCTCAGCCAATCCGATCTGATTGCCGTCAGCCCGGCGGAGTTGGAACCGCTTTGGCAAAAACACATGAGCGACATGCGTCTGATCGATAACTTGCGAACTCAGCAGCCGGCCGTGATCGTCGAAGCGGACTGCGCGACGGTCGTCAACGATTACCTGGCCCTGCCGCCAACTTGCCGCCCCTGGCGTCTTGAGGCGTCAACGCATCCCTATTGCGGTCTGCCGCAATGACACCAGCACAAATCGACAAGGCCGCAAAGTTCGTTGCCCACGACCGGCCGTCTCAGTTTTCACATTCGATATAGTCGAACATTTTGCACTTGTTCTTGGTGCAGACTTCGCCGCTGAGCGTTTCGGCCTGCTCCTTCTTGCTGTCGATATCGTATTTGTCGGCCTCGGCCCAGCCTTGCGCCCGGCAGAAGGCGTCGGCCACCGGTCGGCCGCAGTCGTTGCCGCCGACCACGGTGCAGGCGTAGAGCCGCAAGCCGCCGGGTCCGGTCGGATTGTTGAACTTGGACGATCCCTGGCTGGTGGGTGCAGGCTGCGGTGCAACGGGTGCGCCCGGTTCCGGAATTGCTGCGTCGCTGGAGAGCGGCAAAGCTTCACCTGTCTGCGGGACACTGTCCGGATCACCCTGAACCGCGGGCGCGGATGGCCCGTCTTCAGCCGGCATCGTCGCCGACAAGGGTTCAACCCCGCAGGCAATACAGGGTCGTGGGAAAACATAGAGCTTGTTTCCGGCCACCGCATAGACATCACCGCGCGGCCCGATTGCCGGCGGCGAGACGCCGCCACCGCGCCAATCGACTTTAGCAAGGCGCGTCAGCGTGGTGGCGTCATAGGTATAGAAGGCACTCGCCGTCGAGACGAAGAAATGCGAGCGCGAGGCGGCCGGCGCCACCATGGTCTTGCCCTTCCATGAATCGCCATCCGAGACCGTTCGCAGCCGCACAACCTGAAAGCCGTTGGATGCAGCGGCTATGATGGTCTTGCCATCGGCAAGGCGCGTCAGCAAGGTCCCGCCTGTCTCAATGGTCTGGGGGTGTCGAATGTCCCGGCCACGAAAGGAAGCAGCGCCCGAATAGCCGCCGACCACCGTCATGGTGTTGGGCAGGACCAGAGGTGCCGAGGTCAGCCGCAATGACTCATCATGGACCCGGCCAACTTCGGTGAAGCCGCTCTGCGGCGAGAAGGTAAAGGCGGCGATGTCATGACGCTGGTCCGAGACCACGATCCAGGGCATGCCGCCTTCAGTCAGGTAGATCGCCGCGCCCGGCAAGGGCGCAGCAGCGCCCCTCGGCAGTTCATCGTCGGGATTGACTGGAGCGGGCACGCCCTGGCCTTCAAAACCGGGCAGCGGAATGATGCACCAGAGGAGATCATCAGGGCATCCGCCCGTGACGTCTCCGGAACGAAAGTTCGTCACCAGGATATCGCCGAGCACTGCCGGCCCCTCGGTGGAAAAGGCGAGCAGCCTGACGGCCCGCGAAACACCCAGGCGATTGACATAGACCACGGGCACCATGACCGTCTCGACGCCGCCGAAATAGCCCAGGGCGGGCGGCGCCGTCGTGCCGCCGCGCCCGTTGGGAATCGGCAATGCCGTACTCGGGTCCGGAAAGGGCACGTTCCAGAGATAGCCGCCGCCGGGCAGAAATTTGTGCAGGGTCGAATCCGGCCGAACGAACGGTGGGGTTACGCTGTCGTCGGTGACCATGGACACGCCGATGATATAGATCGACCCGTCGGCGCCCACAGCCGGCGACGCCAGGATCTCCTGGCCTGGCGGCAGTTGCCGGCTCCAGGCCTTGCTGCCGTCGGGATGGAAGGCAAACAAAGTGCCTTGCCGATTGCCGATATAGACGGTGCCGTCCTGGCCGATAACCGGCCCAGCCCCAAAAGCGATGGTGCCGAGAGACGCGGTGGATTGCGCGATGCGGGTCGCTGGCGCAGTAATCACATTGGCAAAGCCGCCATTCGACGCATCGGCATGGGCGCGCAGCCAGGCGTCTGGCACCGGGTCCGGCTCAAGGCTCTTGGCGAAGGCGGGCGTGGTCAAAAGGAGAAACGCCATCGCCGCCATGGCGACGACGCTGGAGAAAGGCTGGCGCCGCATGGGCGACCTCCATCTGTGCATCCACGTGCCGGCGTCATTGCGCGGCGCGATCGAAGCGCCGGCCGTCATGTCGACCCGCGTTATCTACTGCACACGATGAGGTAAATATCTCAGCAGCTGCTCTTCGTGCAAAGCGTCTCAGGCAATCCCCATGTCGTGAAGGCTAGCAGAAACAATGATTCCGGCATAGGGAGGGTGGTATCACGAAGTCGTGGGGAGAGTTGGGGCAATCAGGCCTCACGGCGCGGCCGCGGCTTTGCGTCTTCGACCTGCGCAGGAATGAGTTTGTAGGCGATGTCGTATTTGTAAATGTTGCGGACATATTACGCGGTTTCACGGCGAATACGGTCGGCAGCGACAAGTTCAACCTTGTCGAACCAGAGGTTGGGGTCGAGGTCGCGCTTTACCGCCTCGCGCGGCCGGGCTGCGGCCAGGATACCGACACGGTCCTGCGCGAACTGCTCTCCATGAGCGACGACGAGATCGCGACGCTGCGGGCGAAGAAGATCATACAGTTTTCCTAACCCAGGGTTGCTTGAGATGCAATCATGCGTCTATAAATGGACATGAGGTATCTTTCCGTCATTGGGGATCAAAGACAAGACCATGAAGTCCATTCGCGCATCCATCATAGCGACTGTCGTTACCGTCATGGCTCTGGGGACAACCGGTTGCGCCGCTCAGAAATCGACCACGGTGACCCAGGACGGTTCCGCCGCCAGCAGCGGCGCCGTGGAGTCGAAGGACGTTTCGGCGCAATACGACAAGGGCTTTAACGCCTTCTACCATGAGCGGGATTATGCGACCGCGCTGCGGATCTTTTCGGATCTGGCACATAAGGGCGATGCCGCTTCACAGACCTTTCTCGGCTACATCTATGCGGAAGGCCGTGGCGTCGAGAAAGACCCGATCAAGGCGATGGAATGGTATTTAAAGGCCGACGCCCAGGGCGACTACGAAGCACCGACCTTCATCGGCCATCTCTACAAGGATGGTGCCGGCGTCGATCGAGACTACGCCGCTGCGATGAAGTGGTACCGCAAGGGCGACGAACTCGGTGATGACGGCGCACCGACAGCGATTGGTGACCTCTATGCCTTGGGCAACGGCGTCGCACAGGATTATGGCGAGGCCATGAAATGGTATCGCAAAGGCGCCGCGCGGGAGGACGACTTCGCTCTCTACAATATTGCCTGGCTCTACGACAGCGGCTATGGCGTGGAGCGCGACTTCGGCGAGGCTATGAAGTGGTACAAGCTGTCGAGTGATCGTGGTAATCCCGACGCACCCACCGCCATTGGCTACATGTATGAGGTCGGCGATGGCGTCGAGAAAGATGTGTCCGAAGCATTGAAGTGGTACAAGATTGCCGTCGAGAGGGGCGACGACCAGGGCACGTATAATCTTGGCAACTTCTACGCCGATGGCATTGGCGTCAAACAGGACTACGCCGAGGCGATGCGCCTATTCAGGCTTGCCGACCAAAATGGTTCGACTGACGCGCCGACGGCGATTGGCTGGCTGTACGCGAGCGGCTACGGCGTCAGCACGGATTATGCAGAAGCGCTCAAATGGTATCGCAAGGCAATTGATCGCTCCCAGGAGCCCCAGGCACAGAACAATCTCGGCCTGATGTATGAGGATGGCCAGGGCGTCACCCGCGACCTTTCTGAAGCAAGGCGCCTTTACGAGGCGGCGGCAAAGCGGGGAAATACAGACGCCCAATACAATCTCGGTCGTTTGCTGAAGGAAGGCAGAGGGACCACGCAGGATCTGGTTAAGGCATATAAGTGGTTTGCCCTGGTCCTGAAGCAGACGAATAGCCAGAAGGCGCGCGAGAAACTTGATACGCTGACAGCGTTGATGAGCAGCGCCGAGATCGCAGAGGCAAAGCGCCTTGTAGAAAACTGGCAGGCCGAATAGCCCACTGCGCCACGCTCACCTTCCGCAGTTCCAGCCGCTCGCCCAAGAATTTGTAAGCGACGTAGTGTTTGTAGATGTTGCGGACATATTGCCCGCTTGCGCGCCCGCTGAGGTTGGTGGCGACAGCGGAGTTCAAGATCTGCAATGCTGCCAGAGAAATGATGATACGCGAGGAAGAACGAAAAGTTCGGCTTCGAACTCGACCGTGGGCGGACACGTCAAGGCTGTGCCGAGCACTTGTTTCTGTCAAATTCCGAGCAAGATTTAACCATCCGGACAGAATGAAAAGACAGCCGCAATAAGCCCTACCAGAATCGTTGACGGGAGCCCCGGCGGCACTATGATGCCGCGTCAATGAGCGCCGAAATCCGCACGCCCAATCCCTTCTTCCCCCACAGGCATTTGCTGGGCATTGAAGGGCTTTCCGCCGCCGAGATCGAGCGGCTGCTCGACCTTTCCAATCGCTATGCCGACATGACCCGGGACGATGCCACCGCCCGCGCGCTGTTGCGCGGCCGTACGGTGATGAACGTCTTCTTCGAAAATTCGACCCGTACCCAGACCAGTTTCGAACTGGCCGCCAAGCGCCTGGGTGCCGACGTCACCAACATGTCGGTCGGCACCTCGTCGATCAAGAAGGGCGAGACCCTGCTCGACACGGCGATGACCTTGAACGCCATGCGGCCGGATGTAATGGTCGTGCGTCACCCGGACTCAGGCGCCATCAATCTCCTGTCACAAAAGGTCGACGGCGCCGTCATCAATGCCGGCGACGGCCGCCACGAGCACCCGACCCAGGCGCTGTTGGATGCCCTCACAATCCGGCGCCGGTTGGGCAAACTGCAGGGATTGCTGGTCGCTATCTGCGGCGACATCTTGCACAGCCGGGTGGCGCGTTCCAACATCCACCTCCTCACCAAGATGGGCGCCCGGGTCCGCGTCATCGCACCGACCACCTTGCTACCGTCCAATATCGACCGCATGGGGGTGGAGGTCTTTACCGACATGCGCAAGGGCTTGAAGGATGTCGACATTGTCATGATGCTGCGCCTGCAACTCGAGCGCATGCAAGGCGCCTACGTCCCTTCGGTGCGCGAGTATTTCCATTTCTTTGGCCTCGATTACGAAAAATTGTCGGTCGCCAAGCCGAATGCACTCATCATGCATCCTGGCCCCATGAACCGCGGTGTCGAAATCGATTCCGAGGTGGCCGACGACATCAACCGCTCGGTCATCCGCGAGCAGGTGGAAATGGGTGTCGCTGTCCGCATGGCCTGCCTCGACGCGCTCACCCGCGGCATTGTGGGGCAGAACCGATGAGCACCAGCCTCGATAAAAACGACCGCAAGAAATCTGGTCGTCCGCTGCTGCTGGTCAATGCACGCATCGTCGACCCGGCTGCCAAGCGAGACGAGCGCGGCGGCATCCTGGTCGAGAACGGCTTGATCGTTGATGTGGGTGCGCAAGTCACCAGGCAGAACGCTCCGGCCGAAGCAGAGATCGTCGATTGTGGCGGCCATGTACTGATCCCGGGCCTCGTCGACATGCGTGTGCAACTGCGCGAGCCCGGCGAGGAACATCAGGAAACGATCGCCACCGGCAGCCTCGCCGCGGCTGCGGGCGGCGTCACCAGCATGGTCTGCCTCCCAAATACCCATCCGATCATCGACGATGTGTCTGGGGTCGAGTATATCGCGCGGCGCGCACGCGAGACCAAGGGTGCCAAGATCTATTGCTACGGCGCGTTGACCAAAGGCCTCAACGGTCGTGATCTTGTCGAGATGGGCATGCTGTCGGAATTCGGGGCGCTCGGTTTCACCGATGCGCTCCATGCCGTGGCCGACGCCCAGGTCATGCGCCGGGCGCTCTATTACGCG
Organism: Rhodospirillaceae bacterium; assembly: GCA_016712715.1. Classification (NCBI taxonomy): domain Bacteria; kingdom Pseudomonadati; phylum Pseudomonadota; class Alphaproteobacteria; order Rhodospirillales; family Rhodospirillaceae; species Rhodospirillaceae bacterium. Next base: position 1,207,976 of record JADJQM010000001.1, read on the forward strand.
CGCACTTTCGATCTTCTCATCGTACAGCACCCGGAAGAACCGACCTTGGCCGCCGGCGGCGCCATGAACAATGGCGAACTCGCGACACGCATCGGCCTGCCGGGCATTCCCGCTTGCGCCGAAGTGATGATGATCGAGCGCGATCTCCATCTTGTGCGCATGTCTGGCGCGCGCTACCACGTGGCGCATGTCTCGACCGCGGCTGCTGTGGAAGCCATCCGCCGCGCCAAGCAGGAAGGCCTGCGCGTCACCTGCGACACCGCCCCGCCCTATTTCTCGCTGAATGAGAACGAGATCGGCGATTATCGCACCTTTGCAAAGCTCTCCCCGCCGCTCCGGGGCGAGAGCGATCGCCGCGCTGTTGCGGCGGCCGTCGCGGAAGGCATCATCGATTGCATCGCCAGCGACCATGCGCCCCATGATGTCGAGAGCAAGCGCGTGCCCTTCGTGCAGGCGGCTGCGGGCATCGTCGGTCTGGAGACCCTGCTGCCGGTAAGCCTTGAGCTTTATCACAAGGGCTCGCTCACTTTGCTCGATCTCCTCAAATGCCTGACCAGCCGTCCGGCGGAAATCCTGGGGCTGCCGCAGGGCCGCCTCGCCAAGGGTGCGCCGGCCGACATGGTGCTGATCGATCTCGACAAGCCGCGCCGCATCGATGTGGCGAGCTTCAAGAGCAAGTCCAAGAACTCGCCTTATGACGGCCGGCCGGTGCAGGGCGCGGTGCTGCAGACCTTCGTCGATGGCCGCCTGGTCTTCGCCGCCGAAGGACAAGGCTGATGGAACCCGCAAGCGACCTCCCCGCCTGGACCTATGCCGCCGCAGCAATCCTCGGCTATCTGCTGGGCTCAATTCCCTTCGGCCTGGTACTGACCAAGGCCGCGGGCCTCGGCGACATCCGTCAGATCGGCTCCGGCAATATCGGCGCAACCAATGTGCTGCGCACCGGCAACAAGCCACTGGCGCTCGCCACCCTGCTGCTGGATGGCGGCAAGGGCGCCGTCGCCGCGCTGATCGCTGCGCAATTTTCGCCGCTGCTGGCCGTCATAGCCGGTGGTGCCGCGTTGCTCGGCCATCTCTTCCCGGTCTGGCTCGGCTTCAAGGGCGGCAAAGGTGTCGCGACCACGCTCGGCACCCTCATCGCCATCAACTGGATGGTGGGAATCGCGGCCTGCCTCACTTGGCTCGCCGTCGCCTTTGCGATGCGCATCTCCTCGCTCTCGGCCCTGGTCTCCGTGGCCCTGGCGCCACTTTATGCCTATGTCCTGGGGACCGGCCCGCAGGTCGTGTTCGCGGCCTTCGCCGCCGCCCTGGTCTGGATCCGCCACCGCGAGAACATCACGCGCATGCTCAAGGGCACCGAGCCCAGGATCGGCAAGAAGAAGCCGGAGTGACCGATCCCGGATCGGTTGTTGTTCACGGTTGATTCTCCCTTAATCCTCTTTTAGGCTCCCGCCCATGGAGCAAAAACTACGTGCCCTCTCGGATGCCGAACGCCTCGACTGGCTGCGTCTTGCCCGCAGCGAGAATGTCGGACCGGCCACGTTCCGCCGACTCATCCAGCGCTTCGGCACGGCCAAGCAGGCACTCGAGCGCCTGCCGGATCTGGCGCAGCGCGGTGGGCAGCGGGTCTATCGCCCCTTCCCGCTGAAAGCCGCCGAACAGGAATTGGCGCGCCTTGCCGACCTCAAGGCAAGGGCGATCGCGTGGGGCGAGCCGGATTATCCGGCAGCACTCCGCGCGGTAGAGGATTCGCCGCCGATCCTCACAGCACGTGGCCGGTTCGACCTCCTGACCCGGCCGCGCCAGGTGGCGTTGGTGGGCGCCCGCAATGCCTCGGCCAACGGCCGGCGCTTTGCCAATGACATGGCCCGCGAACTGTCCACCGCCGGCATGACCGTGGTCTCCGGCATGGCCCGCGGAATCGACGGGGCGGCGCATCTGGGCGCCCTCACCGGGCCGGGCAGCACCGTCGCCGTGCTGGCTGGCGGGGTCGACGTTCTCTATCCGCCGGAGCATGAAGTTCTGTTCGAGAGGCTGGCCGTCGAAGGGCTGATCGTGGCCGAGATGCCACCCGGCACCGAACCCGGCGCACGCCTCTTCCCACGTCGCAACCGGATCATCTCCGGCCTTTCCTTGGGTACCGTGGTGATCGAGGCGGCGCTGAAATCCGGCTCTCTCATCACGGCGCGTTTTGCTAATGAGCAAGGTCGCGATGTCATGGCTGTCCCGGGCTCGCCGCTCGACCCGCGCTGCCGAGGGACAAACCGCCTGATCCGCGAGGGGGCCCTCCTGGTGGAGGATGCGGCCCAAGTTCTGGAAGCAATAGATGGGATTATGAGCCTAAAAACGCAGCCGCCACAAAACTTCAATTCCAATTCACACGATATTGATTCTGAAATAGAAAATGGAACAGAGGATGTCCGTGCCGAGATCCTGACTTTGCTGGGACCCAGCCCGGTGGAGGTTGACGAACTGCTTCGGCAGTGTCATTGCTCCGCTCCCGTCATGGGAATGGTGCTGCTGGAATTGGACTTAGCGGGCCGCTTGGAACGTCACCCCGGCAACCGGGTTTCGCTGCTCGCCAAGGTCGCTTGACCACCTATATATCCCGGCACCCGGACCCGACGGTTTGTTCGTGTCCTTTTAAATCATCCCGAAAGCGGGTCCATGAAGGTCGTCGTCGTCGAGTCTCCCGCCAAGGCCAAAACCATCAACAAATATCTGGGCGCTGAGTACAAGGTACTGGCAAGTTTCGGCCATGTCCGCGACCTGCCGGCCAAGGACGGTTCGGTCCGCCCGGATGCCGATTTCGCCATGACCTGGGATTCGGAAGGCCGCGGCGCCAAGCAGATCAAGGAGATCGCCGCGGCTGCCGCCGGCGCCGACATGCTGCTCCTCGCCACTGATCCGGATCGCGAGGGTGAGGCCATATCCTGGCATCTCCGCGAGGAACTCAGGGCCAAGAAGAGCCTCGCCAAGCTGCCGATGGCGCGCGTGGCCTTCAACGAAATCACCAAGAAGGCGGTGCTCGACGCCATCGCCAACCCGCGCGAGATCGACCAGGAACTGGTCGATGCGTACCTCGCACGCCGGGCCCTCGACTATCTGGTGGGCTTCACCCTCTCGCCCATCCTGTGGCGCAAGATGCCGGGCAGCCGCTCGGCTGGCCGCGTGCAGTCGGTGGCGCTCCGCATCATCTGCGAACGCGAAGCCGAGATCGAGGCCTTCAAGGCTCGTGAATACTGGACCATCGAGGCGACCCTGGCGGGTCCCGACGGCCAGGCCTTTTCGGCGCGCCTCACCCATCTCAACGGCAAGAAACTCGACAAGTTCGATATCGGCGAAAAGGCCGCGGCGGAAGCTGCGCTGGCCGCTGTCCAGGCCGGCGCCCCCTTCAAGGTCGCACAGGTCGAGCGCAAATCGTCTCGGCGCAACCCATTCCCACCCTTCATCACCTCCACCCTGCAGCAGGAGGCCTCGCGCAAACTGGGCTTCGGCGCCGCACAGACCATGAAGATCGCCCAGCGCCTTTATGAAGGCATCGAGCTTGATGGCGAGACCGTCGGCCTCATCACCTATATGCGTACCGACGGCGTGAACCTCAGCCAGGAAGCCGTTGTCGCCGGCCGCAAGCTCATTGGCGAGCAATACGGCCAGAAATACCTACCGGCATCCCCGCGCATCTACAAGAGTGCCGCGAAGAACGCCCAGGAAGCCCACGAAGCCATTCGTCCGACCGATCTTTTCCGCCGCCCGGAACATGTGCGGAAATATCTCCGCGACGAGGAAGCCAAGCTCTACGACCTCATCTGGAAGCGGACCCTCGCCAGCCAGATGGAAAGTGCCGAGCTGGACAATGTGGCAATCGATATCGCCTCGGCCGACGGCAAACAGGTCCTGCGGGCAACCGGTTCTGTCGTGACCTTCGACGGTTTCCTGACGCTCTATTCGGAAGACCGCGACGAGCCGGTCGAGGATGACGATAGCGAGCGCCGCCTGCCGAACTTGAAGCAGGGCGACGGCGTCAATCCGAAAGAGATCAAGCCGGAACAGCATTTCACCCAGCCACCGCCGCGTTACTCCGAAGCCTCGCTGATCAAGCGGCTCGAGGAACTCGGCATTGGCCGGCCCTCGACCTATACCTCGATCCTGCAGACGCTCGAGGACCGCGCCTATGTGCGGCTCGACAAGAAACGCCTGGTGCCGGAGGATCGTGGCCGCCTGGTGACAGCCTTCCTCACCAATTTCTTCGACCGCTATGTGCAATACGGCTTCACGGCGGATCTTGAAGGCAAGCTCGATGACATCTCCGGCGGCCGCGCCCGTTGGAAGGATGTGCTGGCCGAATTCTGGAACGACTTCTCGCATCTTCACCAAGCCGAAGAGACGACGGGCGGCACCCTGCCCTCGATGCAGGAAGCCGTGGCCTTCCTCGACAAGGGCATCGGCACGCGCACGGTCGTCATCGACGTGCTCAATGACGCTCTGGCGCCGCATTTCTTCCCGGACCTTGGCAACGGCAAGGCGCCACGCGCCTGCCCGGCCTGCGGCAATGGCGAACTCGGCATCAAGCTCGCCAAGAACGGCGCCTTCATCGGTTGCAACAATTACCCTGAGTGCAAATACACCAAGCCGCTTGCGGTGCAGACGGAAGAAGAGATCGCCGCCGGTTCGGCCGGTCCGGTCGAGTTCGGCAAGGATGCGCAGGGCCGCAGCATCACCCTGCGCAAGGGCCCCTATGGCTTCTATGTGCAGCTGGGCGAAGCCGAGGAAGGCTCGAAGCCCAAGCGCGTCTCATTGACCAAGGATATCGACCCCAACGCCGTCAATCTCGAACTGGCCGAAAAGCTCCTCAGCCTGCCGCGCGTGGTCGGCCATCACCCGGAAACGCAAAAGCCGATCATGGCCGGTATCGGCCGCTTTGGCCCCTACCTCAACCATGACGGCAAGTTCAAATCGATCCCCAAGGATGACGACGTCCTCTCGATCGGCATGAACCGCGCGGTCGAGCTGCTCTCCCAGGAGAGCAAAGGCCGCGGCGGCCGCCAGGCGGCCCCCGGCAAGGAAATCGGCAAGCATCCGGAGACGGGTGAGACCGTCACGCTCCACGACGGTAAGTACGGTCCCTATGTGAAAATGGGTGCCATCAATGCGACGCTGCCCAAGGCGATCGAACCCGCCGACGTGACGCTGACCGATGCGCTCAGCCTCATCGCCGCCCGCGCCGAGATGGCCGGGAACGGCAAAGGCAAGAAAAAGTCGGCACCCAAGGCCGCCAAGAAAGCCGTCGCGAAAAAAGCCGTGGCCAAGACCGCCGAGCCGAAGGCTGCAGTGAAGAAGGCAGCCACCAAGACAGCGGCAAAGCCCAAGACGGCGAAGAAGGCTGTCAAGAAAACGACGAAGAAGGCCGCCAAGTAAGCAACCTAACGCTCGCTGTGATTCCCTCGTCCCGCGCTTGCGGGGAGAGGGCTAGGGTGAGGGGCTCAATCCTCCGGCGTGTCGCCCTCTTCCGCGTTGCGCTTGTCATAAGCGGCGCCATCGAACTCCGCTCGGCAGGCTTGCAGCATCTGGCCGATGCTGGGTAGCGCCTTGCGTTCGACCTGGGCTGCCGGGTCCCACAGTTTCGAGCGCGCCAGCGATTGCGAGCAATGTACATAAGCGCGGTCGATGCTGATGATGAGGGCTGAGCGCGGGATCTTGCCGTTGAGGTCGGCGAAGCTTGCCAGCAGCTCCGGCTCGACCGAGACCCTGGCGGTGCCGTTGACGCGCATGGTCTCGCTGACACCCGGCACCAGGAACAGCATGGCGATGCGTGGGTCGCTGACGACATTGCTCAAACTGTCGACGCGGTTGTTGCCGCTGCGATCGGGCAGGATAAGGGTCTTCTTGTCAGCCACACGCACGAAGCCCGGCGGCCCGCCGCGTGGGGACGCATCTAGGCCTTCGGCGCCCGAGGTCGAGATAACGACGAAGGGCGAGGCCTTGATGAAGGTTGCATAGGCGTCGGTGAGGAAGGTCATTTCCTTAACCAGCGAGGCCGGCACCGGCTCGCCATAGAGGTCACGCAGCACTTCCGGCGCACTGATCCTGGCCTGGTCGTTCATCCCTGTCTCCTTCGCAAAATACAGCGCCCGATCCTATGGGACCGGGCGCTGATGTGGAAGGCAGGAATTGGCTATCTGGCTAGCCTGCCGCGATGTTCGCCTTACGCGTCGACGGGCTCGACCGTCTCTTCGCGCGGCGTGGATTTGGATTCGACGATCTCGAAGGTGAGCTTGCCGGTCGCCGTGTTGAAGTCGACGCGGACCGTACCGCCCTTCTCCAGCTTGCCGAACAGAAGTTCCTCCGCGAGCGGCTTCTTGATGTGCTCCTGGATGGTGCGGGCCAGCGGCCTTGCGCCATAGAGCGGGTCGAAACCGATCTCGGCGAGATGCTTACGCGCCGCATCCGACAGCTCGATGTTGACGTGACGGTCGGCGAGCTGGGCTTCCAGCTGCATGATGAACTTATCCACGACCTGGGCCACGATCTCCGCCGGCAGGTTCGAGAACGGAATGACCGCGTCCAACCGGTTGCGGAATTCCGGTGCGAACAGGCGCTCGATTTCAGCGGCGTCCTCGCCTTCGCGCTTGTCGCGCATGAAGCCGATCGCAGCCTTGGCCATCATCGAGGCGCCGGCATTGGTCGTCATGATCAGGATGACGTTGCGGAAGTCGACCGACTTGCCGTTATGGTCGGTGAGCTTGCCGTGATCCATGACCTGCAACAGGATGTTGAAGAGGTCCGGATGCGCCTTTTCGATTTCATCCAAGAGCAGCACCGCATGCGGGTGCTGGTCGATGGCGTCGGTCAGCAACCCGCCCTGATCGAAGCCGACATAGCCCGGAGGCGCGCCGATCAGGCGAGAAACCGTGTGCCGCTCCATGTATTCGCTCATGTCGAAGCGCAGCAGCTTCACGCCCAGCACGCTGGCGAATTGCTTGGCGACTTCGGTCTTGCCGACGCCGGTGGGGCCGGAGAACAGATAGCAGCCGATCGGCTTGTCCGGCTCGCGCAAGCCGGCACGGGCCAGCTTGATCGATGCGCAAAGCGCATCGATCGCCTGGTCCTGGCCGAACACCATGGTCTTGAGATCGCGTTCGAGCGATTTCAGCGCGATCTTGTCGTCCTTGGAGACAGACTTCGCCGGGATGCGGGCGATGATCGCCACGACCGCTTCGACATCCTTCACCGTGATCGTCTTCCTGCGCTTCGATTCCGGGAGCAGCATCTGTGCCGCACCCACTTCATCGATAATGTCGATCGCCTTGTCCGGCAGCTTGCGGTCGCCGATATAGCGCGACGACAGCTCCACCGCGGCACGGATGGCCTCGGCCGTGTAGCGCACATTGTGGTGCTTCTCGTAATAGGGCTTGAGGCCGCGCAGAATCTTTACCGCATCTTCCTGCGACGGTTCATTGACGTCGATCTTCTGGAATCGGCGCACCAGCGCGCGGTCCTTTTCGAAATGCTGGCGGTATTCCTTATATGTGGTCGAGCCGATGCAGCGCAGCGAACCCGATTGCAGCGCCGGCTTCAGCAGGTTGGAAGCATCCATCGACCCACCCGAGGTGGCGCCGGCGCCGATTACCGTGTGGATCTCGTCGATGAAGAGGATGGCCCCTTCCAGATTTTCGAATTCCGAGACCACGGCCTTCAAGCGCTCTTCGAAGTCGCCGCGATAGCGCGTGCCGGCCAGCAGCGACCCCATGTCGAGCGAGTAGATGGTGCAGTTCTTCAGCACGTCCGGCACGTCGCCCTTGACGATGCGGCGCGCGAGGCCTTCGGCGATCGCCGTCTTGCCGACTCCGGGATCGCCCACATAAAGCGGGTTGTTCTTGGTGCGACGGCACAGCACCTGGATGGTGCGCGAAACTTCGCTGTCGCGGCCGATGAGCGGATCGATCTTGCCGTTCTGGGCTTTCTGATTGAGGTTGACGCAATAGGCATCGAGCGCCTCCGTGCCGGTCTTGGCCGCAGGCTCGCCCTCTTCCTTCTCCGCCGCCCCGCGCACGCGCTTGGGCTCGGCGCGGCCCGCTACCTTGGCGATGCCGTGGCTGATATAGTTGACCGCATCGAGCCGCGTCATTTCCTGCTCCTGCAGGAAATAGACCGCATGGCTTTCGCGCTCCGAGAACAAAGCAACCAGGATATTGGCCCCGGTTACTTCCTCGCGGCCGGAGGATTGCACATGGATCGCGGCGCGCTGCACGACGCGCTGGAAGCCGGCCGTAGGTTTCGCCTCGGTCTGCTGCTTGCTGATGATGTTGGCGAGCTGGTTGTCAACATAGTCGACCAGATCGCGCTTCAGCCGCTCGATATCGACATTGCAGGCGCGCATCACGGCGATCGCATCCTGATCGTCGGTCAATGCCAGCAGCAGATGCTCTAGCGTCGCGTAATCGTGCCGGCGCTCGCTCGCGAGAGCCAGGGCGCGGTGCAGGGTCTGTTCAAGATTGGGCGACAGCATGGGCCGAGACATCCTTCCTTGACTGACGATGAGCGGTCATGCGGAACGAACTCCGCCTGCCGCCTACTCTTTTTCCATCGTGCATTGCAGCGGGTGTTGGTGACGACGTGCAAAGTCGATGACTTGTGAGACCTTGGTCTCGGCGATTTCATAGGTGTAGACACCGCACACCCCGACACCGCGGTGGTGTACATGCAGCATGATCTCGGTCGCCGCCTCGCGGCTCTTGTTGAAGAAGCGCTCCAGGACGTGCACGACGAACTCCATCGGCGTGTAATCGTCGTTGAGCAGCAGGACCCGGTACATCGACGGCTTCTTGGTCTTCGGCTTCGCCTTGACGACCGTGCCGACCCCGGGCCGGCCGCCATTGCCGCCCTGGTCGTCGTCGCCCTCCTCGCCGCCGGCGAGCCGTGGGGCAAGCCGGGGATCAAGAAAGCGAAATGCCCGCGTCAGGTCCATCTCATCCGGTCTCGTCAACATAGGGGATCTGGTCATCGCTATCATGGCTCTATCATATTGGATGCTAAGGCCGGGTTAAAAGGGGCGCGGTTAATATAGGGGGGCTGCAGAATTGCCGGGGCAGATTTTCCGCGCCCGCCACAGCGACTCGAATGCCCCCACGATCCCAATGGCCGGCGTCGGCTCCCGGCATCAAATGCCTTGGCGCCCGATGCCGTCGGCATGCACCGTGATGGTGAATGCGCCGCCATAATCGCGGCCCTTGCCGGTCGTCTGGTCGTTCTTGTCGAGATAGGTCACCGGGCGCGGCGGCAGATAGGGGATTCCGGTGCTGTCATGTTTCAGCAGGAAGTCTAGAAACGCCGTCCGGGAAAGACTGAGGGCGCCGGGCTTCACCGCCCAGGCATTGAGGTGGAACTGACCGTCCTCGCAACCTGCCACCAGCCAATAGAAGTCCTGGGAATGCAGCCGCAAGCCGTCCTGGTTGCCGGCCGCGAAGCCCGATTGGTGCAGCAAATCACGGAGTTTTGACCATTCCGCGGCGCTCAATGCCGTCTGCGAGCGCTGGAAATTCCACGGCCCCAGTAGCTCGTCGAAACTGTTGAAACTCACCTCGGTCAGGTCGCCGCTGCGGCCGCGCGCCCGGGCGACAAGCTGTGGCTGCGGGCCGCCCCCCACCTCATAGGTTCGCACATGGTCATAATATTGCCCATTATAGACCAGCCGGTACTGGTCCGGCCCGCCGGCGGCACAGGAATTGCGAATATCTGCGGCATCGAGGTAGCTGAACCAGGTGAATTTGCGCTCCACCGGGTTATCGATCGACGTGCCGCCGCCCAGATTGCCGCTGGACTGATAGGCGCAGCCTGCCAAGGCCAAAACCGCCAGCGAAAGGACGGAGCCACGCAGGAAACGGGCTCCAAGCGTGCATAGAGGTGTGAGGATCATCTGTTAGAAACCTGATTCCGTTGAGTCTTGCGGTAGTTTACCAGAAATTAGCGAAGGGTAGGCTATAGACAGGATTCTACGGTTAACGTAGGATCGGAAACGAAATTGCCTAAATCTTTTCACCGACTTAGGGGGAAAAGCCTGATGTTGTTGCCGCATCTGCCCGCGCGGGGGTCGATTCTGTCCTTAGTGCGCCGAACCGGCGCCACCCTTGCGCTCATGACTCTGGTCGGCGCGGCCGCCCTTGGCATAGCCTCCCAGCCGGCAAGCGCGAAGCCGGTCGCGGCCAGTATCGTGGTAGATGCTGTAACAGGCGAAGTGTTGTCCCGTTCCAACGCGGACACAATTACCCATCCCGCCTCGCTCACCAAGATGATGACCCTCTATATGCTGTTTGATGCCCTCGATCAGGGTACGATCAAACTCAACGACCGGATCAAATTCTCCGCCAATGCCGCCGGCGAGCCGGCCACCAACATGAACGTCAAGGCCGGCGACCAGATCAGCGTCGAAACGGCGATCCTGGCCATGGTCGTGCGGTCGGCCAATGACGTCTCGACCGCGGTCGGCGAACGCCTGGGCGGCACGGAAGCCGCCTTTGCCAAGATGATGACCGCCAAGGCGCGGGCTCTCGGCATGAACAAGACCGTGTTCCGCAATGCCAACGGCCTGCCCAATCCCAGCCAGGTGACGACCGCCCGCGACATGGCGACGCTGGGCATCGCCCTGCTGCGCGATCATCCGAAGTATTACGGCTATTTCAGCCGCAACAGCTTTGTCTATCGCGGCAACACCTATGGTGGCCATAACCGCGTCATGAAGAAGTTTGCCGGCGCCGACGGCATCAAGACCGGTTATATCCGCGCCTCGGGCTTCAACCTCGTTTCCTCGGCAGAACGTAATGGCCGCCGTCTGGTCGGTGTCGTCCTCGGCGGCACCAGTGCGCCCATCCGCGACAAGCAGATGGTGGCGCTGCTGACCACCGGCTTCAAGACGAACAAGGGTACCGGCGACGTCCTGATGGCCAAGGCTCCCGACAGCGCCGGACCCGCCCGATTGGTGCCGGTCGTGGCCGCCAATGATGCGGCACCCGCAGTGGCCGAACCGACAATGGACGACGTCATCGCTACGGCGCTGGTGCCGACGCCTAAGCCGACCACGCGTCCTGACGATTCGATCGGCACGGCGATCGCCACCATGGCCAGTGTTTCTCTGGCCCCGGCGGTCTCCTCGCCCGACAACCAGTCGGTCGCCACGGTCTGGAGCAGCGACAAGAACCAGTTTGGCATCCAGGTCGGTGCCTATTCGAAGTTCAATCCGGCCCAGAAAGCTGCCGAGCGCGCCACCAAGGCCTTGCCGACCTTGTTGTCTGATGCCCGCATCGTGATCGATCAGGGCAACAACAGCATTTACCGCGCCCGTGTCTTCGGCCTCACCAGATCCGATGCCGAGACCGCCTGCAAGAAGCTGAAGGCAAAGCAGACCGATTGTCTGGTGCTGAAGGCTGAATCAAGCGTCGCGCAGACCGCCCAGTAAGCGAGCCAGCGCCGGTTCTCTGTCACGTGGCGGAATAAGTGTCGTTCTGCCGAATTAGAGAATCTATCTGGACTAAATACTGAATCATCTTCTTGGGGCGCCTATGGTCGACGATCCAAAGCGGACGATGTCAGGCCCCAGATTCAACTCTCCAGGTGTTGGTAAGCTCATCAAAGAACTCCGAGAGGAGAACGACTGGAGCCAAGAGCGGCTGGCCTCTGAAGCCGGTCTCTCTAAGCAAGCAATCTCCAAGATTGAGCGCGGAACAGGCGAACCGACAGTGTCGACCTTGTCGGCGCTAAGCATCGCTCTAGGCTACCGACACGACTATCTGATTGAAGAGGGATTTGGAACGGGTGGCGGGCAAAACAGTAAGGCCCTGACATCGGCTACCAGGCTGTTGGCAAAATTAACCCCAACGAACCAACATGTCGCGATTGAGCAGATCAAAGCCCTTATTAAGTGGCAACAGCGCCCAACCAAATAAACACTGCGCCTGTTTGGCTTCCCAGAGGTTGCGCCTGATAGAGCGCGCTGCAGGCGGCTAGTCCATGCGTGTTATCCCGTGCCAAAGTGAATTCTGTACCGACCAGCCGGTGTAGTAATGACCAAACAGGCGTGGCTTATCCCGTTGTCCCAGGTACATACTTGATGTAGTATCCCAGCCATTTTTGATCGCCGCGCTTTTAAGTAGAGAAGCGCCAGGAGGTATCAGATGGCCAAACACCGCTCTCTCGAAGAATTCAAATCACTGTTTCCGGACGAAACGTCGTGCGCCGATTTCCTGGCCAAGCGGCGCTGGCCGGAGGGCTGGTTCTGCCCGGCCTGCGGCTGCATGCGGCCGTCGAAGCTCTCGAGCAGGGCGTTCACCTATGAGTGCCTGGATTGCCGTCACCAGACCTCGATCACTGCCGGCACCGTCATGCACCGAAGCAAGCTCCCGCTGACGACCTGGTTCTGGGCGGCACATCTGATGTCGAGCCACTCCAACGGCATGTCAGCTCTCCAGCTCAAGGCTCAGCTCGGGGTCACCTACAAGACCGCCTGGCTGCTAACCCAGAAGGTCCGGCGCTCTATGGTGGATCCGGACCGGACCAAGCTCAGCGGACTGGTTGAGGTCGACCAGACCGAAATGCCGTTTCGGACCAAGGCCGCCTTCTTCAACGATAGCGATGAGCCGCAGAAGCTGCTGATCATCGGCGCCGTGGAAGTCATTGATAAGGAAACGGGAAATACACCCAGGATCAAGCGCAAGGGGTCCATGTATCACAATACACGGGCTGGTCGGGTGAGGCTGGCAATCATCCCCAACAACTCGGCCGCAGCGATCCAGGGTTTTGTCCGCGCCAACGTCGAACCGAAGGCGACCCTGATCACCGATGGCCACAAATCCTACCTGGGGCTGACCGATTATCGCCATGACCGGCGGGTCGTCACCAACATCGCCGGCCACATTCCGCTACCCTGGATTCACCGGGTCTTTTCGCTGCTCAAGCGCTGGAGCCTTGGGACCTATCACGGCCTCCGGCGGAAGCATGTTTCGACCTATCTCGAGGAGTTCGTCTTCCGCTTCAACCGGCGCGCTCACCGGAAGGTCTCTCTCGACACCTTGTTCAAGATCGTCACGTCCTCAGAGCCGCAGAGCTACTGGGATATCATTGGTCGCGAGAACTCTCGGAAAGGCGAGCCCACAAAGCGTCGATCGCCGCGGCGCCGGAAAACCGCATTGGGCCCGCGACAAGATCGACATACAGCAGTTGATTTGGCCTGAGTAGCAGATTAGGGATTTGGCAGCCCTCAACCTTTCTTCGCACGGCTCACTTTCGCCTTTGGCTTAGTCCGGCCCTTAGACGATTCCGATACGCCTAAAATGCGCTCTGGGGTAAGCAGGTAAACCAGTGATGGGTCTGCGTCGGCTTTAATTTTCAGCGACTCTGTAAAACCAGATTTTGAATATAGAAGATAGGTTCGATTTTTCGCATCTCTGCCGAATGCCGTTCGTTGAGAACGCGCGATTAGTTCGCTTAAATTGGCTTCACCGACGGCGCTGGAGGTCCATTTGCACTCACCAAAGAATGCCCCTCTATCGAGAAGCAGCCCAACAATGTCGATATCGAAATCACCCGACCATATCTGACCAACTATTTGCGCGGGAGAGGAGAGCATCTCTTGCGCGTAAAGACGCGCATGTTCTCGACATATATCCTCAAATGCAGGCCCCATAAACTCCGATAGATACGGCTCAACTTGTAGCTTCCAGACATCTTCTCCAAATCCGAACGTGATGCTTTCCGCATTCGGGCGGACAAATCGATGCCAGAAGGCGGTAAGACGATCGGAGATCACAAACCGATTGTTGCGGGCCTTCGGTGCCGCATCCAATGATCTTGTCGTCTGAACGATCCGCATGGATTGAAGCTTGTCCATGTATGGGCTGATCGAGACACCGGCCTGCGCACCAAAGACGCGATTCTTGATTTCTCCGACTTCTCGGCAACCATCAGCTATGGAATGGACGATGCTGGCGTATACTTTTACCTCTCTCAGTTCGGACTGGAGAATGTTGTTTGGTTCTTCGAACAAGCGGCCGTTACGAGAGAAAAGAAGATCGATGACGTTCTGCTGGAGTGAAGCAGATGGATCGCAAGCTTCGAGATAATATGGAATTCCGCCGAAGATCGCATAGACCATGATCTGCTCGGCTGCTGAATACTTCGGGAAGAAGGTCATCGTCTCTCTGACTGACAACGGATGAATGTCAAAGATCCCCGTCTGCCGTCCATATAGTGGATTGCGCTCAGCGAGCAGAGCTTCCATGCTGAAAATGATCGATCCACAGAGGGCGAGCTTTAGTCTTCCGCGCTTCTGGGCGCCGGAATCCCAAAACTTCTGCATAAGTGACGGTAGCGCCGGCTCTGCGTCCGATAGATACGAGAACTCGTCAATGATGACGAACAGTCCTGGATAGCTCTCCGCCGCCTTAGCGAGATAGTGCAAGATGGCAAGCCAGTCAGTGATGCCGTTCAACAAGGGATCTTCCCCGATGACGGTTGCGATGGCGCGTTTGAACGCCTCCAGGTTGAGTGTTGAGGTTTCCCTCGAAGCCTGGAAATAGATCAACCGACGGCCAGCACCGGCCTCTTGAAGCAGCCTGGATTTGCCAACGCGGCGTCGGCCATAGACTATGAGAAGCGATGGGCCATTGCCGTCGAGTTCCTTTTTCAAACTGGCCAGTTCGCGGTCTCGACCGATAAATGTCATTTCCACACCCTTGAGTAATCACGATTAGCGTAATTGTGATTACGGTAATCGTGATTACCCTAACGGAAATTGCAAGCCGTTTTGACCCCATCGGATTCCGACGGGATACAATCAATGCTAGATCAGAGGGCCAAACCGATCTTAGATTTCGGGCGATTCAACATTTTGTGCATCTGGGACAACGGGATAAGCCACAAACAGGCAGACTCTGGGTCTCCCATGAGCCCTGTGCGAGATTTCATTAGGGATGAGACTCTGCCACACGAATGAGACTGACTAATAAAAGTACGGCGAAATCGTGCGGACAGCTCGGCAATAAGAGAGAACAAATCACGAATCTGATTCTGTCATCCCAATGAGGGTCAGGCTGTCCACTCAGTGACGTGACAATTGGCGCCGCGTGGATGCGTCACCACCACTTCGATCCTGTTCTGTCCATTGACCTGCCACTGAAGCGTCATCCAGTCGCTTTTAGAGTCTCGCTGTTTGATACGCCGTGTGGCGCGGTGGTAGCAAGGGGCTCTGGCGCGGAGCTTTCAGTGCGCGCAGCGTCAGGCCCCTTGCGGCTTTCAGGATGGCGGCGTAGGCCACCGGAGTTCGGTAGTTGAGCGCGGAATGTGGTCGCGCTGTGTTGTAATCTTCAGCCCACCTGGCAATGACCGACCTGGCGTGATCGAGGCCGCGGAACAGGGTCTCGTTCAGCAGCTCGTCGCGCATCCGGCCGTTGAAGCTCTCGACAAAGCCGTTCTGCATCGGCTTTCCTGGTGTGATGTAGTGCCATTCGACAGCGTGATCCTTGGCCCAGGCGAAGATGGCATTCGAGGTCAGCTCGGTGCCATTGTCCGATACGATCATGCCGGGCTTGCCACGTCGGGTGATGAGCGCTGTCAGTTCCCGCGCCACGCGCTGTCCCGAGATCGACGTGTCGGGGATGGCAGCCAGGCACTCCCGGGTCACATCATCAACCACGTTGAGGATGCGGAAGCGGCGGCCGTTCGCCATCTGGTCATGAACGAAATCCAGCGACCAGCGGGCGTTGACTCTGGCCTCGACCAGGATCGGCGCCCGAATGCCGACAGCGCGCCGCCGGGCACGGCGCTTGCGCACGGTCAGACCCTCCTCGCGATAGAGGCGGTAGATCCGGTTGATGCCGGATGCTTCGCCCTCCTGGCGCAGCAGGATGAACAGGCGCCGATAGCCGAAGCGGCGGCGCTCATTGGCCAAATCCCGCAACCTGGCCCGAAGGGCTGGTTCTGGCGGTCGCCTGGAGCAATAGCGGATCATCTTGCGATCGGCGGCTATGACGGAACAGGCCCGGCGCTCGCTTATCTGAAACCGACCCTTCAGAAAAGCGACAGCCTCACGCTTGGCGGCGGGCCTTACCATTTTTTGCCAGAAGCTCCCGCAGCGCCGACGCGTCCAGCATGCTATCGGCCAGCAGTCGCTTCAGCTTGCCGTTCTCGTCCTCCAGGGCCCGCAGCCGCTTGGCCTCAGAAACATCCAGCCCGCCAAACTTGGCCTTCCAGTTGTAGAGCGTCGCCTCCGATACCCCCGTGCTTGCGGGCCAGATCCGCCGTCTTCGCCCCGGCCTCATGTTCCCGCAGCACCGCGATAATCTGCTCTTCCGTAAACCGCCTCTTCTTCATCGTCTGTCTCCATTGCTGGGCCAGACTCTAATCCGTTTTGGAGGAATTCTTCAGTGGCAGGTCAACCTGCCTCCCGGATTCTAGGCCCCGGATGAAGCCGGAGTTTACCAGCCGAGCTGGTCCAATGTTGGGGGCAGGCTCAAAGGTCACTCTAACCTTGGACCACTTTGAACAGGGTAGGTCACACTACAACAAGATCAGACTGTATAGATCGCTTAGCTACCGCTCGCCGGCACCGGAAAAAGTCAAGCCAACCTTGGGATGCGGCTCGGCGCCGCCCCGCCTCCAGACCAGACTGGCATTATAAGCCGTTGCGAACGCGCATGACAATTGAGCAACTCATTGCGGGCATTTCTGCACAATAGTCAGAACTCTTTAAGACCATTAGCGGTCGATCTATGAACGCCGCTTCGCTTCAAATACGTCACCTCAACATAGATCAACACCTTGTCAACAACTTCGCCGTCCGAGGACAATGGCAACATTAGTGTTTCGCCGTCTTCGCAGAGCTCTGTACTCGACATACTTGATTCCAGATCGTAGACAACCTTCTTCTCGTCTATGATCAATCGGTAGTTCTCCAAAACATCCTCAAGCGTCGTCCCATGGTATCCCTGCTCAACCGTTAACCCAGTGACGTCGCGACCACGGAGTTCAACTGATCGTGTCCCAACCAGGCGATAGACAAGTCGTTGAGGGTGCCTCTGAACATCAACAATGGTGACACTCGGCAACCATCTCTTCATTTCTACCGGATCAATGTCAACACGAGATGGCATCAATCTTCCGTTACGTTTTGAGTCCCAATAAGCATAGAATGCCGCCACCGTGTCCGAGCATTCATCAAGGAATGCGGTCGTAGTGATGCGAGCGTAAGGCACACATACTTCCTTAGCTACATCGTCACTTCTGTTCGGAAAGAACGGCGTCTGTCCCTCGCGGGAATTACTATGCATGTATTGCACTCCCAACAACATCTGCCAAAGATCATCCAGCAACAGCCCAACAACTCCACTGCTGCATGAAAAATAATTTAACGTTTACGATTCACAACCCAAGAACACGCCACTTCTGGTCTTAAACACCGCGCCCCGCTCTCTATGCCTGACGCATTGCCAGAACTTCAAATGGGGCGAGCAGCTACCACCACAAGACCATCGATGTCTATCGTCCACAATCGCGCCGCAATCACTAGAAGCTACCTGCTACCAACACCTCCCAGTTCTTTGCCGACCTATTCGATCTCTATCAACGCCATCTCTTGTCAGTTCAGACTACTCGGCACCGATCCTCAATGGCATGCCACTCTCCTTGGCGGCCGGCAACGACACAGTTACCGTCGTTCCCACACCCAACTCACTAGTGATTGAATAGCTCCCGTTCATATTCGCAACTAGCGCCTTCGTAATAGCGACACCGAGCCCAGTTCCTCCATGACCGCGAGAATAGGCGCTAGATGCCTGAAAGAAGGGGTTGCCTACCTCACGAAGGTGCTCCTGGGATATCCCCACCCCGCTATCAGCGATTGATATCGAGACGACGCCACCAGCATCCTCCTTTTTGGCGCCAATCGTAACAATGCCGCCATGGTGGGAAAATTTCACCGCATTCGACAAAATGTTCAAAAGCACTTGATGCAAAGCTCGCGCATCAGCGCTTATCCGGCCCAACAGGTCACCGCCACCAACTATAAATTTTACACCCCGCTGCTCAGCCTGGATTTCCATCAACTTCAACGCAGCGGCTAAAGACTCCATCAACTCGAGATCCACTATCGTCAGGTCACGCTTTCCGGCTTCAATACGCGAGTAATCGAGAATGTCATTGATCAATGACAAGAGATGGAGGCCACTATCTTCGATATCGGCAACGTACCCCTTGTATCGGTCATTGTTAATCGGCCCCATTTTCTCCTGGCGCATCAATGAAGAAAACCCAATGATTGCGTTGAGAGGTGTTCTTAGCTCGTGACTCATGTTGGCCAGGAACGCCGACTTCGCTCTAAGTGCATAGCGCGCCTGCTCAAGAGCGGTCTTTAGCTTGATGTCGTCTCGCTTCTTCCCAGTAATATTCTGTATAGCCCCACTCAGCTTCACCACTTTGTTCTCACGGATCAAGGGCGCCCCTGTAATCCGCACCCACAGATCATTTCCCTTTGCGGTCCTCAGCGGCAATTCCAGATCCCAGCTACTTCTGGAGACTTTCGCTTCATCAATAGCTGACTCAAGACGCTTCCTATTTGGCGGATCATAGAATGATAGAAATGTTGAAAGCGAAGGCTGAAGGGCGACATCTACTTCGTGGATTTTCTCTGTCTGCTGAGACCACACCATCTTTTCAGACACTAAATCAAGCTCCCAGCCTCCAATTTCTGCTATGCGTGACACATCGCTAAAGAACTTGTCTCTTTCTACTAGGATGTCGAAAAGCTGCTTCTGCTCAGTAATATCCTGCGCAATCAGCACATATCCAACGATGCCATCACTCACGTCCCGCATTGGACTCACTATCAACTCAACTGGGAACTCACTTCCAGATCGATGCCGGTAAGTCCACTCTCTACGTTCAACTCCATTTCTGTCAGCAACATCTGAAAGCGCTCTGAATTCATTAACTTCAGCACCGCGCAGCTTAGACAGCTCCGCCGCACGCATGCTCAATTCACCATCCAGATTAAATAAAGTCGCTTTGTGACGACCTACTACATCGCTCGCGTGGTATCCAAGCATCCGTTCAGCACCGGCGTTAAAGATCTGAATGGTGCCATCTGTGTTGGTTGCAATGATCGCAACTTGTGTCGCACTTCGAAGCACGTTGCTCAACACCTGCATCGTGCGAAGGAGCTCTTCCTCCACCAACTTGCGATCGGTAACATCATAACCTATGCATACAAAACCAAGATGTTCACCACCGCTCTCAATATTCGGGAATATGGTAGTGTCGACCCACACAAACCTACCTAATTTGTTCGTATACCTTACCTCTCCGTTCCACGTTGAGCCCTCCACTACCGCCAGATTCACTTCCCTAACGAACTCTTCAATTCTTGGGTCTAGTGTGCCAATGAGATAACGTTTGCCATCCAGTTCACCTTCATTGAACCCAAGCAGGTTATGCATTCTCGTGTTTGCGAAGGTGATATGGCCTTCTCTATCAGTCGTAGATACAACTAAATGAACGTCGAGTGCACGCTGATAACTTTGGAGTTTATTCAGAGACCCTTGGGCTCGTGCAAGAGAGTCAACCGCTTGCTTCTCTAACTGTCTCCTTTCCGTGACGTCGAGTTCGATAGCCACAAACCCTTCGTGATCACCATCTTCATCAAAGATTGGGCTGCATCTCACTTCGACCCAGTAGCTTGAACCGTCGGGCCTGTAGTTGAGTAGGGTTTCATGAAATCCGCGTAGGCTTTTCAAGCCAGCTGACATTCTGGCAATCACCTCCTTATCGGTATCAGCTCCCTGAAGCACATCTCCTGGCTTCTTACCTAAAAGGCAATCCGCTGAAAACCCGGTGATCTGCGAACACGCCTGATTTGACCATGTCACTCTGCCGTCGGTATCCGTAACAAGTACGCCATTAATTGTCTGATCAATAATCCGAAGTAGACGGCGCTCCGACGCACGTGCCAAGCGCTTACCAATTTCACTGATTCTTTCTGAGGCAATTGTTGCCACTTGTTGTATGATATCTTGATCTATATCAGTCCATGGCAATGATTTATTCGCGGTTAAATCCACCCAGGCTTCAAAAGACTTGCGCGGCCGCAGGCGCTGCGTCTCCTCGGAACCATTTTCAACCTTCTCTGGCTTGCCAGCCCATATATCCACATACGGCGAACGATACCTGAGAACTAGCAAGGCGCCACCGCCATCAATTGGCATATATGCCGCACCACACCAGGTGTCGGTCTCAATTCCAATCTGCGCATCAAGCTCTTCAATCGTCTCAGACAAGTTATCCGTAATTACAATGTTGCGCTGCCCTACTGGCGACATCGATGACATAACTTGTCGCGCATTTAGCTCTGTCAAAGACGGCGTTGATGTGAAAAAACGGTTCTCGAAAGTTAGGCCTATCGCATCACAGTCCACTAATTCCTGCAGCACCGATGCCGCTTCCGGCAGCACTTGCGCAATGTCGACGCAATTCACCAACCTTGACTGTAAGGCTGTCAGTTCTTTTGTGATGTGCACTCTGAAAGCAGCAGCTTCTACATCTTCATACTCGGCAATTGCATTCCCTGCTGCAATTGCAATTAGTTCACATATCTCACGCTGCTCCGCTCCAAGAATACGCCTCGAATAGTGATGACACGCCAGCATTCCCCAGAGTTCACCATCTTTCACCAGTGACATAACCAGTGTTGCTCTTACACCCATGTTCCGTAAATAAGCGATGTGGACCGGCGAAATGCAACGAAAGTCAGCATTGGAAAGATCTAAAGGAGACGAACTGTGCGCATCGCAATCGGGCCATATTCTGACAGGACAGTCATCAATGTCAGATATGATGCGCACTTTCTTACTGCGATAGAGTGCCCTGGCCTGTGCTGGTATGTCCGAAGCTGGGAAATTCTGATTGAGAAACCTCTCCGTTAAGTGGCCAGCCGCACTTTCGCCGATGATCCTTCCATTAAACTCCTTGTCAAACTTGTAAACCATTACTCGATCGTACCCAACAATTTGCCTCACTGTCTCAGCAACGACGCGAGCAACCTCATCTAAAGATCTATGCTTACGTAACTCGCCCAACCCGACAATCAACTGCGACACAGGTCGCAAGAGGTCTTGAGATTCCGCATGTAGCGGCTCGATCTCAATGACCACCAGGCCAGCATTAGAAAAGATGTGCAATGAGTATGCATCAGCGGGCCGCGTACTCAATTGAGGGGGCGGGGCGATCCGATGGTAACGATCTCCCTCGCGCCATCCAGCAGAACAATCTTCACTATTCGACACAACATCCCATATCCATCGCGTTTCACTAATCTGGTCAAATCGCTTCCCAACCATTTCGCGATATGACACTCCAAGGTAGTTCTCTATGTTCATGCTCACATGGCAAATTTCAAAACTACGCCGATCAAATGCCACAAGTGCACCAAGTGGCTGAATGGCTCCGGGAATGCGGATTGGTTCTCTAGCGCATTCGTCGAGTATTTTGCTAGAACGGCTCATAACACTGCACGATCAAAGCATTTCTTATACACTGAGAATGCCCAGTCAGCAGCTCTGAGAACATCGCCGTGATAGACATGCGGCACTTCAAGGGATTTCTGTACTACCTGGTTCCACTCGCGCTCCAAGTTAATGTTTTCTCCCATTAGAAAAGCTGTTGGCCACTTATACTTGGACGCGCATCGCGCTATTGCACGCCCACCTCGACTTGACCCAACCACGACGTAGTCAATACCCAAGGCTATCGCCTCTGGACCGCCATGCAAACCAGCGACATCCCCACTCAGAGACAACCCTAGCGACCTAAAGCCAAGCTGTTCTAGGTCGTTCTTAATGCTGTTGATGCGCCCTTCAATGTTAGAGGAGACCATCGACACTCTGGAGACCTCACGCAGTGCAAGATAGAATCCAACGAGGGTCGTCGCGTAGTGTCTTGCCGTTGCTTTGCCGGAGAACATCCACTTGAAGACTAGATGAGTGTGAAGCTCATCGTGAGTACCACGCGTATATACTCGTAGATGATCCATGAGACAAATGGTCCCAGGTTCACCCTGACATCTATCTACATCCTTGGTTGAAATTTGCACTATTGATCCGGAGCATCTATTGGAAAGTGGCTGTCAATCTTCTGTCGTGCCTCGTCATGCCAACGCTGGCTTTCTGCATTTGCGGATTCAATCACCAGCGTCAGTCGGTCAATGCAGTTCGCCATTCCTCAAGAACTTGAACCGCCTCGCACAGGTTGCTCACGCTGGCAATTGTCGACTACGTTACCGATCTCGGCGCGAATGGACAGTACTACGTCCTGCAACCTGTCACGGGCAATGAGCATCTGATGCAGGTCGATTACCTTTGCATTTGGCTCGTTGACGACCTTACGGACTTCATCTGGCTGTCTCTGCTTTTCAATCAGTGTTTCAAAGGTGTTGGTAAGCTCCCGCACCTTTCTTCCAGTTGCCCTTGCAAAATGGAGTGATAGAAACTCAACGTTGTCGTTGGACATTGTTCGCCTTCGGAATGTGACTAGGCTGTTTCCGCCGCCCTCTACGCCCGACGTATAGCTGCAAGAAATTCGTCTACTTGGTTTTTTAGCCGTTCAGATTGGTTAGCCAGTTCTGAAGACGCGCTCAAAAGCTGCTCTGCCGACCCACCGGTCTCTTGCGCTGCCTGCTGCACCGCGCCAATGGAACTACTAACTTCAGTAGTTCCTGTTGCCGCTTCTTGAACGTTGCGGGCAATTTCATTTGTTGCTGCCCCCTGCTCTTGTACAGCCGATGCAATGGCAGCGCTTATCTCATTTACTCGGTCAATCGTCCCGCTAATCTCTCGAATGGCACCAATAACCGTCTGCGTAATCTGTTGCATTGAGACAATCTGAGCACCTATTTCCCCTGTTGCTCTTTGCGTCTGTGTAGCGAGGCTCTTCACTTCGCCGGCCACGACAGCAAATCCTTTGCCAGCTTCACCGGCACGGGCCGCCTCGATTGTCGCGTTAAGAGCCAATAGATTTGTCTGATTTGCGATATCAGAGATCATGGTGACGACATCGCCAATCTTGTTTGCAGCACCTGCAAGTTGATCAATGCGCTCGTTTGTCACCCGCGCCTGATCCGCCGCCGCTCTGGCGATTTGGGCACTTTCGGTGACCTGCCGAGAGATCTCTTGAACAGATGCTGTCAGCTCTTCCGCCGCACTGGCGACAGTCTGTACATTGGCACTGGCCTGCTCCGCAGCCGCTGCGACGGTAATAGCAAGTTGTTGACTTTGATCGGCCGTGGCGGTGAGTGTTTGAGCACTCGATTGCATCTCGGTTGCGCTTGATGCGACGATTTCTACGACCGCCTTGACGTTCTCCTCAAAGTTATCCGCCAATCTGACTTGCTGGGTGATAATGGCCCAACTAAGTAGCGGCCCCATGTAGTTACCTGATGCATCTCTGATCGCCGAGATCCGCAGGTCGATAGTCTCTGGCCCCAACTTTATTTTTGCGTTCCACGGAAGTCGTTTGGGGTCTCCAATAATCGATCTTTGGTGAGAAGGGTTCTTATGGAAAATGTCGATGTTCGTTCCGATAAGGTCTTCTACACGCATAGGAAGATGCGATTGCAGCTGCGTTAGGGTTTCAAAGGACTTCTTGTTAGCGTAGGTAATTACAGCGGTCTTTGGGTCTGCAGTCATTATGTTGATCGGCATCTCATTGACGATCTGCCCAAGGCGGAATGCGTCGCGCGCTTTTTCGCGAAGCCCTTCGAGACTTCGAGACATGACTCCCGTTTCGTCCTTTGCGTTCATACCCATGACTGGGGAGTCGAGATCACCCTGGATCATGGAGTTCATTCTTAACGTCAGGCTCTTCAGTGGTTTAATCACCTGCCGCAACACAACAAGCCAACTTGTCGCTGTTAGAGCTATCGCCAGCGCTACCATTGCAATGGCAAAATTACGGCCAAATGCGTATTCTGATTCCGCTTCCGCGTGCACGCTACGAGAGTGTTCGATGATCACATTGGCAAGATTCACCACTTCTGCCGTGATAGGATCAATCGTGTTGTAAACTTCATTCTTTACGAAGTCGTCGAGCTTTGCCTGGTCTTTCCCTTGCAGCACAGTAATGAGCTTTTCTGTCGCTTTGTCCGCTAATAAACGTGCTGCTCTAATGCGATCAACAATAACCTGCTCTTCCGGAGGATGGGTTGCGCTCGTGTATTCATTTAAGCTAGAGGTCACACGATTGAACGCTTCCTGCACCTGCAGAAGGCTCACATCCCACGTCTGATTTCCATTCCTGGCCTTATGCGCTGCATCTACAATATAGACTGCATAATCATCGGAGATCGTCTTTAAGGTCACGATTTCCTCGACATACTCATTCACTAAAAGGTCAATCTGGTCGTTGGCAGCGCTGAGCCTATACAAGCCCGTGCCGGCAATTGTGCAACCTACAAGACCCAATGCGCTCAACACTGAAAGCAACTTGGTACTGATGTTCATAGCGCCCTCGTGAAGTCTGTGATCTATGAAAGACGAATATGTTGTAGAGCTGCTCTAAACAGACCAGACACCTACATTATTGTTTCGTGTCTACATATATTTGTCCTAAATGGTTATCAATGTGTGAACTTGCTGCGCATATTTGTGCATAGGTGTCTTATAGGGTGCCGGGGTAGCCGGTCCCTGAGGTCGGCCCTGGCAGCATTTTCCTAATGATCAGCCACCAATTTCCGGCAGATCGGATGAATCAATCCGGCTTTGAGCCGCACTGCAACTACTGACCTTTCTGCCACGAAAGAAAGCGCAGTTGTCAGATTGGCCTTTTTTCGTCTGTTGGCCGATGGCCGAATTGGCGTCTATACCGTTGAGCGAAGTGAGATACTGAAACGAAGCCACAGGCGACGGCTGTTTCCGTAATTGTAATCGTTGTGTACTGAAGAAGTTGTTGCGCTCTGATGAGCCGACACTGAAGAGAGTAGAGGTTAGGCGTAGTCCCAAGATGCTGCATGAATAGTCTTTGCAGTTGTCGGGCTCCGATGTTCAGTCTACGTGCAATCTCTTTGGTGGTCACTTTCTCGTCCGCGGCGTATCGGAACGCCTGCATGGCATGCTTCAGTTTTTCGTTTCGTACTGATAATGACGAAGTTGGGTATCTTCGATAGCTCGACTGCATTCTGTATGGATGCCCCACGTTGAAGACTGTGGCGACTGATTGAGCAATGTCTTGGCCGCACTCTTGCGCAACAATCAACAGAGAAAGGTCAATAGACGCTTCCATTCCGATGCAGGTGACAACATGCTCATCAAATGAAATAAGTTGGTCGGAAACGCGCTGAACACCAAAGAGTTCGCACCAAGCATGATAGTGCCGAAGATGCGTACTGATCTTGCCTTGTCGAGCAAGCCCACTTTCGGCGACAATTCTTGTCGCAGATCCAATTGCAATGACTCGCGCTCCAGTAGCTATCTTTTGTCGGAGTGCCGCAATCAGGAGAAACCATTCACCTCTTGGGACTGCATCTCCTGCTAACACAACAATGTTCGAGACATCTTCTAGCGCGCGCCTTCCTTCGGTCTCAATTGAGATGCCGTTAGACGCCGTTACCTTCTCTGAATAGGAAGTCAAATGAATTTTGAATCTTGGTTCTTTTAGGAGTGAATTCGCCACGGACAATGTGTCTGTGATTACCCCTAGATCAAACAGATCAAACCCCTCAATAAGCAGAATTCCAATCCCAGTGCCTTCCTCCGTCTTATATGTCTTTGCAAGAATGCGAGGCAGACGATTGGAACTCTGCGCTTCGTTCAACGATGATTGCTGACGCAAAGCAGTTGCTTTCCTGGTCATACTCCACTCCTAAAACACCACCTGCGTCGCCGTTGCCAGTTCCGCCATCGGGATGTGGCAGGCGATGCGGTGACCGGCGGGGGAGACTTGTTCCGCGGGTGGCGTGTCGTCGCAGATGGAGCCCACCTTGCGCGGGCAGCGCGTCGCGAAGGGGCAGCCCTTGGGGCGGTTCTGCGGGCTGGGGATATTGCCTTCGAGGATGATGCGGCGTTGCTTGACGTCCGGATCCGCGATCGGCACCGCCGACATCAGCGCTTCCGTATAGGGGTGGTAGGGCGGCGCGAACACATCCGTGACCGAGCCATATTCCATCACCTTGCCGAGATACATGACCGCGACATGGTCGGCGAGATAGCGCACGACCGAGAGATCATGGGAGATGAAGAGCAAGGTCGAGCCGCGCTTCTTCTGGATATCGACCAGCAGGTTGATGATGGCGGCCTGCACGGAGACGTCGAGAGCCGAGACCGGCTCGTCCGCCAGGATCAATTCCGGCTCGCCGGCGAGCGCCCGGGCGATGGCGACGCGCTGTTTCTGGCCGCCGGACAATTGGCGCGACTTGCGGCTGGCGAATTCCAGCGGCAGGTTGACGGTCTTCAACAATTCGTCGACCTGGCCGCGCGCTTCCTTGCCGCTGATGCGCTTCAGCTTGAGATCGCCCGTTCCATGACATAGCCGATGGTATGGCTGGGATTGAGCGTGCTTTCCGGATTCTGGAACACCATCTGGATCGAGCGCTTGGTATCGCTATCGCGGTCCTCGACCGCGGTATTGCTGTCCTTGTCGGCGAGGATCACCTTGCCGCCGGTCGCGAGTTCGATGCCGGTGAGGACCTTGGCGAGGGTCGACTTGCCGCAGCCGGATTCGCCGACGATTGCCAGGGTTTCCGATTTCCGGGCAGCCAACGTGATGTCGTCGACGGCATGGACATCATACCCGGTCGAGCCGAACATGCCGATCGCCTGATGATAGGTCTTCTTGACGTGGTCGAGGCTGAGGATCGCCGGCTGCGACGTGAACTCGTTGGCGGCCGCATCGGCCGTGCCGGCGCCCGGACGTGCATGCTTGGGCAATTCGGCCATCCGCACGCATTTCACCCGGTGCTGGCCGCTGGCCCCGTAGGTCGAGGTGGGAATGGCCCCCGCGGTGCAACGCGGACCATCGGCATCCGGACAACGGGGGGCAAAGATGCAGCCCGGCGGCCGGTTGAGGATCGGCGGGACCTGGCCCGGAATGGCGCTCAAGGGCCGCGAGCGCTTGTCGGCGTTGAGCGTCGGGATGCAATTGAGGAGACCGCGTGTATAGGGATGGCGCGGATCGCGAAACACCTCGCCGATGGGACCCTCTTCGACCAGCTCGCCCGCATACATGACGCCGATGCGGTCGCAGATGCGCACGACGGTGCCGAGATTGTGGCTGATGAAGACGATCGAGCTGTTGCGCGTACGGCGCAACTGCGCGACGAGGTCGAGCACAGCGGCTTCGACCGTCACGTCGAGACCGGTGGTCGGCTCGTCCATCACCAGCAGCGACGGCTCCGACATCAGCGCCATGGCGATCACCACGCGCTGCTGCTGGCCGCCGGACAATTGATGCGGATAGCGCGTCATGATGCGCGCCGGGTCCGGCAGATTGACTTCCCTCCAGCATCTGCAAGGCGCGCTTATACGCCTGATCCTCGCTGATATTGGAATGGATGAGGGGCACTTCCATCAGCTGCTTGCCGATCGGGATGACCGGGTTGAGGCTGCTCATCGGGTCCTGATAGACCATGGCCATGCGGCCACCGCGCAGCTTGCGCAACTCCTCGTCGGACATCCTGGTCATGTCCTGGCCTTCGAACAGGATCTGACCGCCGGTGACGCGGCCGGCACCACCCAGATACTTCATGATGGCAAAGGCCACCGTCGACTTGCCGCAGCCGGATTCGCCCACCAGACCCAGGGCTTCGCCTTCATAGAGCGTCAGGCTGATATTGGGCACGACTTTGGGCTCGCCGGCGCGGACGAAGTAGGAGATCGAGACATTGCGCAATTCCAGGATCGGTTTGCGCGTCTCGGTCCTGGCTTCGATCGTCGCGGCGGCGCTGGTGCTCATCGGTGCGCGTCCTTCATTCACTTAGTCGCGGATGCTGATCTCGCGCATGCCATCGGCCAGCAGGCTTCGGCCGACCACGAGCGATGAAATGGCGGCGGCGGGAAACAGCGACATGTGCGGATAGATGCTCATCATCGCATAGGTCTCTGACCATGCCGCCCCAATCAGGATCGGGCGGCGGCAACCCCAGGCCGAGAAAGCCGAGGACGCCGATGGCGATGGTGGTGTAGCCGATGCGGAGGCACGCATCGACGATGAGCGGCCCGCGGGCGTTGGGCAGGATTTCCACCAGCATGATGTAGAGCGCCGATTCACCGCGCATCTTGGCGGCCGCCACATATTCGCGTTCGCGCAGTTCCAGGGTCATGCCGCGCACGATGCGGGTGATCTGCGGCGATGAAATGACGATGACGGCGATGACGATGTTGATGGCCGAGGGACCCAGCTTCATGATGACGATGATGTAAAGCACGATCGCCGGGAAGGAGAGCACGATGTCTGAAATGCGGTTGATGAGATCGTCGACCCAGCCGCGATAGTAGCCGGCCATCAGGCCCATCATGCAGCCGATCGCATAGGCACAGAGCACCGCGATCGGTGCCACCTGGAACACCGTGCGTGACCCCAGATGATCCGCGAGAGAATGTCGCGGCCGGAATTGTCCGTACCCAGCCAATGCGCGGCTGTGGGCGGCGACATCAGCGCTTCCATGTCGTTTGCATTGGGATCATAGGGCGAAATCAGCGGCGCGAAGATCGCGACGAAGACCCAGAACAGGACCAGGAACGCGCCGACCATGCCGACCGGCGATTCCTTCAGCAGTCGAATGCGGTTCCAGGTAAGGGCGATGATACCGTCGTTAGACATCTTGCCCTGCCTTAGCTGAAGCGAATGCGCGGGTTGAGCATCATGTAGCCGAGATCGCCGGCGATCTGCGTGCTGACCGAAATCAGCACGGCAAACAAGGCCGCGGCTTCGACGACGGCAACGTCCTGGGCAAGGGCCGCTTCCAGCAGCATGCGGCCGAATCCGGGATAGGCGAACACCGCCTCGACCACCACGACGCCGGTGACCAGGTAATTGATCTGCAGCAGGATCACGGTGAAGGGCGCGATCATGGCATTGCGCAAGGCGTGCTTCAGGATGACGGCGCGGAAGTTCAAGCCCTTGAGGACGGCGGTGCGGATATAGGGCCTTGTCATCACCTCGACCATCGAGGCGCGGACCATGCGCACGACATAGCCGAGGTCATAGAGCACCATCACCGCCACCGGCAGGATGAGCTGCTGCCAGAGCGACCATCCGGTCCCGGTTTCGAGGGGAGAGGTGCCGGGCAACCAGGCCAGCCAGATCACGAAGATAGAGGCCAGGAACACGCCGGAGGCAAATTCGGGCACCGAGGTGGTCACGATGCTGGCCACTGAGATGGTCCGGTCGAGCGCGGATCCTTCACGCATGCCGGCAGCGATGCCCAGAATGATGGAGAGCGGCACGATCACGGCAAAGGCGGTGCCGGCCAGCAGCAGGGTGTTGCCGAGGCGGTCCCAGATGATGGCGTTGACCTCGGTCTTGTACAGCGTCGAATAGCCGAGATCGCCGGTGAGCGTATTACCCAGCCATTCGCCATAGCGGACGATGACGGGCCGGTTGAGGCCCATCTCTTCGGTCAGGATGTCGACCTGGTTCTGGGTCGCAAAAGGCCCGAGGACCTTACGTGCGACCTGACCCGGCGTGAATTCGAACGCTGCGAAGACCAGCGCCGAGACCACCAACATCGTGAAGGCAAGCAAAGCTATACGCTTGGACAGAAATGCCAGCATTGTCCACCGCTCGGGGAAAGAAACGGGAGATGTAAATTCCATCTCCCGCGTCGATTCAGTCTTACTTATCCCACCACATAGCTTCGCAGAAGTAATACTCGGTCGGGTGCGCCAGATAGCCCTTCAGCTGCTTGTCGAAGGGCTGGTAGCTCTGACGCCACAACGGCTGGACGATCGGGCCTTCTTCCTGCATCAGGTGCTCGATCTCCTTGATCACTTCCTTGCGCGCGGCGAGATCGACCAGGCCTTCGGCCTTGGTCAGCAGCTCGTCGAACTTCGCGTTCTTGAAGTTGCTCTCGTTCCATGGCACGCCGGTCCGGTAGGCGAGACCCAGCACCGCTGATACCGAGCGGACGATGGGTCCACACGGTGAAGCCGAACGGCACCTTGGTCCAGACGTCCCAGAACTGGGCCGAGGGCAGAACGGTGAGCTTCACGCGGATGCCGGCTTCAGCCCATTGCTGGACCATCGCCTGGCAGGCCGTCGGCTCCCAATCGGGATCCTTCTTGGCGTGGAGTTCGACATCGATACCGTCCGGATAGCCGGCGTCGGCCAGCAGCTTCTTGGCGGCGTCGAGGTCGCGCGGCATCGGCATGTCGACGAATTCCGGATGGACCGGCGAGACATGGTGATGCTGGGCCGGGGTGCCGAGTTCGCCATAGGCGATCTTGGCAACGGCGGCGCAGTCGATGGCAAGACGCATGGCCTTGCGCACGCGGGGATCATCGAACGGCTTCTCATCGCAGTGCATACGGGCAACCGCCGTCTGCGCCGTGTTGATCTTGTGCAGTTCGACATGCTCCAGCTTCTGGATGCTGGGATAGACCTTGATGTCGGCGTCATAGAGACCGTCGACCTGCTTCGAGGCCAAGGCCGCGAGCTTGGTCGCCGGATCGTCGCCAAGGTCGATGAAGTGCACTTCATCGAGATAGGGACCTTCGCCCCAATAGTCCGCGCGCGCCTTCAGGACGACCTTCTTGCCGACTTCGATTTCGGCTGGTTCGAACGCGCCCGTACCGATGGCGCCGACGCCCCACTTGCCTTCGTCCTTCGGATGCAGAATTAGGGCCGGGTAGTGGAACAGGTTTTCCGGCACAGCCAATGTCGAGACCTGGCCGTTGAGCTTGATGGTGTGATCGTCGATCTTTTCGATCGCGTTTGCATCCCACAGCTCGGTGGTCATCTTCGGGTTGCCGGCTTCATCCTTCTGGCCGGTATCGACTTCCTTCAGCATGAAGCCCTGGAACAGGCCCAGCACCGACGAGCCCACATTGGGATCGAGCCAGCGCTTGATGTTCCAGATGATATGGTCGGCGTTGAGCATGTCGCCGTTCGACCACTTCACGTCCTTGCGGACGCGCAGCGTCCAGGACTTGAGGTCCGCACTCGGTTCCCAGCTTTCCAACAGGATGGGAACGGTGATGCCATCGCCCAAGGTGCGGGTCAGGTAGTCATTGGACTGACGCACGATGTTGGAATCATAGACCCACGAGAACGTCGCGGGATTGTCGACGGCCGGAACGCGCGCACCAATGCGCAGGACACCGCCCTTTTTCGGGGTCTGCGCCTGGGCAGCACCGATCATGTCACCGCCGAGCACCTTGCCGGCGATGCCATAGGCAACGCCCGCTGACATGCCGAGCAGTGTCGCGGTGCGCAAGAAATCGCGGCGACCAATATGTCGCTGCTCCAGCGCTTCGACCAACCGGGGAATGTCCGGATGATTGCCGTCGCCTTTGCCAGATCGAAAAGTCATTATAAACCTCCCACTTTTGTTGGTTAAAGATACGTCACCATTACAATCCTTATGCTTACTTAAACCACTTAAGGTGCGTTTCTGTTCAATCGTGGTACTATACCAACGGTGCTCATCTAACGAACGCTAGCAATCTCAACGCAAAGGTAGGCGTCGCAGTTTTCCTGGAGCCATCGGATCAAAGAAATGATCTAAGGGACCGTGATCAACGAAATGTGCGTGCCAGTACTTTAGCGCATTGTGGTCTAGTGACACGCCCAAGCCTGGTCCAGTTGGCACAGACACCACGTTATTACTCTGTCGAAAGGGACCTCCTGCGATGACGTCTCCTGTTTGCCAACGGAACAGTGATTGACTAGGTTCAGATATCCACTGCGTAGCAGCTGAAACATGAAGATATGCTGCAGTACAAATCCCTGCGTCACCCGAATAGCACCAAAAGCCAATACCCATTGCTTCACAAGCAGCTATAAACCGTAACGCGCGAGAAATTCCTCCGAGAACGGCGAAGTTAGTTACAAAATAGTCTGGTACTCCTAGGGCAACTGCTCGTCGAATATCCGGCACATGTGACGAAAAGGGAATGGCCGAATGCTGGCGCAGTGCTTTCATTTCTTCGAAGGTAGCGACAGGATCCTCGTAGTTTCGTACGTCAAACGGTTCGATCTCGCGTAGCACACGCCTCGCTGTTGTTAGTGACCACTGCATATTGGAGTCCAAGCGAAGAACTGCCTTCTCACCGAGAGCCTCACGCAGCATTCTCACAGTCCGAATCTCAAGATTCGGATCGCCGAGGATGAGCTTTCCTGCGAATGCAGTGCTTCCGTGCTGATCTCGCATGCGCAGGCAGTAGTCAACGATGGCCTCAGCTGTCATTTCTCGATCTGGCCGGAAGCCAAAGTACTCAGTAAAGGAAATATCATCACGGACCTTTCCGCCGAGCAAAGCGTAGAGAGGTGCGTCCCACACCTTCCCTCGAATATCCCAAAGTGCAATTTCAATAGCGCCAAATGCCTTAACTACCCTAGAATCGTCAGTGTTCTGCACGATTTGCCAGGGTGGAACGCAAGTTTTTTCACAGCCAGCCATATCAAGTGGATCTGCGCCTCTCAGTACTTCGCCCATACCGTGGATAAGGTCGACTACATCGGTACTTGGCGCTTCACCAAGACCAATCAAACCGGAGTCAGTTTCTACTTCGACGATCGTCTTTGATGTGCCCGGGTAGAGGCCGCCTGTCCACCACATCGGAGCCTCTAGCGGGATGTTGACCGGAGTGGCGCGTATCGATCTAATCTTCATTGTTGAGCCTATTGGTTCTTTAGTTGCGCATCTTGCCGCCATTGGGATCGTAGAGGGGTGCTCCCAGGATTTCAGCCGGGAAGCGCTGGCCGCTGATCTCGATCTCGACCTTGGTGCCGGCCTTGGCTAGCTCTGTCGGCACATAGCCGAACGCCACCGACTTGCCCACGGAATGCGCATAGCCGCCCGACGAGACATAGCCGACGGCCTTGTCGCCAACCATCACCGCCTCGTCATTGGTGACGTCGATATCCTTCGTGGCAACCACCATGGTGACGAGCTTCTTGGTCGGTCCCTTGGCCTTCTGCGCCAGTGCCGCCTCCTTGCCGATGAAATCCTTGCCCCAGTTGATGAAGGCGTCGAGCCCGCTTTCGGCCGCCGTGAAATCCGGGCGGTAGTCGAGGGTCCACACACCCCAGTTCTTCTCCAGCCGCAGGCTCATGAGCGCGCGGGCACCATACCAGCGGAGGCCCAGATCCTTGCCGGCCTCCTCGATCGCTTCGGCGAGGCGCAGCTGATAGGGCGGCGCCACATAGATCTCATAGCCCAGCTCGCCGGAGAACGAGACGCGCGCCAGGATCGCCGGCACACCGGCGACGAACGTGCGGCGGATGTCGAGGAACTTCAGCGCCGCATTCGAGACATCGTCGCGCACCAGCCGCGCCAGCAACTCGCGCGAGCGAGGGCCGGAGAGAGCGATGCCGTGAAGCTCGTCCGACATGTTTCGATAGGCAACACCGGTCTCGGGTAGATGCTTCTCGAACCAGCGGCGATGCGCCTCCTGCATCGCGCCAGAGCCGAACAGCATGAAATGCTCATCACCCAGGCACGCCACCGTCAAATCACCATAAAGCTTGCCCTTGGGCGTCAGCATCGGCGTGAGTGACATCCGGCCCTGTTTCGGCATTCGCCCGGCCAGCACATGATCGAGGAAGGCACGCGCCCCCGGCCCCTTGAATTCGTGCTTCGCAAAGTTCGCGATCTCGATCGCCCCCACGGCCTCGCGCACCGCCTTCACCTCGCGCGCCACATAGTCATGGGCGCGGGGCCGGTTGAAGGTGGGTGCCTCATGGGCATCCGCCGGCCCATCGGCGAACCACAGCGCATGCTCCAGGCCAAAGCCCTGGCCCCAGACCGCGCCCTTGGCGGTGAGGCGATCATAAAGTGCCGTCGTCTTCTGCCGGCGCCCCTTGGGCAGGGTCTCGTTGGGAAAGGTCATCACGAAGCGGCGTTCGTAATTCTCGGAGGATTTGATGGTGCCCCAGTCAGGTGTCGCGAAATTGCCGAAGCGCGCCACGTCCATCGCCCAGACGTCGATCGAGGGTTCCCCGTCCATCATCCATTCCGCCATGCAGAGGCCGACGCCACCGCCCTGGCAGAAGCCCGCCATGACGCCGACCGCGACCCAGTAATTGCGCATCCCCGGCACCGGGCCGATCATCGGGTTGCCGTCGGGGCCGAAGGTGAAGGGCCCGTTGATCACATTCTTGATGCCGGCGCGGCCCAAGGCCGGAATGCGCTGGAAGCCCAGCTCCAGCCGTTCGGCGATGTTGTCGAGCTTGGGTTCCAGCAGCTCATGGCCGAAATCCTGCGGCGTGCCCTTGACCGACCAGGGTGTCGCCCGCGGCTCATAGGTGCCGAGCAGCATGCCTTGGCGTTCCTGCCGGAAATACATGTTGCCTTCATAGTCGATGCCGGCCGGCAGCCGTTCCTCGCCGCGCTCGACGATCTCCGGGATCGCCTCGGTGATGAGGTAATGGTGCTCCATCGGCTGCACGGGGAGATGGATGCCGGCCAGATGCCCGACTTCGCGTGCCCACAAGCCGCCGGCATTGACGATCATCTCGGCATTGATCGTGCCGTTCGGCGTCACGACATCCCAGCTGCCGTCGGGGCGCTGCTTCGTCTCGATCACCGGCGTGTGCGTGTAGTACCTGCCGCCATGCACCTTGGCGGCCTTGGCATAGGCATAGCAGACGCCGGAGGGATCGATGTCGCCATCCAATGGATCCCACAATGCCGCGATGTAACGCGATGGATCAATCAGCGGATGGCGGCGTGCCGCTTCCTCGACGCTGATGAATTCCTGATCCAGCCCCATATAGCGCGCCTTCGAACGTTCGCGCTTCAGATAGTCATACCAGATCTGGTTGGAGGCGAGATAGAAGCCGCCCGTGGAATGCATGCCGACCGAATGGCCGGAGGTCGCCTCGATCTCCTTGTAGAGGTTGATCGTATAGCCCTGCAGCCGCGAGATGTTGGGGTCGGACGATATGGTGTGGATCTGCCCCGCCGCGTGCCAGGACGAGCCGGAGGTGAGCTCGCTCCGCTCCAGCAGGATGACATCCTTCCAGCCGAACTTGGCGAGGTGGAACAGGATCGAGCATCCCACCACGCCACCACCGATGATGACGACCTTCGCATGCGTTTCCATAATTGTCGTGTCCTTAGTACCAGGCATCCGCCATGGATTGTTTTCGGCGGTTCATGAAGTCATTGAGCGCTTCGTCCACGCCCGGATCGATTGCGGGATCGGTGTGGCTGGCCAGCAACGCGCGCCATTTCTTGTCGGCACGCACATCCGCCGGCCGTGACCCCGCATCGCGCCATTGCTCGAACGAGTCATTGTCGGCGAGATCCGCGTCATAGAAGGCGGTCGTGTAGTTCGCCATCGTATGCGCACAGCCCAGGAAATGCTTGCCCGGCTCGACCTCGCGGAAGGCATCCATGGCCAAGGCATTCTCATCCATCGGCAATCCGGCCAGCAGTTTGTGCATCATGCCGAGATGGTCGCAATCGAGGATGAATTTTTCATAGCCCATGACCAGCCCACCCTCAAGCCAGCCCGCAGCATGGAGGATGAAATTGGCGCCACCCAGCAAGGCCGGCCACAGGGAATCGGCACTCTCCTGAGCCGCCTGTGAATCGGCGACCTTGGACGCCGTGAGCGAGCCGCCGCAGCGCAAGGGCACGCCCAGACGTTGCGCCAGCTGCCCGATCGCGAGATAGGCCATGGCCGGTTCCGGCATGCCGAAGGTCGGCGCACCCGAGCGTAGCGACATGGAGGAGAGGAAGTTACCGTAGATGACCGGTGCGCCCGGCCGTTCCAATTGCGTGAGTGCGACACCGACCATGGCTTCGGCATGGGCCTGGGCGATGGCGCCTGCCGTCGTCACCGGTCCCATGGCACCGCCCAGGATGAACGGCACCACCACCGCCGCCTGGTTGGCGCGGGCATAGGCGCGGAGTGCCATCGACATGACACCGTCGAAGATCAGCGGCGAGTTGGTGTTGATGTTGCCGAGGATGACGCAGTTCTTGTCGACGAAATCGGCGCCGAACAGGATGCGGCACATCTCGATCGAATCCTCCGCGCGCTCGGGTGCGGTGACCGACCCCATGAAGGGTTTCGCCGAATGCTTGATATGGGCATAGACCATGTCGAGATGGCGCTTGTTGACCGGCACGTCGACCGGCTCGCAGATGGTGCCGCCCGAATGATGCAGCCAGGGCGACATCCAGGTCATCTTGACGAAGTTCTTGAAATCCTCGAGCGAGCCATAGCGGCGGCCCTTCTCCTGGTCATAGACGAAGGGCGAGCCAGGCCGGCGCGAACACCACCGCATCGCCGCCGATCTCGACCGCATGGTTTCCGTCGCGCCCATGCTGGATGAAGGTCCTGGGCGTGGTCTTCTTGATGATCTCGACCACATGCCCCGGCTCGAACTTGACACGCACGCCCTCGACCTTGGCGCCGGCCTTGCGCCACAGTTCCAGCGCCTCATCATCACCGCGGAACTCGACGCCGATCTCGGCCAGGATCTGCTCGGCCTGTGCGTGCAGCCGGTCAAGACCATCGGGCTGCAGGAAGGTGTAGGTGGGGATCTGCCGCCGCAGGGAAAGGGTGCTGCCACCGCCGGCCGCACGCGGCTGCGGTTGCGCGTCCTTGCGGCTGTTTGCGGGCTGGTGGTGGGCTCAGTAACAGCATCGCTTGCCATGCGGACAACTTCACATCTATATTTTTTATGTGGTCCATGATCAAACGTCGCAGAGTTTAGGTAAACCCGAATTATATTTGTCCGATGAATAGATTTTTCTTATGAGTAAGCTCAGGCAGTTAATTGCTAATCCAAGCGCCCTCCTATCTTTTGAGGCGGCCGCACGGCTTCTCAGTTTTACAAAGGCCGCTGAGGAACTTGGAGTTTCCCAAGCTGCTGTAAGCGCCGCGATAAGGACCTTGGAAGGCAACTTGGCGGTTCGCTTATTCGTAAGAGATCATCAACGAGTTCGTCTAACAGAAGCTGGCAAAATACTTAGTTCAGACGTAGCAGTAGGGTTTGGGTATATTGCGCGATCTATAGAGGTTATCCGGCGCCCATCATTCCGCCGACATGTCACACTCTCGACGTCGACGGCGTTTGCTAGCCATTGGATAATTCCGCGGCTGCCAGGCTTTCGATTACTCTACCCGGAAATTGATCTTCGGATTCAGACGTCGGACCGAGATCTCGATCTTGAGAGGGATGAACTAGCTCTCGGAATCCGTCGCGGCAACGGGCAGTGGGAAAGCTATCAAGCAGAGCATTTTGCGGATGAGATTCTCTTTCCAGTTTGCAGCTCAGGGTACTTGGACCAAGCTGGTCGCGTGAGCGAGATCGAGGATCTAGCTAGATGTAAGCTCATTCATTTGGAAGAGCCCCATAGACCTCGGCCAACCTGGACTGATTGGTTTGCAGAAATGAACCTCAGCTACAAGGATGACGGCAATGGCCTGCGCTTGAACGACTATGGACTTGTAGTTCAGGCTGCTATCGGATCCCAGGGCGTCGCACTTGGCTGGGCCCATATCGTTGACCACCCAATTCAACAGAAACTTCTACATCGAATATGCGATTGGAGTTGGAGTACTGGACACCATTTCTATTTGGTAAGGCCCAAGGCTGTAGACATGTCACTAGACACAAAACTGGTAATGGAATGGATATTGGCAGAAGCAGCCACTCTGCCCCGGAGGTTCAAGATTGAGACCAAACAATAGTAACGTTGACTTGCCACTGAAGATTTCCTCCAATTTTGGTTAGAGTCTGGCCCAGCAATGGAGACAGACGATGAAGGAGAGGCGGTTTTCGGAAGAGCAGATTATCGCGGTCCTGCGGGAGCACGAGGCCGGAGCGAAGACGGCGGATCTGGTCCGCAAGCACGGGGTATCTGAGGCGACGCTGTATATCTGGAAAGCCAAGTTCGGCGGGCTGGATGTAAGCGAAGCCAAGCGACTGCGGGCCCTGGAGGACGAGAACGGCAAGCTGAAGCGACTGCTTGTGTTTGAGTACCGAACTAGGACCCCCACCCAAAGGATCCCTATCGTATTGATTGTGCGAGCAAAACAATTCGCGATATGGGGGTCCCGATCGGCGCCGATCGGGACCCCTCTCGAATCCAGATTTATAAGAGAAATCATATGGATGGTTGAAAATGGAAGGGGTCCCAGTTCGGTGCTGAAATACACCGAAGTGTGCCGGTTCATTTCGGACCAGGTCTACGAGGGACGTCTGACCAGCCATCCCGACACGGCAAGGCAGCGAGTGGGAGACACGTCGATGCCCGAGGCGGGAGCGTTATGGGTGCCTGTCCCATGAGGGAAGCTCGCAGATTTCACCCGAGCAAGTCTCTGCGATTCGCGCGACCATCGATGAGCTTATGCGCGGAACGTGGACCGAGAAAGACGGCACGACACGTCCTATGCGTGAAAGCCATATCATCGTGGTGGCGCCATACAACGCCCAGGTCAACGCGCTGCAGGAAGCCCTGTCAGCGACAATCCGGGTCGGCACCGTCGACAAGTTCCAGGGTCAGGAGGCGCCCGTCTGCCTCGTCTCGATGACCGCATCGTCAGCGGAGGAAATGCCGATGGGAATGGAGTTCCTGTTCTCGCTCAATCGCATCAACGTCGCGGTGTCCCGTGCCAAGGGATTGGCTGTCGTGTTCAGGAGTCCCCGTCTGCGGGAAGCTAAGTGCGAGACGGTCGAGCAAATGCAGCTCGTGAATACACTCTGCGCATTACCGGTGATGGGGTCGGTGTCTGCCGAAGCGGCGCGCGAGTATGCGGCAGCGCTCCGCCTCGTGGATGCGCGCGATAAGCTTCGCGAGCTTTTGGGCATCGTCCAGGCGATCATCAATGACGAGACGGATTCCTGAACGCGTCGGCCGCATGTTCCGCCGCAAGCTGCAGGATTCGCCGCAACGCTACTACCTGAAGATCCGCCTGCAAGCGGCGCGCAACCTGCTGTTCTGCAGCGACGTGCCGATCCAGAACGTGGCGCTCTCCTGCGGCTTCTCAGGAGCGGAGGTGTTCTCGCGCTCCTTGAGTGTGCTCAACATCAAGCGAACCAGGCGCATCTATGTCACGTTAGGCCTGCAATTGCACAACAAGACGCCTAAGCGCCGGGTCAAGGCCAAGCTTCGGAATGATCGTGCGCCAGCGTCCGGGCCGAACGAAACCTGGGCCATGGACTTTGTTCACGACCAATTGGCCATGGGGAAGAAGATACGGATTCTGAAGGTGGTCGATATCTTCTCGAAATTCTCGCCGGTCGTTGATCCCCGTTTCCCCGCAGAAGGGGTCGGACGAGACGTCAGGCCTGGCCGCAGGGGAAGGCTTTCCCCTCAGAAACTGAAAGACGGCGGATCGACTGGAGGCCATTTCTTGTGCGTTGCAAAGGGCGGGAAGGAGACGTTCGGAGCGTTCTGCTCGAATGGCCGCTCTTGGCGCAGTAGGACGGCCTAAAATCTTAGCTCCTGCGAAGAGGGAAGCTATCACTCGGTCGGTTCAAGTTGGTTCTTCGCACGAAACCTGACAGTGCAATTGTGCCCGAACAGGAACACCTCTGCCCGTTAGCCGTTTCGCCTCGGCCTCTTGGCGCTTTTCATCGCCACCTTTCCATCCAGCCCAAGCTCTCTGAGGTCGGGCCATTGGACTTATACTCTGCCCCCAACGGCGCATTCCAACCAGAAGCGGCGACTGACGCGAAGATAGTGCAGTAGTCCAATTCGCCGTGATCTGGTGGCCCTCGGTCAGGCACGCTTGCGAACTGGACATGACCGATGATCGGCAGCAGCTCATTGAAACGCGTCGAGATATCGCCCTCGGTCCGGCCGATGTGATAGCAGTCGAACATAAGCTTGAGATTTCTTTCCCCGACCGCTGTGATGATGTCGCGCGCCTGGTCCGTGGTTTGAAGGAAGTATCCCGGCGCATCGTGGCGATTAAGCGGTTCGATCAGGATTGTGATCCCAAGGTCCGCTGCCCGCTTCGCGGCATAGGACAGGTTCGCGACAAAGACAGCCCATGCGTCCGCGCCACTGGCGAATCCTGCCATGACGTGAACCATCACCGCTCCGACTTTTGCGGCGTAGGCCAGGGCCTGATCAATGGCAGCGCGGGCTTCAATCTCGCGTCCGGGCAAGGCGGCGAGTCCATTCTCGCCGGGCTTTCCGCGAACTGTGTTGATTCCCAGCATCCGCAGCCCGGTTTCGCTCAGGGCACGGGCGGTTTCTTCTGCCGGAGTTTCATAAGGCCAGTGACATTCAACCGCGTCAAAGCCGGCGGCCTTGGCAGCAGAGATAGCTGCAGGCAGGGGAATGTCCGCCCACAGAAAACCCAGATTGGCGGAAAACTGCGTCATCCGTCCCACTCCACGTCGAATCTGGTGACCAACGCCTGCACCTGGCTGGCCGTCAGCCCGCGCGCTCCAGTTCCGCGCAACAGAAGGGAAAGGCGAGCCGTGGCCTCCAGTTCCTCGATCGCATTGCAAGCGGCATGCACATCCTTGCCTGCAACAACCGGACCATGATTGGCCAGCATCACGGCGCTGCGTTTGCCAGCAAGTCCGCGCACGGCATCGCCCATGGCGGGGTCTCCGGGCAGGAAGAACGGCAGGAGCTTTACCTTGCCCAGCTGCATGATGGCATAGGGCGTGAGCGGGGGCAGGAAGTTGTCTTCATCTGCATCGGGCAACATCGACAGGGCGACTGAATGGGAGGAGTGCAGGTGGACCACCGCCCCCGCCGTGCTGCGCGTGTCATAAAAGGCAGCGTGCAAGGGCATTTCCTTGGTCGGGGGATCACCGTCGATCAGGCGGCCCGTAGCATCGAATCGTGATAGCCGTGCTGGGTCCAGCTGCCCGAAACTGCTGCCTGTCGGCGAAACCAGAAGCCCGCCATCCGCAGTCCGGGCCGAGATGTTGCCGGTGCTGCCATGCGTAAGCCCCCGGTCAAAAAGCGAACTTGCCAATAGGCAGATCTGCTCGCGCAGCGCGGTTTCCGCACTCATGCCGCCCCCATTGCATCAGAAAAGAACGAGGGCGCACCAAAGTTGCCGGATTTCAGGGCAAGAGCCATGGGGTGGCGGTTGCTTTCGCAATAGGTCCAAGGCACTCCGGGAGCGATTTCCCGCCCGATGTGCAGACGGTCAACCCCCAAGGCCGTGGTGACCGCCCCGGATGTTTCGCCGCCTGCAACGACGATCCGGCGCGCGCCGGCATCTCGGGCTGCTACCGCACAGGTTGCCAACGCCTCTTCGACGATCTCACCCGCGCGGACACGTCCCAACCGCTCCTGTGCCGTGCGCACATCTTCCGGCTCAGCTGTGGCGTAGATGAGGGGCGCGCGGTCCATGTCCTGCCTGGCCAACCATTCCAGCGCCGGCTCGGAGCCGGATTGGGCCAGATCCACTGGGTCAAGGCGCAGAGAGGGTGCGCCGGTGGCGGTGTAATGGGCGACCTGCGCGTTCGTCATGGCCGAGCAACTTCCCGACAGGACGATAGCCGCACGCGGCAGGTTGGGGACAGTCGGTCCGTCCTTAGTGCCGGCAAGCCGGCCCACTGCAAGGTAGATGGCGGGCAACGGCATAGCCACGGCGCTCCCCCCGGTCATGAGCGGCATGTCGCGGCAGGCCTCGGCAATCACATCAAGATCGGCATTCGCAACGGCATCAACGATCACATGCGCCGTTCCTTCCTTTGCAAGCCGCGCAAGCTCCGCGCGCAGAGCCTTGGCCCCTTGGGCCACGGTCAGCCGATCAGCCAATCCGACGGTTCCTTTCACCTGCGGCTGAAGAAGGCGCATCAGGTTGCTGTCGCGCATCGGCGTCAGCGGGTGGTTCTTCATCGGGCTTTCCGCCAGCGG
This sequence comes from Rhodospirillaceae bacterium, assembly GCA_016712715.1. NCBI lineage: Bacteria > Pseudomonadati > Pseudomonadota > Alphaproteobacteria > Rhodospirillales > Rhodospirillaceae > Rhodospirillaceae bacterium. The sequence continues at coordinate 1,250,013 of JADJQM010000001.1, forward strand.
GTGGCGGCCGACGAAGAGGTTGCCCATGAAGATCGTGCGGCCATTCTCGGGAAAAGCCGGGCAATAGATGGTCTGCGCGCAATCCAAATCGGCCATCAACGCCTCGGCCACCGGGCCGATATTGCCTGTCGGAGTGGAATCGAAAGTCGAGCAGTATTTCCAGAAAAACCGTTCAGCCCCGGCGCGGCGCAGCCAGTCCAGCGCCGCCCGACATTCGGCGACGGCGATATCGACCGGCGCTGTGCGGCATTTCAGGGCGATGACCTCGAAGGCGGCAGCATCGGTGGGTGGCGCCTTGGGAATACCGATCCGCAACGAGACCTCGACCCCTGACCGCGCCAGAAGCCCGGCAAGATCGGTCGCCCCGGTAAAGTCGTCAGCAATGCACCCGAAGAAGGCTGGCATGGTTCAGCTCTCCGCCGCCGGGTCGCCAGCGCTCGGGAGCGTCAGGCCGACATTGCGGGCGTAGACCTTGGCGATCGCAGCGTCATCCTCGGCCCCCAAGCCCATGCCCACCGCTACCATGTATTGCTGCAGCGTTGCGGCAGTGATTGGGGCCGAAAATCCGGCAGATTTCGCGACGTCCATCACGATACCAAGGTCCTTGGGCCAGATGTTGATCTGGCTGCGCGGCGAATAGTCCCCTTCCACTATATGGGGCGCGCGGTTTTCAAGCATCCAGCTGGTACCCGCGCATTTGCTGATCACCTCGACGAAGGTCGCGGGCTGAATCCCTTGTGTCATCCCGAAGGTCAGTGCCTCTGCCATCGCGGCGATGTGAACCCCGGCAAGAAGTTGGTTGACAGCTTTCATTGCCGACCCAGGACCCGCCTCGAAGCCCAGATCGAACACCGTTTGTGCACAGGCGTCCAGCACCGGACGTGCGGCCTTGAAGGCCTCTGGCCGACCGGCAGCCATGATCGAGAGCGCGCCTTGAGCCGCCCTTGCAGCGCCGCCCGAGATTGGGGCATCAAGGTAATGAACGCCCGCTGCCGCACAGCGCGCCTCCATCTCGCGGGCAAAGGCTGGAGGCACCGTGGCGCAGGCGATGACCACCGTGCCGGGCGTAAGCGTCGGCACCACACCGTCCGCCCCGAACAGCACGGCCTCGGTCTGAGCCGCGTTCAGGACGACGACGACCACGGCGTTCAGATCAGTTGGAAGGGCACCGAATTGACCGCCCGCGACCGCGAACCTGTTGACAGCGTCGAGGTTGAGGTCAGCGCCCCAAACTTGCTGCCCGGCCCGAAGGCAGGACAGGGCCATGCCATAGCCCATCGAGCCGAGTCCGATCACCGCCGTCTTGAATTCCATTGTCATGTCCGGGGTCCTTGGTTGCGCAGCCACGTGGCGGCATCGCGTCGGGTGGTGCGCACACGCCAGACCGTATCGGAGGCGGTGATGAACATGTCCGTTCTGTCCGGGCCGCCAAAGCACAGGTTAGATGTGGGCGCGGGCAACAGGATCTTGCCAAGGCAGCGACCCTCGGGCGACAGACAGCGGATGCCGTGCATGGCACTGGTCCAGACATTGCCGTCGTGATCGACGCGCAGCCCATCGGGCACCCCCGGCTCGATCACCGCGAAAACCTCGCCGCCGCGCAGGGTGGTGCCGTCCACTTCGAAGACGCGGATATGTTGAGGGAGGTCGTAGTCAATGCCGGGGAAACTCGAGCCGCGAATGGCGCCTGAATCTGCAACGTAAAGTCTGCGCTCATCCGGCGAAAAGGCCAGCCCGTTGGGTTTGTCGAAATCGGTGGTGACCGCGATCAAGGTGCCGTCCGGCAACGCACAATAGACGTAACAGCCGCCGATCTCGCCTTCGGCCAGATAACCTTCGCCGTCAGAATTGATGCCATAGGGCGGGTCGGTGAACCAGATCGACCCATCCGAGCGTACGACGACATCATTCGGTGAATTCAGCCGCTTGCCCTGGTAACGGTCGGCAATGATCTCGACCGTCGCAGGGTTTTCGGGGTCAGGGCGGCGGATCACCCGCCTGCCGCCATGATCGCATGAGACCATCCGGCCTGCGCAGTCCAGCGTGTTGCCATTGGCAAACTCGCTGTTCTCCAGCGTTGCCGAAAGCTCCGCGTCAGACTCCCACTTACACATCCGCTTTGCAGGGATGTCGTTGAAATACAAAGCCCCGTGCCACCAAACCGGGCCTTCGGCCCAGGTGAACCCTCTGGCTATGGCCTCTGGCACGGTCGTGGTGTCAATGAGGTCGCGGAACGCGGGTTCATTGACCTCGTAGGATGGGAATGTCATCGGTCGACCCTTGCTCATTCTCAAATCCGGCTCGAAGCGGTCACTGGCCTTTTGCCTTGCCCCGACGCAGAAGCAACATGCCAAGGATGATCAGGCCAAAGGTGATCTGCCGCACGGCCTCGGGCATCTGAAGGACGGAAAGGATGGAGGTCAGAAGCGTGATGAACAGCGCGCCGACCACGGTACCGGAATAGCTGCCCTGGCCGCCAAGGATTGAGGTTCCCCCAAGCACGACCGCCGACAGGACGGGCATCAGATAGGGGTCTCCCATGCCCTGATAGGCTTGGTTGGCATAGCCGACCAGCAGCAGGGAACCGACGGCGGTGAAAAGCCCGGCAAGCACGAAGGTCAGCATCGTCAGAAGCCGCACCCGGATGCCCGACAGGTAAACCGCCTTTTCCGAATTGCCTGCCGCCATGATGTATTGGCCATACACTGTGCGCCGCAGCAAGACATGCATCAGCACAATCACCACGCACCAGAACCAGAAGGCATTGGGCACGCCCAGGCTGCGCCCCAGCGCCAGATCGATGGACAGCTCGGGCGCAACGCCGCGAGGCTTGAAACCACCGGTAAAAAAGACGACAGCGCCGACCAGCATCGAGTTCACGGCCAGCGTCCAGACCATCGACGGCAATCGAAAGATGGCGACTCCGATCCCGTTGATCAGGCCGATCAGCGCCCCAGCCGCCAGACCGGCAGCGATGCCAAGGGCTGCGACATCCGGGTTTTCGACCCCAGCCACTGTCGTAGCCACCACACCCACCGCCGTTAATGCGGCCGGGACGGACAGGTCGATGTGACCAAGAAAGATCACCAGCGTCGCACCGGCCGCGATCACGCCCAGATAGGCGGCGATCTGCAACTGTTGCAGCAGGTAGTCGGCAGTCAGAAAGTTCGACGACACACTGCTGCCCATGGCCAGCAAGGCCACGCACCCCAGTGCGACAAGGACAATGGCGGTGTCCACATTCCAGCGCTGCGTCAGAGAACGGATCATGTTGGCCCTCATTGCGAAAAGAGCTTCAGCCGGTTGCGCACCCGCAGAAGGCCAAGCGACCCCAGCACCACCGCCGCTGCCAGCACGAAGCCTTCGATAAACGGCTGGGCCAAGGGTGGCAGGCCACTGAAGAACATGACGGCGGCCACGGTCTTCAACAGCAGGGCTCCGATCACGACCCCCATGCTTTGCCGACGCCTCCGGCCAGCGACACTCCACCAAGAACAATCGCGGCGATCGAGTTCAGCGTATAGTTCGGGCCTACCCCCGCATCGCCCGTCAGGGTGACCATCGCGAGGTAATAGCCGCAAAGCGCCGCACACAACCCGCCCAGTCCATGTGCGATGATGCGCACCGGATCAGGGAAATGCCCGTCAGTGCCGCCGAGTGTTCCGACGAACCCACGCCCTGCGCCTCGAGCCCGAAGGCGGTGCGGCGCATGATCAGGCTGAACGCCACTCCGGCCAAAAGTATCAGGATCAGCGAGGTCGGAACCAGACCGACGGCATAGCTGAAGGCATCCGACAGCCCCTCGTTCACCGCACCGCCGGGCGTAGGACGCAGAGCAAGTGCCACGCCGGAGAAGACGGCGCCCGTGGCCAAGGTGGCGATGATCGGCGGTATTCGCCCCAAGGTAACGACCAGACCGTTGATCAGTCCGCAGGCAAGCCCAGTTGCCAGAACTGCAAACGTGCCGAACACCAGCGAAACCCCCTCACCGGCCAGGACATAAGAGGCGATGACGTTGCTGAGTGCCACCATTGCCCCGACCGACAGATCGATCCCGCGGACCATCACGACAAAGAACTGCGCGAAAGCGGCAAAGACCAGAAGCACGCTCTGGTTCGACCAGATCGTCAGCACACGAGTAGAAAAGCCCCGCGGATGGCTGGAGAAATAGACCACCAGCAGGATGGCCAGCGCCACCGCCGGGATCAGCACCCGAAGATCAATCCGCTTCATGCGACTTCTCCTGTGGTGTGATCCGAAGCAAGCCCCATGGCGGCAGAAATCAGCATCTCGGGCGTCAGGCTCTCGCCGGAAAGCTGACGGGCAATCCGACCTTGGTAGAACACCGCCACACGGTGGCACAGATGGACAAGTTCTTCGTAATCGGTCGATTGCAACACGATGGCCATGCCCTCGGCTGCAAGCTCGGCCAGCAGAGTGTAGATCTGTGCCTTGGTCTTGACGTCGATCCCACGCGTAGGGTCCAGAAGCAACAAGCAGCGCGGCGACAGGACCAGCCATTTCGCGAGCAGTACCTTTTGCTGGTTGCCGCCCGACAGGGTTGCAACCGCGTCGTCCATCTTGCCATAGGCCAGTTCCAGTCGGTCAAGGATGGCCGCGATCCGCGCCTGGTCGCCCGGATCGAGTTCGGGGCCCAGCCTGCTGCCGAGGGCAGCGAGGCGCAGGTTATCTGAGATTGACAGCCCCGGGATCAGGCCTTCGGTTTTGCGATCCTCCGGGATGAAGGCAAGGCAGATCTCGCGGGACTTCGATCGTGCGGGATTTCGACCGGAATAGATCTTTCCGTCGATCTGCACCTCACCGGACACGCGCGACAACAGGCCGAAGATGGCCTCAAGCACACGTTGTTGCCCCTGCCCATCAAGCCCGCCCAGACCAAAGATCTCGCCGGGCAGGACATCGAAGCTGACGTCGTGCAGTTCATTTTCCCAGCCAACCTGCGACAGGCTCAGAAGCGGCGGCGTGTCAGACGCGGGCAAAGGCGGGGGCGGCGGGAAAAGACGCTCTAGCGACTGCCCGATCATCAGCGACACGATGTCCCCATGATCAATCGTACCCGCTGGAAAGGTCCGGATATGTGCGCCGTTTCGAAAGACCGAAATGACGTCGGCAAGCGCATGAACCTCGTGGAAACGGTGTGATATGAACAAGATACCGCAGCCTTCCTCGCGCAGCTCACGGATGACGGCAAAGACCCGCTCGACCGCGTCGGCACCAAGGGCAGACGTAGCCTCGTCAAGGATAAGAAGGCGCGGCTTTTGATACAGAGCCTTGGCAATCTCGACCAGTTGGCGTTCAGCCAGGGTCAGTTCTGACACGGTCCGGTCAAGCGCGATGTGGTCTGCCCCGATCCTGTGCAGACATGCGCGGGCCTCGTCATAGGCGCTGCGTTGCATCACGCCCATTCGGGTCTGTGGCCGGGCCAGCACGATGTTGTCGCCCACGCTGAGCGCTGGCATCAATGAAAGTTCCTGAAAGATGCAGACAATTCCGCGCTGCGATGCATCACGCGGGCCCTGTAGTGCTACGGTCTGCCCGTCCACCGCCATCGCGCCGCTTGTGGGTCTGATGACTCCGGTCAGAAGTTTCATCATGGTCGATTTCCCGGCACCATTTTCACCGAGGATGGCGTGGATCTCGCCTGGATTGCAGGCCAGCGTCACCGCGCGAAGGGCTTGAACCGGCCCATAGGATTTCGATGCGTCGCGCAATTCGACGATGGGCAGGCTCTGCATGGCATTCTTCCCGATTGCGGGGTGACCCGAAGGCCACCCCGCAAGATTGAAGGGATCAGAGGTTGTCCGGCGACTGGCCAAGCAGCTCTTCGGGCGTAAAGACCGGGAAGCAGTTCGGATAGCCCGTGGTGGTATAGAACGTATCGGGCAGCTCGGGGAAGTAATCGGTCCCTTCGACCAGTTCCGCGTTGGCCTTCTGCGGGATCGGCAGATAGACCATTTGCGGCAGGGCATTCCCTTCCAGAAGTGCAACAGCGGCCTCAAGTGCCACGGCCGACATCACAGGCGCCTGCGCAGCGGTGACCCCCGGATATCCGCCTTCGGCAATCATCTTGCGCGCTCCGTTACCCGCGTCGCCGCCCACCGGAACCACCGGATGACCGGCGTTCTTCATCGCATTCAGAGCGCCGATCGTGCCTTCCTGCACCATGACACCATCAAAGTTGCCATGCGTCGCAATGGCATCCGCGACGACCTTCTGGACGGTGCCGGCATCCCAGTTGCCCACGACCTGTACGACCTCCAGCCCTGGATTTGCATCGAGGACCGACCGCATTCCCAGATGGTTGTCGCGATCGGTGGCATTGCCGGGCAGGCCAGATACTTCCAGCACCTTGCCTGTTGCAGCGCCCTTTGCGGCGATGATCGCATCGACAACGGCCTGCGCCTTCAGGCGGCCAAGTTCGAACTGGTTCTCGTTGACCTGCACGATCGCATCGGTGTCCAGAACGTTGTCAAACGGCACCAGTACCGTGCCGGCATCTTCGGCGCGCTTGATGACTGAATTGAACGCAGTGGGGTTGACGGCGATGATGACGATGGCGTCGTAACCGGCCGCGATATAGTTGTCGATCGCCGCGATCTGGGCCGCGCTGTCGTTGCCGACAGACACCACCGTGAATTCTCCCAATTTGCCGGCGTTCTCAGGCCGTGCCGCCCAGGCCTTGGCACCCTGGATCGCGGTCACGCGCCAGTCATTGCCGGCAAAGCCGTTCACGAAGGCCACGCGGAACGGTCCTTCCCGCTTTTCATAATGGATTACTTTCGAAACGTCAGGCGCCGCCGAAAAGCACTCCGGACGGTAGGTGTCCTTCGCAAGAGCCGGACCTGCCAGCGTCGAGAGTGCAAGAAAACTTACGGCCAGCGCGCGGCTGGCAGCGGATAAAAGCATTGATTTCTCCTCCCAGAATGGTGCGCTGGCGTTAATGCTAACGCTACCATAAGCATGATTTGCACAGGACCTATCTAAAGACAAGCAGTTTGTGGTAGCGTTGTCATAGTGAAGTTGGAAGCCTTGGGGCAGCGTTCGGGAGGAACGGGATGGTGAACGGAAATGCGACCTTGGCCGACGTGGCAAGTCTTGCCGGGGTCAGCATTATCACGGTGTCACGAGTGGTCCGGAACCTGGGTCCGATATCCGAACGCACACGTCAGAAGGTTATCTCGGCGATCTCTGAACTGGACTATGTCCCGAACAGAGCTGCGGGAATGCTGGCTTCGGCCGGGTCGAACCTGGTCGCAGTCCTGCTGCCCTCGCTGTCCAACATCGTGTTCCCTGAGGTGATGCGCGGCATCACGGAGGGCCTTCGGGGGACCGGCCATCAGCCGCTTATCGGCGTGACCGACTACGATCCCAAGCAGGAAGAAGCCCTGCTGACCTCCTTCATGTCCTGGCGGCCTGTGGCTGTCATCACCACAGGATTTGAACATACCGAAACCACACGCCGGATTCTGTCCAGTGGCAGGGTCCGGGTAGCAGAACTGATGGACATTGATTCGCAGCCGATAGACCTGGCAGTCGGGCTGTCGCACCGCAGTGCAGGCCAGGTCACCGCGCGCCACCTTTCGGACCTCGGCTACCGCCGCTTTGGTTATGTCGGGCATGATTGGACGGCCGACCGGCGCGCGCGCCTACGCTACGAAGGGCTGGTTGAAGGGCTTGCAGAGCGGGACCTGTCAATCGTGGCCGAAACGTTAAGTCCTGGAGCTAGCTCGACAGAAGCGGGCAAGACGGCGCTCGCGACCTTGCTTGCCAAAGGAGCCGCACCGGATGTGGTGGTGTTCTCGAACGACGACATGGCAGTCGGGGGCTATTTTCACTGCCTTGCAACGGGGATCGAAGTGAAGCGCGACCTGGCACTGTTTGGCTTTAACGGGCTGGAAATCGGACAATGCATGCCGGCTCCGCTATCGACCCTGCGGTCAAACCGGTTTCTGATCGGAAAGCAGGCGGTGGAAGTTCTCTTGTCGTCAGCTAAGCAACCAGGAGAGACGCAAACTATCGACACCGGCTTTGAAATCATTGCCGGCAAGACTGCCTGACGCCATCAGAACGAAGTTGCCGGACGGATCAGATCGCACTCCCGCGTCTGCGAGGGCGCGCCGAACATCGGCGCCTTTCCCGTCGCCCTCCATGGCAACACGGCATCGGCCAAGATCGGCTTACTTCCTGAAGGAACCGAGTTTCCGGTGCCTGCCCTCGCCGTCAATGATCGCGCCATCTTGCACGAACGACCCCGGTCGTGCCTCTTCCATCGCCCGCCCCGATCCAAGCTCCCAACGCGACTTGGGCCAGCCTCCCCCTGTCGCTGATTGGTGTCTGGCTTGTCATTGGCAAGGATGCGGGCCTGCCGATTCCCCAGAACATGGGCGACTGGCTGGCGCTCCTGGCCGGCGTGATGTTCGTTGCCGGTGCCGCGAGGATACAGGTCTCGCGTGTTGAAGGCGTATTCCCCATGATGTTCTCCTACTCCCTCTATGGCGGGATCTTTGGAGCCGTCCAGATGCTCTTGCTGAGCGCGGAAGTTGGGCCTCCGCCCATGTTGGGAACCTGGATGAACCTTGCGCCTTGGATCGTGCTTCGGTGTCTCGGTTTCCTTCTGCCTACGAACGCGATCATCACCTGGTCTCCCAAACATCTTGGCGCTGGCCTGTTCAGCATTCTCATCCTGGCGGAGCTCATATTCGGGACGGTCAGCGCTGCGATCTGGGCCAACGAGCCTTTTGGCTGGCATGAGGTCGCTGGCTGCCTGCTCATTCTCACGGCAGGAGTGACCGAGGTCGTCTTGGCGCCCCGCACAATCAAGCAAGGGAGGCCCTGATCACGGCGTTACTCATCGTGATCGGCTACGATGATTGACCACTGGACTGAGGTATTGTCAGTTCGATTGATGCACGAGGTTGGAACCGCTTTCAGTCCCAGAGAACGTCGAAATCCAGTTCCCTTCGCTCCGCCATCGAACCGCTTTAAACAGCCGCTTTCCTCATACTTTGTAAATCATTTGTCCTTAGGGCCGCAGGCCGATTCTCGGGACAATTTGGGACAAAAAGAATCGAGGAATGGCCAAGCGAAAGTTGCCTCCAGGGGTTTCGTACCGGGGCAAAACCAAAGACGGGCAAGACAAGCACCAAGGGAAAGTCCGCGCCAAGGGCTACAAGCTCAACATGCTTTTCATCGGGCCAGAATCTGATCTCGAAGCTGGCGAGTGGGTTGCTCAGCTCCGTGGCGATGTGAAATGGATGGCCCCTGATGACCCGGCAAAAGCGGATGACGACGGCGAAGGCGGCTTCGACCCCAAAAATTAGGTGCCTGAGTGACCAGTACCAGCAATGCGAAGCTATCTGCTCCTAGCTTCGCTAAAGAGCTGTCGGCGCTCGCCCTCCTCTTCCTTCTCGCCCTCGCCTGCCCCGCCCTGGCTGCCCAGGTCCACATCATTGGCATTCCCGGAATCACGGACGGCGACACTATCCGAGTCGGCAAATCCAAAATCCGCTTGTTCGGCCTCGATGCCCCCGAAAGTGTGTTTGAGTACCGAACTGGGCCCCACCCAAAGGATCCTTATCGTATTGATTGTGCGAGCAAAACAATTCGCAATATGGGGTCCCGATCGGCGCCGATCGGGACCCCTCTCGAATCCAGATTTATAAGAGAAATCATATGGATGGTTGAAAAATGGAAGGGGTCCCAGTTCGGTGCTGAAATACACACGGTCATGAGCGACCGCGAGCGGGGCTTTTTTACTGCCGTCAAATCACTCGAATCTGACCATCAGACGGTGGTGCATTCCGCTGGGGAATATGTTCGCGGCAACGTCCACAGCAACACCGCGGACGGTGTTGGAGCCCTGCTGGAGCGCGCCCGGATGGGTGTCTGGCATCGGATGAGCCGGCCGCATCTACAGCGCTACCTGGACGAAATCAGCTTCCGCAGGAACTGCCGGATCAAGCGAGAGGTCACCAGCAAGGGCGGCCGCAAGCGCCGGGCCATTACGACCATTCCCTTGCCAGACATGCTGTCTAAAATGCTCCGGCCATGTATCGGCCGGCAGATTCGACGGACGGAGAATTATAGCTTCAAGGTGTTACCAAATACTCTGGCGTCACCATTCTAGTGGGACGACATGGCTGTTCTAGGCGAGGGCCTTAAGACCCTTCCGGTCAACGATATTCAAGAGCTTTAGACCCATGCTTGACGGCGTTTTGAGGTCCTGCTCCCAAGCGGTGACGGTTGCTTTGCTGACATTCAGATAGACAGCAAAGACACCCTGACTAGCCTTGTTAACTTTGCGGATCTTCTTGATATCGGCTGCGGTATAGTGGGGCACCTGCGGCAGACACAGAGCGTCAAATTCTCGCATCGTTTCGACGCTGATCGCGCCAGCTTCGTGCAAGTCCTTGGCGGCCTCAAGGACCTCGCTGAGAATGCGACTCTTCTTAGCCATTGCAATTTACCTCCAGTATCTTCTTGTCTTTGATGAGGTCAGCCAGTTTCTTGTCGTTTAAGGCCATATACTCATCGCCAATCTTTATAAGGCCCTTCTTTTCATCTTTCGTGATGTTCGCCTGATCGCTTTTAGCAAATCCGAAAATGAAGAACAGTCTACTCCCTTGACGATGGGCGACAATTGTTCGAAACCCACCGCTCTTTCCGCCGTTTGCTCTGGCGACCCGCTTCTTCAGTAAAAACCCACCCAACCTGGCTTCTACCAACCCATTTTCAATTTCATGGGCCGCCTGGCAAAGATCGGCATCTGTTACCTGCTCATCCTTAGCCCAGCGCGCAAACGTTCGATTCTTAAGCACCCTGATGGACATTTATATACTACCCAGTCGTATAGATGTCAAGCCCGAGCAACCCCAAAACCGGCGCCGCCCGAAGGGGAGTCTATACAATCAATATTGGTTCGCTGGCAAATAAGATGCCCAAAATAGCAGTCAGAACCGTCAGAAAATGGCCGGTCCGACCACCATAGTTTGTGGGTCCCCTGAAATCACTTTGTTTGGTGTGTAATGGCGTAAAAAAATAACGCCATTACACACCAAACAAAGTCGGCTCTGGTGAACCACTAGATGTGGTTTATTGGCTTTGCCAGGAGTTAGGGCCGGACGAGACACCCCCGCCCAGGGTTTACAATCTCACCTAGTTATTGGCATGTTTACAGGGAGTAGGTTGTCTCGAGCTGCTATCCGAGAGCTCGAAAAGATAGGCGCACGTAAAGCCGTTTCGATCGGCGATCTCACGAGCTGGTTCCGGGGCGAGGGCGATCAGGAGAATGCCCAAAATGCTGATAGTGGAATTCCAAAGATCCCCTGACCGAAACTGAACACGTCGTTGCCCAGGTAGATGACAATCCCGACTACATTCCAAGTCTTGCCCGGTCCTTGGCTCTTGAACCAACGCAGGTTCTTTAGGTCATCGTCGTTGAGACTAACCGCCGCCTTAATTTCGATCGCGATCAGGGTTCTGCCGGATTCCGCGACGAAATCAACTTCATGGTGCTTGCCTCGCCAATGGTAGAGCGTCCATCGTTCTCTCTGGTAAGGCAAGTTCTTGAGCAATTCATTGTAGACAAACGTCTCGACCAACGGACCGAGCGCGGTAGCATTGACGTCGGCCGCGAATGTTCCAGGCGTGAAATTACGGAGCGTTGCGACGATGCCAGTGTCGAGCATATGAAGCTTTGACTGTTTGGCCGCACGCACTTCGCGCACCATGGCAACTTCTTCATCCAGTGCCACAGTGGCAAGCTTTCCTTCAAACATATCGGACCCAAATTGCTCGATCATGGTCGCGCAATAGCGCGCGATCTCGACGGGGGTGGATTCACCAGAAGAATAGCTTCCCAGTTCGTCTTTCCCAGAAAGGCGATAGGAAAAATACTCCGTGAGCGGAATCTGATTTCGCACGGCACCGCCAAGCAGCAGAGTCAGCGGCACATTTTCGCTCTTTCCCCTCGCATCCCACATCGCCATCTCGATACCGCCAAAGACGCGGCGACTATGTAGAACGTTACCCCAAGGTGTATAACGCATCGCCGGAACGAGTCGGCGCTCCGCCGTGTGAATATCGCGCACATCGAGGCCTATGATCTGGTCTCGTTGCTTCAGAACATCTGAAGAGCGGTCGCCGTCTGCCACTTCGCCTAGACCGACGACTCCATCCTCGGTGATAACTTCGACAACGGTCTTGGTCACTGAAGCCATAGAGCCGTAACTAAAACGGTATGGTGCCGTGAATGGGATGTTGACTGGCGTAGCGCGGAGATCTTTGATTTTCACTTTACCGATACTCCATAGATGAACGCCATTACACACCAAACAAAGTCGCGCTAAGCGACATACAATATGTTGATGTTACTAAAAGCTGTATAGTTTACTGATAGGTAACGATTTTATAGAACGATCCAACATCCTTAACAGGACCAGGACTGCCTTGCGCATTTCGAGCGACCTTGACAATATATGTATAAACTAGCATATCTAGGGTAGTGAACGATGACCTCTCCAGACAGCATAGACTTGCGCGAGGTCATCTTCATCAACGAGCGCTGCCGCAAGGACTATTTCGATTTACCGGAAGACGTTTGCGAAACTGCCGATCAGGCAATTGATGCCCTTCAAAATGGTCGTCAATTGCCGCCCAAAATGTTCACCAAGCTTGGCGGCGGGCTGTCCGGAATTGATGAAATTCGTATCCCTTATGATACCGACACGTATCGTGTCTACGTCATGCAGGAGTGGAAATGGGTGATTATAGTTGTTGGGGCCGAGATGAAAAAATCAACGTCCGGCAACAATATTCCGAAAGATCAGGTTGAGCGATTAGAGGCGCGCCTCAAGAAGGCTCGTGCCTATGTCAAAGACAACAGTCACTTGCTTGAGCGGGACTTTCTGAAGCGCGAAGCACGTCGGAATGCATAGAAGTAGGAGTTCGAGATGAGCAACGAGAATTGGAAAGACGATCCCCTTGAGAATACGCCTCCAGTTTGGGGAAGTGGCTCATTTCTGAGAGACCGCGGATATCCTGACCCGACACAGACCAAGATCAAATTTGATCTGGTCTGCATGATTCGAAACGTTGTTGAATTGAAGCAACTGCGGCAGATTGATGTCGTCGCCAGGGTCAATGAATTTGAACGCAATCCGACGCTTACTCAGCCTGACGTTTCCCGTATTCTCCGTGGAAACGTGAAAGGTTACTCGGAATCGCGCCTTATGATAATTCTTGCGGCCCTGGGGAATGACGTATCAATCGTCATTAATCCGGTCGAAGGACACGGGCATATCAGAGTGAGTGAGCGAGATCTGGCAGTCGCCTAATCTCAGTTCAAAGTGGCGAAGCTAAGTGGTTCGAAAGAACCTTGAAGCCATAATTCGGCGTTCGCCGGATCTGTCGGCCGATACAGGGTCGGAGCATTTTTGACATTGACCTGCCACTGAAGATTTCCTCCAAATCGGATTAGAGTCTGGCCCAGCAATGGAGACAGACGATGAAGAAGAGGCGGTTTACGGAAGAGCAGATTATTGCGGTGCTGCGTGAACACGAGGCAGGGGCGAAGACGGCGGATCTGGCCCGCAAGCACGGGGTATCCGAGGCGACGCTGTATAACTGGAAAGCCAAGTTCGGCGGGCTGGATGTCAGCGAGGCCAAGCGGTTGCGTGCCCTGGAGGACGAGAACGGCAAGCTGAAGCGACTGCTGGCCGATAGCATGCTGGACGCGTCGGCGCTCCGGGAGCTTCTAGCAAAAAAATGGTAAGGCCCGCCGCCAAGCGTGAGGCTGTCGCTTTTCTGAAGACCACGTTTCAGATGAGCGAGCGCCGGGCCTGTAGCGTCATAGCCGCTGATCGCAAGATGATCCGCTATTGCTCCAGGCGACCACCGGAGCCAGCCCTTCGGGCCCGGTTGCGGGATTTGGCCAATGAGCGCCGCCGCTTCGGCTATCGGCGCCTGTTCATCCTGCTGCGCCGGGAGGGCGAGGCATCGGGCATCAACCGGATCTACCGCCTCTATCGCGAGGAAGGTCTGACCGTGCGCAAGCGCCGTGCCCGGCGGCGCGCTGTCGGCATTCGGGCGCCGATCCTGGTCGAGGTGAAGGTCAACGCCAGCTGGTCGCTGGATTTTGTCCATGACCAGATGGCGAACGGCCGTCGCTTCCGCATCCTCAACGTGGTCGATGACGTAACCCGGGAATGACTGGCGGCCATCCCCGACACGTCGATCTCGGGGCGGCGCGTGACACGGGAACTGACAGCGCTCATCACCCAACGTGGCAAGCCCGGCATGATCGTATCGGACAATGGCACCGAGCTGACCTCGAACGCCATCTTCGCCTGGGCCAAAGACCATGGCATTGAGTGGCACTACATCACCTCCGGCAAGCCCATACAGAACGGATTTGTTGAGAGCTTCAACGGCCGGATGCTCGACGAGCTGCTGAACGAGACCCTGTTCCGCGGCCTCGGTCACGGCAGATCGGTCATTGCCAGGTTGGCTGAAGATTACAACACAGCGCGACCACATTCCGCGCTCAACTACCGAACCCCGGCGGCCTACGCCGCCATACTGAAAGCCGCAAGGGGCCCTGACGCTGCGCGCACTGATAGCTCCGCGCCAGAGCCCCTTGCTACCACCGCGCCAGACGGCGTATCAAACAGCGAGACTCTAAAAGCGACTGGATGACGCTTCAGTGGCAGGTCATTTTCTCTCAGCAACTTTGTTTGGTGTGTAATGGCGTAGATGAACTTCGCCCTTAAAACTTGGAGAGCTCCGAGTTGGACAATTTCATTTCTTAGTCTCTGGCCCAGCGAAGGTCCATCTGGTTAGATGCAATCACAAATAGGCTCTTTCTGACAGTGCTATGCGGCGATAACATGGTTTAGTGATTATGCAAAGTTGCGATATTGTTAGGCGGGAAACGAAATGGTGACCACACCAATAGATGTTGCCGATCCTTCAGAATGGCGGGGGCATGAGCAGCGTCAACACCTCTACAGGCACATGTTAACGAGAATGCTCGTCATCGGTATTCTTGCGATAGCAACGGTTGCGACTGCTTTGCCATTGCGCGCGGAAGATAAGCCTATCCTGCTTTTAAGTATGAAAGATCCATTTGCCCGGGCTTACAGTCAAAATCGGGAGAAAGTTCACGACACTCTAGGCGTAAACTTGAACGTTGAGCTCCTGGATTACGAAAGTGTCAATCGAGCGCTTGCCGTAAATTCTCTGCGCAAACAATCAGATTATGATTTGGTTGCCGTCGACATAGTCTGGGTAAGCGATTATGCGAGCCATGGAGCACTACTACCCCTCCAACTTCTGGTGAGTGACCACCGTGTTGACGGCAGTGATTTCATTGACCTGGCATGGGAAGGCGGTCAGTTCGATGGCAAGCAGTTTGCGTTACCAATTCAGCCACATCCCGAAGTGCTGATTTATCGGCTCAGCGTCCTGAGAAGACTAAATCTTAAACCTCCCAAAACAACCGATGATGTCATCGAAATCGCACGCCGTGTCGAGGAAGAGATCCCGAACATGCACGGGATATGTTGGAACGCCGCATCTGGAGCAGCGCTTGGCCAGCAGATGCTTCACTTTGCAGCGGCTTTCGGCGCTCCAGTGCTTCGTCCCGATGGCAGCTTTACGGTAAGTGATCCGGGGTGGGTAAAGGCGTTTGAGTACGCCAAAACATTGGCTACCCTTTCACCACCTCAAATCAGTGAGATGGCGTGGGACGTGCGCATGGCGCATTTCGGTATGGGAAGTTGCGCTATGACATACGCGTGGGGCGCGGCAATTGCTGGATTAGAGGAAGTTGGTAGCACTATCGCTGGCGACATCGGATATGCCGCAGCGCCTCATGCTCCTGGTTACTCACCGGTAACGCCACTGGGGTCTTGGTTGCTTGCAATACCTGCAAATCTTGCGCCTGACAGAATACCAGCAGCCTTAGATGCCCTACTTCGCCTGACCAGCGCTGATGGAGCCCGATTGCTTCTTGAATTAGGTGTCAGTGCTTCGCCGCGACGCAGTCAAACGTTGGGGGCGAGTCGTAGCTATTCAATTTTGAAGTTGGTTGACGAGTTGGATCATTCGGGTGAACTGGCAACCTGGATGAGGCCTGCCGTGCAAGGATTTCAAGGTCTATCAGAGATAATTGGTGTAGAGGCCCATGCTGCTCTATTTGATGGTGTGCCTGTGTCAACTGCTTTGGCTAGAATAAACGGAAGAGTCAATGATCAAGGAGAAGTACCTTAGCAATGGCTTTCTGGAAAAATCGCTTCTGGCGATCTACATTGCAAAGTCGGATTGTCATTCTCGCTTTGCTGCCAGCATTGATTGCCTTGATGTCTTCGATTTCCCTCACTGTCGCCCTATCAATTGTGACAGTGTCAACCATGGAAGCAGATCTAATGCGTCAACGCCTGGAGATCGCGCGACTTTCTGCGCTTTCCATAGAGCGATACCGGGCACGTCTACATGAGTTGTTTGCGGCGGGCGCCCGTGGTGATTTGGAAGAGCTGCAAACTGCACAATCTGTTTTATCTAGCTTACGAAGCGAGATTGGCGCTGTAGCCAAACCCTTTGCGCAAGATGTTCGACTATTGCAATTAGCTGATTTGCCCGATCGTGTGTTGTCTGCGGCAGATGCTTTGATCCGGCGAGATGCGCCGGCCGCGCGCCAGAAGATGAACAATGTAGATCGAGCAATCGGAACTCTGGCAGAGCACTTTCAATCGATCGCAGGAAGTGCCGAGGCGTCAGAGAGGGTCGCTCGCAGAGCGGCCGAATCTGTCTTGTCAGATTTGACTATTGCATCCTTTTTCCTCGGCTTTGTCGCTCTCGCGATATCACTTCTCGTCGGTATTGGCACTGAGAGACTTGTTCGGAAACCTTTGACGCTAGTACTGACAGCAATCGATCGAATTCGCCGCGGAGAAGAAGCTCCTAGATTGTCGACAGATAGTTCAAGTGACGCAATGTCGGAGACATTTGAAGCCATAAACGCTCTTGCAGAACATGACAAGGAGAGGCAATCGGCTCTCGCTGAACTGACTATCGCCGAGAGTAGAGCCAAATCCACTCATCAGAAAATTGAACTAAGCATGAAAGCGGCGGGTCTTGGCTCATTTGCAATTGTAGCCAATGGTCGAAAAGTTATTCTCGACAAACGAAGTCAAGGATTGTTGCGGATACAGAGTGACGAAGCAAGCTGGAGAGGTATACTGCGGGCAATTGAACCGGCCGATAGAAAGAAGATACTTGATGTCTTCCGTCGGACGATGACTAATGACGAGCCTATAGCCTGTATTATAAGGACATATTCAAGAGGTCGCTTGCCTCAGCACCTACAGTTTCTTGGACAACGTTCTATGGACACGTCCAGCTTCATAGTGAATGGCGTTATCATGGATGTGAGCCCCCAAGTCATCGCTGACGAAGCCGCCCGGTTGAGCACAAGGTATGAAACTACCGCTAAGTTAGCCACAATCCTTTCTCATGAGCTGAACAATATGATGGGAGTAATATACGGCGTCGCGGAAACTATGTCAGACCCGGCGACGACAAAGCAGAATTTGGAGCGGTCGACAGCCGTCCTAAACTCTGTGGCAAAGCGTGGAGTTGGCTTGGTCGGACGAATGACTGAAGTCTCGCGCCCCAAACAAGTGCAATTCGGAATCGTGTGTTTGAACCAACTGGTGAAGGAAAACGAATCCTTACTACGAGCAGCGGCTGGCCGAGGTATAGAGTTGTCAATCAAAATAGAAGTTGAGAACGCAAGTGTTGTTGGGGACGCGGGCCTTCTTACAGACATACTTATTAATCTCGTGATAAACGCAAGGCAGGCAATGAGCGATGAAGGTAGTCTGTCGATTGAACTAAATAGAGTTTCACAGTTGCCAGGCAGTAATAACGACACTTTGCTATTTGGAACTTCTGAGTACTTTCTTGGATTCGTAGACGACGGACCGGGATTTGTAACTTCGACGATCACGCGATCAACTGAACCGTTCTTCACGACAAAAGACAGCGGCTCCGGACTGGGTCTTTACATCGCGGATCAGTATTGTGAAGCCGTTGGTGGCAGTCTTTCCCTCGAAAATCTGCCTTGGCGAGGTGCCCGTGTGATTATGTTTTTTCCTGCTGCGGAGCGGAGAGTGGTTTAAAGATTGCTTCGGAGTTGCCGGCAACGAATCGCAACCAGCCGGAGACTGACCTGCCACTGAAGAATTCCTCCAAAACGGATTAGAGTCTGGCCCAGCAATGGAGACAGACGATGAAGAAGAGGCGGTTTACGGAAGAGCAAATTATCGCGGTGCTGCGGGAACATGAGGCCGGGGGCGAAGACGGCGGATCTGGCCCGCAAGCACGGGGTATCGGAGGCGACGCTCTACAACTGGAAGGCCAAGTTTGGCGGGCTGGATGTTTCTGAGGCCAAGCGGCTGCGGGCCCTGGAGGACGAGAACGGCAAGCTGAAGCGACTGCTGGCCGATAGCATGCTGGACGCGTCGGCGCTGCGGGAGCTTCTGGCAAAAAATGGTAAGGCCCGCCGCCAAGCGTGAGGCTGTCGCTTTTCTGAAGGGTCGGTTTCAGATAAGCGAGCGCCGGGCCTGTTCCGTCATAGCCGCCGATCGCAAGATGATCCGCTATTGCTCCAGGCGACCGCCAGAACCAGCCCTTCGGGCCAGGTTGCGGGATTTGGCCAATGAACGTCGCCGCTTCGGCTATCGGCGCCTGTTCATCCTGCTGCGCCAGGAGGGCGAGGCATCCGGCATCAACCGGATCTACCGCCTCTATCGCGAGGAGGGTCTGACCGTGCGCAAGCGCCGTGCCCGGCGGCGCGCTGTCGGCATTCGGGCGCCGATCCTGGTCGAGGCCAGAGTCAACGCCCGCTGGTCGCTGGATTTCGTTCATGACCAGATGGCGAACGGCCGCCGCTTCCGCATCCTCAACGTGGTTGATGATGTGACCCGGGAGTGCCTGGCTGCCATCCCCGACACGTCGATCTCAGGACAGCGCGTGGCGCGGGAACTGACAGCGCTCATCACCCGACGTGGCAAGCCCGGCATGATCGTATCGGACAATGGCACCGAGCTGACCTCGAATGCCATCTTCGCCTGGGCCAAGGATCACGCTGTCGAATGGCACTACATCACACCAGGAAAGCCGATGCAGAACGGCTTTGTCGAGAGCTTCAACGGCCGGATGCGCGACGAGCTGCTGAACGAGACCCTGTTCCGCGGCCTCGATCACGCCAGGTCGGTCATTGCCAGGTGGGCTGAAGATTACAACACAGCGCGACCACATTCCGCGCTCAACTACCGAACTCCGGTGGCCTACGCCGCCATCCTGAAAGCCGCAAGGGCCCTGACGCTGCGCGCACTGAAAGCTCCGCGCCAGAGCCCCTTGCTACCACCGCGCCACACGGCGTATCAAACAGCGAGACTCTAAAAGCGACTGGATGACGCTTCAGTGGCAGGTCATGTTTATGGGTAACTTGATCTAAATCACCCTACTCTTGTTGCCACTAAGCTATAAGGCACCGCAATTCTCGCAGCATTCCATTCCAAATCGAAGAGGTCACAATGCCTAGAGTTCTCGTGGTTGATGACGACGCGGATTTCCGTGAACTACTTAAGGTCCTGCTAGATCAATTGGGATACTCAGTGGAGGAAGCATGCGATTCGCATTCAGTATTGGAGATGCCGTCACTGGATCACTACGACGCAATCGTAACAGATGTCATGATGCCCAAGATTGATGGGATTACCCTCATCAAGATGATACGAGCTGCAGAATGCAATATCCCGATCATCGCAATATCTGGATCAAAAAGTACGCTTCCTAACCAGATCGGACTTTCACTATCGAAGCTTTTTGGTGCAAGCGAAGTTCTCTACAAGCCATTTTCGCGTGACGAGCTGGCTCTAAAACTTAAAAATTGCATCGCAGAATCTAGAATCGTCGCTCTTCTGATAGGAGTATAAATCTAGGACGATAGCCTCTAGCGCCAGAGAGAGGTGTTTTTGCGCTGGCGTTTCAAGATTGTGTATCGCAGTTGCAACTTGCCTTAAGGGATCTGTGTTGAGGACTTTGTGTGCCTTAGTTGTAAGCTTCAGGTAGCGAATTCTACGGTCCTCCTTGGATACGTGAGACACTACCAATCTCTTTTCCTCAAGGGACCTTAGAGTCTGCGAGGCAGATGAGAGCGATAGTCCATTATATTGTGCAAAAAACGTCACTGTTCGCGAAGACTCATTGGCGCTCAATAAATACCTTAGGAAACTCCATTGTGCAGGCTTCAGGTCGGCGTGGTGGCTTAGGACGTGCAATCGTCGCGCCAACTGCTCGACCAGTTCGGCGAGAACGATTGCATACCCTGAAGCGTTGTGGCCGCAGCTATTTGCCGACTGTGAGTTGCTGGCTGCCAACCTTTCATTGACATCACTAGCCCGCAATCTTGTTGACCTAAGAGAAGTAGGCATCGAACTCTTTCATCTAATGATCGTTCTCAATAAGTGTATATCTGCCTTGAAAGGCAGTCAAACTGACATGCGAAGTTGAAAATTGATGGACAAAAGGCTATTGGAAAATTAAATGGAGAAGTCACTAAACGAATTTTCCTGGCCTAAGAACTCTTAGACCCAAGATGTTTCGAGGGAGCCATTTTAATGGTTCACTTCGTACCTTGAAGAGGAAGCGGCAAACGGTCCGGTTACTAGGAAGAACGTGGCTGAGACCGAAACAATCAAGAGTTTGTTGTGCGAAGACAGTTTAAGCCTTGGTCTGAAATAGTTAAGACGCTACGGGATGCGCGTAGTTTAACCCAGACTGAATTTGCCGAGATATTGGGCGTCAATCAAGCAACGATCTCACGTCTTGAGCGAGGTGATATCAAACCAAGCCCTACAGTGCAGAAGCGATTGCGTTCACTTTCGGTCGAAGATCCGTCAGACAGCTCAATTCGTGCTTTTGTCAATACAAGTCCGCATACGGTCTTCGTCATATCGCGGAACCTAGAAATTGTGCTTACAAGCGAATTGTTCGCACAAAAAAATGCTACGTCGCAGAGCGCCTTGGAAGGAAAGTCCTGCAGGAATATGATGACCATTGAGCTTACTGAAGCGTTTAATGCGGCATTGCAGAATGGGTTCTTTGAAGGCCGCATAAAGCGAGCGGTGGTTACCGCCAGGATGATGAATGAACAGCGGGAGGTAAGGTATGGACAGGCGACCTGGACGCCCCTTGTCATGAAGGCGCATGGCATAGTTATGCTTGTTCAATCTGTGGCTCTTAGTATGGAAGAATATGCAAAGCTAAGATCTAAATTACCGCTGATTGAGTTTTCGTTCAACTGACTTAGAGAGAATAACGCTCCCCGTAATTGCATCGACGTCTTTTATTCGGCCTAGCGCAGAACATACTTGATCTGGGATTCACTGTGCTTTGGTGCCTTCATTTGTTACTCCTCATCAGCCCCAACCGTCACAACAGCAGTTTTCCAGGTATTCGTGGCCAAGAATTATTCGGGGCAGTTCAATGCCCTCGTACGATCGAAAGGATGCTCGTATGCGATCGCTTAGGAGGGACTGGTAAGTCAAAATGAGTGAGGGGTGCTATGGCCAAGCGGATAGTTGATAGGAAGGAATCCAGTGGGCGTATCGCAGTGACAGAGTCAGCTCTAAATGAGGAAAGGAGCTGTCTGTGATACGTCAAGATGAGAGTTCACCCGGGGTCCGGAACGTACTTCTGACCAATGTACTTAGCTACACAGGTCCAGGCGCTTTGGAAGCGCTAGTAAGCAGCGGCTGCTCTGTGGCGTGTCATGATCCTGCGTTTGTAGATGAAGAGGCTCGTCAAAGATTCCAACACAAATGGCCAACTACGCATCCGCTAAGAGTCGCCGTGGCAGATGGGGTAGCGGATGAAGCAATCGATCAACTGGGGGAACTCGACGCTGTTGTGTTTAATGATGTCTACCCGTTAACCGTGCGGCCTGTTGAAGATGTAGACTTAATGGACTTACGTGCCACTTTCGAGGCGGTTGCGGTCTTTCCATTCCGATTGGCGCAGTGCGTTATACCAAGAATGAAGTCCCGCCACAGAGGCTCATTGGTGTTCGTCACTTCGGCCAGGGAGAGACGGCCAGAAGCAGGCTACTCGGTGCCTACCATGGTGAGAGCAGCCACTACCGCGTTTGCAAAGACTCTTGCAAAGGAGCTAGCGCAGTTTCAAGTCCAAGTTAACGTGGTCGCTCCAAACTATCTTGCTAGTGAATTATACTATCCTCGCGCACGTTTCGTTGACGATCCGTCCGGTCGTGCAATGATTGCCGCACTAGTGCCCTTTGGCCGTCTTGGAACCCCCGATGAGGTGGGCGAGCTCATTGCATTTTTTGCGTCAGGCCGTTCGCCTTTCGTGACCGGACAAGTTGTTGATTTTGCCGGAGGGTGGCCATAAGTCAACCCATGGCACACTAGAGCTGGCAATTTGGCTTTCAATTGACCTGCTGCTGAAAATTCCTTCCAGATCTGACCTGATGGGATGGACGGCCACGCACCGGCATCGACATGCTGACCTGGCACTGAACTTTCATCCAGTTACGATTGGAGCCTCCTGTTTTGTTTCGCCGTCTGGCGCGGTGGTAGCAAGGGGCTCTGGCGCGGAGCTATCCGTGCGCGCAGCGTCAGGGCCCCTTGCCGCTTTCAGGATGGCGGCGTAGGCCGCCGGGGTTCGGTATAGTCGAGCGCGGAATGTGGCCGCGCCGTGTTGTAGTCTTCAGCCCATCTGGCGATGATCGAACCAGTGTGAATGAGGCTGCGGAACAGGGTCTGGTTAAGCAGTTCGTCGAGCATCCGGCCGTTGAAGCTCTCAACAAATCCGTTCTGTATGGGCTTGCCGGAGGTGATGTAGTGCCACTCAATGCCATGGTCTTTGGCCCAGGCGAAGATGGCGTTCGAGGTCAGCTCGGTGCCATTGTCCGATACGATCATGCCGGGCTTGCCACGTTGGGTGATGAGCGCTGTCAGTTCCCGTGTCACGCGCCGCCCCGAGATCGACGTGTCGGGGATGGCCGCCAGTCATTCCCGGGTTACGTCATCGACCACGTTGAGGATGCGGAAGCGACGGCCGTTCGCCATCTGGTCATGGACAAAATCCAGCGACCAGCTGGCGTTGACCTTCACCTCGACCAGGATCGGCGCCCGGACGACGATGGCAAGCCACCGAGCACGGCGCTTGCCCACGGTCAGACCTTCCTCGCGGTAGATGCAGGTCAGGCCTTGGCGGCACTCGCGATGAAGACGTTAGCGTATCGGAGAATATCTAAAAGCGAGGGCTGGGCTCCGAGATCGAGGAATCTAGGAAGCGGCTGCGTTCAGTACTGCGGCCTTAGTCAAACGCGCAACCCAACCCGGCGAAGAACACAGGAAGGCCTCTCGCGCGCCATATGCGCGGCATAGCCTAAGCTGCGCAATCAGCAAATAGCCGTCTGTCTTTTCCTGCGCTCGTCGGCGGCTGAAACCAGCCTCAACGCGCGGTGGGACGCCAAAATTTGGGCAACCGGCATTGCGGCACGTATTGACGTGAATTCCGTCGCAAGGTACCGGAACCCGAAGGTCCTTTGGTCCCAATTAGGCATAGGGAGATGGTTGGTGGAACCCATCGGAACGAGGGCGCCGCCTCCCGGAGATTCCTTCTGCATGGGAGGCCTCCAAGAATAGCGGATTTCCGCCTAAGAGGAGGCACCTCTATACCAGCTTCCACACTAACGTAAACGCCTAGCAATAATCGCTCTGGTATCCTGCTGAGTGTCACGCTGTCTGAGCAGCGTCACAAATGACCCGTGGGGCTCAGAGCCGTGACCCAGCGTTGTGGTCAGGTTCAACAATCTGCTTGCCACAATCCGATCATTGTGTCTACTTTACGCTCCAGTTAATGATACAACGACTACTATGATTGTCACCGAGATCTGCGCTTGCACCTTCCACAATTCCATTTTATTTATCTTTTTCAAATAGTAAGAACGCTATCATACGTCTTCGGATCGATCTTTAGTCGCTAACTAGTTCATCGCGCAAACGTTCGTCCTGAACGACCTCAGGAGTGAAAGTATGAACATTTTAGCGACAGGTCCGCAGCCACGCTTCTATCGGCCCGACAGCCGCCTGCGTCGCCCCCCAATCCTGGACAATTTCGAGCACGCTGTCCGCGCGAACCGCTCGGTACGCATTCAGGGCTGGTATCAGAGTAGTCTGAATGCAGCGTCGTTTCCCTTCTTCTCAAGCCTTGAGCGGAAACTGATGCTGCAGCTGGACATTTCTGAGGGCGTCAAGAGCTACCAAATTCAACCGAAATCAATTCAGTACAGTATCAGTGGTGTTGCAGCGTCCTACACAGCCGACGCCCTAGTCCACCGATATGTTGGCGCCTCCTACTACATCGAGGTCAAAGCACTCGCCCATCTTCACGATCCGGAAGTCGCACGAAAGTTGGCTGCCGTCGCCGAAGAACTTGCATCGCGGAACACACCGCTCAGAATCGTCACAGATGCGTATCTCGCTACTGAGCCGCGGCAATCGAACATCCGCCAACTGCAACTCTATCGGTCGGTTGAGCCTGATCTCGAGCACGCGTATCGCGTAGACACTCTTCTCGCGCAATCAGCGACTGCAACAATAGGTACTCTCGCCGCGCTTACAAATGATTTGGCTGCTGGACGCGAAAGCGTCTACGCCCTGTTGCTGCGGCGGCACCTCGTCACAAACCTTCTAATGCCACTTGGGGATCACTCTGTTGTGCGCCACACCCATCATTCATAGGCTCCGGCATGTCACTCTCGATTGAAGTTAACGATGTGATCAACATCGATGGCGAAGAGCTCCACTTTCAACATCGCACGCTCGCCGGTGACCTATGCTTTAAGAACCGCGCAACCGCGGCCGTAAAGACAATTCCGCTCGATGAAGCGCTTGCACGGTTCTCGAGAGGTGAGCTTACTCTACGAGTATCGACTGACGATGCGAACATCAAGACGATTGACATCTCAAAGCTCCATGCAGACTACCGCAAGATCGTCGACCAGCGCCTTGCGTTCGTCAAAGCCATCCTGTTCGCGGGCAAACCGAAGAACATGCGGCTCACCTGGCCCTCTATCATCCAGGGTGTGGCGGCCATTCAAGGCGTCCATGCGCCAACTTGGACGACAGTACGGCGCTGGGTCAGGCGCTATGAAGACAATTGCGGAGATGCACGATGCCTAATTCCTGCTTTTAGCGGTCGTGGTCGAAAGGCCCACTACAGGAGTGACGGCGAGACGGACTTCCTAAACAATCTCATCACTCAATGCATGACGGCCGAACTGGCACCGACTGTCGTTACTATCCATGGGATCATCACAGCCAAATACGCCGAGATCAAGGCCGTACGTGCGGATACTGTCCTATGGGACTGCCCTTCGATCGACTGGCTATACAAGCACCTTCGGCGTGTCGACGCGTACGACAGAGCCCGCTTACAGCAGGGACAAAAGTACGCCGAGGAGCATTATGGCAAAGTCGGTAAAGGTGTCGCCGCCACATTCCGTCTTGAAGTGGTTGAGATCGATCACACGCGAGCGAATGCATCGGTTAAAGATGACGTCACTGGCATTGACCTTGGCCGACCCTGGATAACGATCGCAATCGACCGCTTCACAAGAATGGTCGTTGGGCTCTACATCGGCTTCGAGCCGCCCAGCACGTATTCCGTGGGCCAATGCCTTCGCAATCTAATCATGCCCAAATCCTACTTAAAGGAACTCTGCCCAGAACTCATGCTCTCATGGGATGCCTACGGCCTACCGGTCACAGTCATTGTCGATAACGCGATGGAATTCCGCAGCGATTGGTTCAGAAACGTTGGCGCATCTTTGGGCTTCGACATCCATCAGCAGCCGGTAGACAAGCCTGCATTCAAAGGAATCGTCGAGCGATTCAACAAGAGCTTGGAAGATGGGGCAATGATCCTGCCGAATCGAACCTTTGGCAGCGTGGCCGCTAGGGGAAAGCGCAAGCCACAAAAAGGAGCCAGCCTCACCCTGGCGCAATTCAGGAGCCACGTTCATTTCTGGATCGTAGCAGTGTACTGCAACAGAACACATGAAGGCATTCTCGATGTGCCAGCCCGCCGATGGAATGAAGACGTTAAGCGTCACCCACTCCGACTTCCGACCTCCGCGCGGGATCTTGATTTCGTCCTCGGAATAACCAAGCGAGCAAAGTTAAGTCGTCTTGGTGTCCGTTCACACAACCTCTTCTTTAACTCGACGGAACTCTCGCGCCTGTACAGCCGCATTGGCGCCGAGACAGTCGACGTCACAATTGATCCAGCTGATATCTCTCGAGCTATCGTCACTTACGCTCCAGAACATCTCCAAATCACTGTCCCCTGCACAGATCAAGAATATGCGAAGGGCCTCACGCTTCATCAGCACAATCTAATTCGCGCTCTGGCCAGAAAGCGGAACGCTGCCTTCCTGAATCAACCCGACAGGATTGCCGCCCGGAATGCGTTCTTCTTGGCCTCGGCCGATATGATGGAGCGCTCTTCCGGTCGCCACCGCGCCAAGCACTCCCGAGGACTCGGCGATGAAAAGGTCAAACAGCCCTCAAACGACCTCTCTCTCTTGGCGAGTCTCATACTAGAGCCGCAAGACGACCTCGATCTTCAGGCTGTCCTGGCTGAAGACTCTGTTCACGTCGCGCTTCCATCTGAATCGCTGGAGGCATTGAGTTCCTCATCGTTACCTTTCGCAGCCTCACTGGAGCAACATGCTCCAATGGAGAAGACCTCTCTAGCTCCCCATAGGCAATTCTAGCCGTAGAAAAGGCCGGATCATGATCTCCAATTGCTACATGCACTCTGCCTATCGCGCAGCGAACAAGGGATTAAGGCGATTTGTCGACTCTCGGGAGGGACGATTGACGCAGCGCGCCCTACTTCTTCTTGGGCCGGCCGGCACAGGCAAGTCAACGCTCATAAACAACTTCTTCAGAACACCTGAATTTGAGGCAGTGGATACCCCGCTGGGTCTACGTCAACCGGCAATCATTGTCGAAGCTCCAAGCCGTGGAACCGTCGGCGCACTCAGTGAGGTCATTCTTGCAAAGTTGAACGACAAGAATCCACAGCGAGGTAATGTTCAGGCAAAAATGGCCCGCATGTTCCACAATCTGCTGGAGCAGAAGGTAGGCGTCATTGTGATTGATGAGGTCGATCAATTAACTCTGACGAACGCATTCGCCTATGCAGACTATCTTAAGTCCATTCTGAACCAGTCGAGGTCCCGTCTTGTACTTGTCGGCCTTGAAACAGCGCTCTCGTTGCCACGTGCGAATGACCAGTTGGCACGACGTTGTGATGCTCCGCAACTTCTCAATGCATTCGATTGGTTCAAGTTGTCAGATCGGAGTGAATTCAAACAGATCTTGGAGGGGATTCAGAACGATGCGCCATCCGTATTTGCCGAGTGTCCAATCAGTGATCCCACTCTCGCCGCGGCAATAAACTTTGCCACAGAGGGGTCGCTCGGGTTCGTCGACTCGCTGCTCACCTATGCCGTTGACTGCGCTAACGACGACGAACGCGACCAATTGACGATTGCAGATCTCGCCCAAGCGTGTGATTCAATTTATCAGTTAAGGTCGATTGCTGGTGCGCGGATAAATCCATTTCGTGATGCGCTGCCTCTTCAATGGAGGCCGCTACCGTCATCCCCCTCCGCGACGACGCCCAGAGTTAGGAGTTGCACCACCAAGGCAGGTGCACGATGACATCCTACCCATTGCGCATCATACCTGGCCCTAACGAGAGCGTGCGCAGCATTATGCATCGCCTTTCAAAGCGAAACGGATTTGAGAAGATATCTTGGTTGATGCACGACATCGGATGCCGCAAAATGACTTCCGCTTTGAGCAGCTTCAGCGTCCGAAAGTTATCTGGGCTCTCGGGGATTTCTGCTCGTGACCTTGAACGGCGGCAAGAAGCAAAAACGAAGCGAGTGACGACGCTTAACGGTCACAACGTGCCTCTTGGCAGCATCGATAGATTGCACTCGAGACTCTGTCTACGATGCTTCGCCTCAAATCAGCAGCACTTCTGGACGTGGGATTACCTGCCTCTAACGCATTGCCCGATCCATGCTGAAGTAATTATTCGGCACTGCCCAAATTCCAACATCCCTCTTCACTGGCACAGAGCAACTCTTACAGAGTGCCCTATCGGCCACTCGCTACTTGCACCCCAAATTTGCCTTGTGAGTGATCCCAGCACAATTCCGGTTAATCGAGCAATACTAGACCTCATGACTTCGGTTGAAACTGAGGCCGGCGATCGCCCATCGCTTCAGGAACTCGTCACGGTGGCGGAGATTCTGGGATGCATTGGGTACGACAAGGAGTCTGCTGGGAAGATGAACAGCCAGGAACGCTATCTTGATCCGCTCTATAAAGATGCCATGGCTCGCGGGTTTGAGGTCATGCAAGACGTTCGCTCCCGCCTTCCCAGTCTGTTGGATCGCCTCTTCAATGCTCGACAGTCGACGAACTTCTTGTTAGCAGGTTCATCAGCCTGGCGTACCAAGCTTCACAATAGGCTCTGTCACTACTCTGAGTTTCCCTTCGTCAATACGATTTCGCGAATTCTGTGGAAGTACGGCGAGGAGCGAAGAATTTCATTCCCTCCTGGAGCATTCGGCTGGACGCCAACTGGCTTCGGTAACAAGTTTATTGCGGCCACAGCTGCACGCGACTTACTGAAAATGGATATGAAGTCTGTCGCCAAAGTTGCTCGACGTGAGAATTGGGTCGGCGCGCAGCAGATATTGAGTGGAACACCTTCTTGGCTTTTGCGCTCTGAAGTTATGTCGTGGATATCTCAGAATGAGAAGCTGTTAACCGCAACTTCAACCGCACTCCGGCTTGGGATTACAAAGGAGACACTCTGCGAGTTGAACCAGCTTGGTGTCTTTGGGGTCGCAGCATCCAGTCGGAAGAATCTCAGCCCATTGATGCCTCGCTTACGGCGGCAGGAGTTGGATGACTTTATCGTTGCACTGAAGTGCCTCGCTATCGACGGCACAGACACCATGGACTCGACGTCTTGGATGGCTTTAACAAAGAGGCCTGAATCGATGAACCTGAGTTTTGCTCGAGTTGTGTCCGAAATCTTGAAGGGTCAGATTCGTGTGTACTCGCCGATACCGGCAGAGCTTCCAAAGGTCCGCTTCAGCTTTGTGGACGCCGCAGCAATTAGTCGATCAATTGGCGGCTCGAAGACAGCAAGGCTAGGTTCGGCCGAGCGCACATTGTCGATTCGCGAAGCATCGGTGAAGTACAAACTGGGCTATAGCCGTATGCAGCAAGCTATTGAATATCAGCTGATCGCAGGCTGCCAGCCTGGCTTCGGAATTACTAAAGGATATGTGACCGATCAGGCTATGGTGACGTTTCTTCAGAATTTCACGACATCTCGTATCGTTGCCGATATGATCGGAAGCACAACGATGTCAGTTACAATGACATTGAAGAGATTGGGTGTGAAGTCGGTGCAAGCAAAACGCACAGGCGTGACCGGCAATGACATCTTCTCCTGGGCCGACGTGAAGAAGATCGGACTTACCAAGTTAAAGACAAAGACCAAGCCTAAAGATTGTCCAACCTCCACGAATTAGGCCAGATTGGTCTTCTTGCCTCGCCACCATCCTTCAGAAGAGGCCATTCACTTCATCACAATTCGGACGAAGTTTCGAATTCTGGTCGGCTTAAAATCCTACGCCACCGCCTTTGCTGCTGGATAGTCTGTTACGGGCGCATGGATGGAGCTCCGCTTCATAATTTCCCATCGTCCCACCTACTGCATGGCGGCGTCATTTCATCCCCTAGTCGGCTCTTGTTCCCAGCAACTGAAATCCCTTATGTGCGGCTTCGATGTAACGCGCTCACTTTGTGAAAAGGATTCAGTATTTCCTCTATTTCTGTCGCGTTATTTCAGGAATTCGTCCAATCGAGTCATTTATTTCCCGCAGTTCACCAAACAAGGTCCTTATTTTTCAAGCACTACGCTGACATACGCGATTCTGCATTTTCACTACGTGACATTCTCTTACCGGTCAACCCGCTAAGGCGGGATAGAACGTCTTTAGCCGCTCATAGAGCTCGCGCCACAGCCGGTATTTCCGGTCGAGTTGCGCTTGGCTGACAGCGTTAGGCTCGAATGTGCGGCCCGGTGCCACATACTGGCCGATTGCCGACCACTCCTTCACCGCACCGACGCCCATGCCGGCGACAAAGGCGGCGCCGAGCGATGAGCCTGGATGCCGATCGATTCGGGTGACTTGGCGGCCCAGCGCATCCGCGGCGATCTGCAGCCACAAATCGCTCGCCGCACCACCATCGGCCGCAAACACCCGGCCGATATTGAGGCCCAGTTCTTCAAACGTCTCGACATGATGTCGAAAGCCGAACACGACGCCTTCGAGTGCTGCGCGCCAGACATGGCGGATGTCATGGTTGAGCCCCAGCCCCACGAGCGTGCCGCGGGCGAACGGGTCGTTGAGCGGTGTCTTCTCGCCGAGGAAATAGGGCAGGAACAACACGCTGCTATCCACAACAACATCGGCCGTGCGCCGGTCGAGCCATTGATGGATCGAGACGCCCGCGACTTGCGCCTTGGATACTTCACCACCGGCCCAGTTGGCGATCACCCAGTTGAGGAAACTGCCACTCGACGCCATGCAGCCGTTGGGAAAATAGAGGCCTGGTACGATGTGATAGTCGAGAAACAGTCGCCGATCGGCAACCGGCTTGTCGGACGAGAGCAGGATGTCCCCGGCACCACCGAACTTCAGCACCAGATCGCCGTTCCGCGCTGCACCGCAGACGAAGGCGGAGGCAACATGATCCGCACAACCGGCAACGACCGGCGTACCGGCCTTGAGTCCGGTATGACGCGCCGCTGATTCCGTGACAGCGCCAACGATCGCATGACTATCACCGATCGGCGCCAGCATGTCCGGCGCAATCCCGCTCAGGGCGACAAGTTCCGGATGGTAGCGACCGGTCGAGACGTCGACGAAACCCGATTCCAGCGCCCAATTGTGTTCCACCTGGATCGATCCGCAGAGCTGGCTGGTGATAAAATCCGAGGCACCCACCACATGCCTGGCGCGCGCAAAGGCAGCTGGCTCATGCTCCCTGAGCCACATCAGCTTCGGCCCCACCAGTTGTTGGCTATAGCCAGTGCCCGACAGCTTGAGAAACCGTTCCTCGCTCATGCCCTGGCGAAAGACGCCCAGTTGCTCGGTGGCCCGCGCATCATTCTGCTGGATGCTCCGCCGCAACGGCTTGCCGGTCTCATCCAGCAGGATGACGGTCGGCAGCATGCCAGTGACCCCAACGCCAGCGATATCGCCGGCGGCGATGCCGCTCCTGGAAAGCAGCGCGAGGCAGATCTCCCCGCAATTCGCCCACCACTGCGCCGGATCCTCTTCGGACCAGTTCGCGTGATCGGCGTGGAGCGTCACCGGCCGGCTTTCGATCGCCAGTGTGCCGCCATCGGCATCGATGAGGATGCCGATGGTCGAGGTGGTGCCGATGTCGAGGCCGATCAGATAGGGCATGGTGGCGATGATCTCAGCGGATTTTGCCGACCTTGTCCATGAAGCGCTTCACCCGGTCGCCATCGACCGATTTCCAGGTATCGCCACCGACCTTGAAATGCGTGCCGATGACGGCGCCGTCGGCGATCTTCAGAATGTCGGCCACGTTGTCGATATTGACGCCCGTATTGGCGAAGACCGGCGTATTTGGCAGCACGTCCTTCACCAGCTTGAGGTTGCCGGTCTCGACCGCTTCACCGGTCATCGGCCCGGACACCAGGACGATGTCCGCCAGCGATGAGAACACGGCGCTCTTTGCGCGGGCGGCGATCGGACGATCGCCGATGGGTGAAGCAAACTCGGCATTGATGTTGAACATCAGTTTCAAATCGGTGCGATCGCAATCGGCGCGCAGGCGCAGGGCCTTCGCCGCGTCCGGTGCCCACAGGCCCATGTCGGAATCATAGACGCCGGTGAAAATCTCGCGCACAAAGCGGGCACCACTGGCGATGCCGAGGCCGACGCTCGCCACCGGGTCCCAAAGATAGTTGACGCCGAACGGAACCTTGATCGACCGCTTCAACTCGCCGATGGCAAAAGCCATGGTCGCCAGCGTCTCCGGCGACGCTTTCAGCAGATAGGGGCGATCCCCTTCATTGCCGAACATGACCGCATCGACGCCGCCCTGCTGCAAGGCAGCGATATCGGCGGCGGCCGAATCGATGATCTTCTGGACACCGCCCGCCTTGTCATAAAGCGGCGAGCCCGGAAGCGGCGGGAAATGGATCATCGCAATGATCGGTTTGTGGCTGCCAAAGGTCTCTTTGATCATGTGTCGGTTCTCTGTGTTGGAGGATCAGGCGATCTGGGGACGGGCAAGCACATTGCCCGACGCCGCATCGAAGACATGCATCTGGGTGAGATCGTAGTGAAGATGGAGTTCGCTGCCGGGCCGCGCCATGAAATCGCGTGGCATGCGCGCCATGATCTCTGGCCCACCGGCGCCACCCAGCTCAGCCACCAGGATCACCTCGGGACCGAGCAGTTCGACCGCGACGGTGACGACCGTGACTGCGACGGACGAGCCGCCAACCGGCGCTTGGTGGAAATCTTCCGGGCGCAGGCCGACCGTCACAGGCTGGCCGGCATGGCTCGCATAACCGGCCTTGAACGCATTCGGGATCGGCAGACGTGCGGCACCCACGACAGCATGGAGATCGCCCTGCCCCGCCCCTTCCAGTCGGCCCGCCACCAAGTTCATCGGCGGGCTGGCAAGGAAGCCGGCGACGAAGGTATTGGCGGGGTTGCGGTAGACCTCAAGCGGGGCACCAACTTGGATGATATGGCCATCCTTCATGATGCAGATGCGCTGGCCCATGGTCATGGCCTCGATCTGGTCATGAGTCACATGGATGATCGTTGTGCCAACCTTGTGATGCAGCTTGATGAGCTCCGTCCGCATTGCGGCGCGCAATTTCGCGTCGAGATTGGACAGCGGCTCGTCCAGCAGGAAGGCCTGTGGATTGCGCACGAGCGCACGGCCCAGGGCCACGCGCTGGCGCTGGCCGCCGGACAATTGCGCGGGCTTGCGGTCAAGCAAGGGCTCGATCCCCATC
Source organism: Rhodospirillaceae bacterium (assembly GCA_016712715.1). NCBI lineage: Bacteria > Pseudomonadati > Pseudomonadota > Alphaproteobacteria > Rhodospirillales > Rhodospirillaceae > Rhodospirillaceae bacterium. The sequence goes on from JADJQM010000001.1 coordinate 1,283,298, forward strand.
ATGGCGGAGATCGACTTCACACGCTGCTCGATCTCGGCCCGCCCGACACCGCGCAGCTTCAACCCGAAACCGAGATTGCCAGCCACCGTCATATGCGGATAGAGCGCGTAGTTCTGGAACACAATGGCGATGTCGCGGTCGGCCGGGTCGACATCGTTCATCCGCTTGCCGCCGATAAAGAGATCGCCCTCGGAGATCGATTCCAACCCGCCGATCATGCGCAAGGTCGTCGATTTGCCGCAGCCCGACGGTCCCAGGAAGATCATGAACTCGCCGTCCTTGATCTCCAGGCTGATATTGTCGACGGCCACGACAGAGCCGCCATAGACCTTGCTGATGTTCTTGAGCTCAATGCCGGCCATGCCGCTTTACCTTCAATTGATCGACCGCATGTAGCGGTAGAGATAGACCGTGAGGCCGAGGATCGCCGCCAGCAGGATGATCGACATGGCCGATGCCTCGCCGACATTGAGGCTGACGAACGCCGTCCGGTAGATGAAATAGCTGACGAAATCGGTAGCCGTCCCCGGCCCGCCGCGCGTCATGATGTAGATGAGGTCGTAGGTCTTGACCGCGAAGATGAGGCGGATGAGCAAGGTCACCACGATCACCGTGCGCATCATCGGCAGGGTGATATGAATGAAGCATTGGAACGCATTGGCGCCGTCGACCCGCGCCGCCTCATAGGGTTCCTTTGGCAAGGACGACAAGCCCGCCAAGAGCAGCACAATCATGAACGAGACCTGGTGCCAGATGTCGACCAGGATCACGGTCCAGATGGCGATCTTGGTGTCACCCAGCCAGTTGACCGGATCAATGCCGATTGTCCCCAGCAGATAGTTGACGATGCCGAGATTGGGATGCAGGAACATGCGCCAGATGAGGCCGACAATGACCGGGTTCATCAACAGCGGGCAGAGCAGGATCGCATAGTAAACCGGCTTGAACCGCTCGACCTTGTTGAGCATCAAGGCGACCGCAAAGCCGATCAGGAATTCAAGCAGCACGACGCCGGTCACGAAGCGCAGGGTCAGCCAGGCCGAGTGGCGGAATTCCGCATCCGCCAAAGCGAGCTTGAAGTTCTTGAGCCCCGTGAACGTGTCGAAGTTGGGCGCGATCAGCGTGTAGTCATGAAGGCTAGTGAAGAGCGCGGAGAGGACGGGGAACAGAATGATCAAGAACAGCACCAGCAGGCTGGGCGTTGCCATGGCATAGCCGAACCGGCGGTCGCGCCGATCGGCCGCATTGGCCCCTTTTCCTGAAATGCCGATCATCCGATTTCCCCGTCCTGAGCCGCGTTACTTCAGCTTGCCGTCTTTCTTGGCGAGTTCGGCGAACTCGACCTCGACCGCAGCCAAGGCATCTGCCGGCGACTTTTCACCGGCCACTGCCAGGCTCAGCTCACGACCCAGCACTTCCACCAATTGCGGGGTGTAGGTGAACACCGCAAAATTGTGGCTGGTGAGCAGCAGCTTCTTCAGGGCCGGGTAGTACGGGTACTTCGCCAGGACGTCCGGATCATCGAAGACGTCGGTACGGGTCGGCGAACCGCCGGCCAGCGCCCGCTTCTTGGTGATCTCCTTCGACTCAACCCATTTCAGGAAGGTCCAGGCATCGTCGGGATTGGGGCTGGATTTCGGAATGGCCCAACCCCAGGCGCCGTTGAGACTGCCGCCTTTGTCCGGCGACACGCCGGGGACCGGCATGATCTCGACCTTGCCGACCACAGCCGACTTGCTGGGATCGTCATAGGCGGTGCGGAAGAAGTTGTACGTGATGTAGCTATAGGCCTTGCCCTGCGCCATCACGTTGAAGGCCTCGTCGAAACCGAAGCTTGCCGAGCCGACCGGGCCGTACTTGTTGATGCTGTTGGTGTACTGCTCCAGCGCCTTCACGCCGGCCGGCGTGTTGAGCGTCGGCTTCCAATCGGCGTCATGATATTCGCCGCCATTGGCGAAGAGATAGTTCGACCATTCCATCGCGATGGGATCGGGGCGCAGACCCTGATTGACCGCGCCATAAAAACCGTCCTTGGTGAAGAACTCGACCTGCTTCTGATATTCGTCCCAGGTCTCCGGCACCTTGAGGTCCATGCCGTATTTCGTCTTGAAATCGGCCTGGTTCTTGGCATCCGCCAGCAGATCGGTGCGATAGGTGAGACCCATCGCGTAGTTATAGAACGGCAGCATATAGGTGGTGCCGTCGACCTTGCCGACCAGATCCATCATCGCCGGGATATAGGGCGACGTGTCGAAATTGTCGGCCTTGATCCGGTCGTCGAGCGGCTGCATCCAGCCCGCCTTGGCGAATTCACCCACCCAATAGAAATCGACCACGATGGCGGAATAGCTGCCCTTGGGCGAGACCAGCTGCGGCACCAGCTTGGTGTGCATCTCGGCATAGTTGACGACTTCGAGATTGACCTCGATGCCGGTTTCCTTGGTGAATTCCGGCACCAGCGCCTTCACATATTCAGTATCCGGCACGCCTTCCATCAGAATGTTCACGGGTTCCGCCGCGGCGGAGCCGATGAAGCTCAGGGCCATGACGGAGCCCAGAAGCAGTTGCTTAAGCATTGTCCAACCTCCCTTTTTCGGCCCCACAAAAGCGCGCGGTCTTGTCATTTCAGGGCGCCCAATGACAAGCCCTTGATCAAGTATTTGCGAAGGAACGGCAGCAAGGCAAAGATCGGCAACAGCGACACAACGGTCGCGGCGGCCAATGGCGCGATCTCGACGCCGGCATGGGTCTCCATGCTGGCAAGACCGATGGGCAATGTCTGCGAACTGGCGCCGCTCAGCACCAATGCGAAGAGAAATTCGTTCCAACTGAGGATGAAGCCGAGGAGGCCAGCTGCCAGAATGCCGGGGGCCGCCACCGGCACCGCGATCTTGATGAAAGCCTGCCAGCGTGTCGCGCCATCGATGCGCGCCGCTTCTTCGAGGCTCGCTGAATCGCCTTCAAAGAATGAGACCAGCATCCAGGACAGGAATGGCAGGCTGATGGTGAGGTGCGACAGGATAAGGCCGAGATGGGTCTGCATGAGGCCGGTGCTGAAGAACAGCGTGAACAGCGGCAGCACGAGGATGATCGGCGGCAGCATCTGGCTCGCCAGCACACCGAGGCGGAGGAACGCGCCACCGGTATTGAACCGCGCAAAGGCATAGGCCATGGCGGTCGCCAGTGGCAGCGAGATGGCGGTCGAGGCCAGCGCCACGACCAGGCTGTTCAGGAACCAGCGCTCGAAGGGAAAAGTCGAGAAGATCTCGACGTAGTTCTCCAGGCCAAGATGGCCGATTTCAGGCGGGATCTTATAGGCGGTGAGCTTGTCGGTGAGGCTGACGCGCAGCACCCAGATGAGCGGCAGCAAGATGCAGAGCGAGAAGACCGAAAGGATCACATGTGGGACGATGTTGCTCCATCTCAGTCTCATCGGATGCCTCAATCCATCCTGACGCCGCCGGTGACGTTCAACGCCTCACCGGTGATGAAGCCGGCAAGATCGCTTGCAAGAAACAGGACCGATTTAGCGACATCCTCCGGTTCTTCCAGCCGACCCAAAGGCGTCTGGTTGATGTAATCCTGAATGACCGCTTCCGGCGTCATGTTGCGAATGGTGCCTTCCCATTCGACTTCGCGCGACTGCATGCCGGTCTTCACGAAGCCCGGGCAGACGCAGTTCACGCGGATACCGTGCTCTGCCATTTCACGCGCCAAGGCCTGGGTGAAGCCCACCACCGCGAATTTGCTGGCCGAATAGTGAGCCAGCCATGGCGCTCCCCATTGGCGGCAAGCGAGGCCGTGTTGACGATGACGCCCTTGCGCTTGGCCTTCAGGAAGTGGCGCACCGCCGCCTGATTGGTGAGAAAGATGCCCTTCGCGTTGACGTCGAAATTGAAATCCCAATCGGCATCGTCGAGATCGACCACCAGCTTCATCGATGAGACACCGGCATTCGCCGCCAGAATGTCATAACCGCCGAAGGCGGCATCTATCTTGTCGAAGGCAGCCACCACGCTGGCACGGTCGCGCACATCGATCGCGACGCCGAGATGCTGCGCACCCAATTGCCTAGCCGCGGCGACAGCACCCGCTTCATTGAGATCAGCGATGGCGACACGCATGCCGGCGGCGTGGAATTGCCGCGCGATCGCCAAGCCAATGCCGGTTGCGCCACCAGTCACGATGGCGCGCTTGCCTGCCAGTTCCGTCAGCATCCCTGTAATGCCTTTCGTTTTCGATCATTGTAGATCGATTTCGATCAGTATTGCCGAGTTCCAGACTCATATCAAGGCCCATAAAGCTGGATTTTTCGCCGAAGCCCGATAATATGATCGAAATTGATCATTCTGGTTGAAGATGATTCATGACCGATCGCGCCGAAAAAAGCCCCGACCGCCGCGGGGACCGCAAGCCACCCACAATCCGGGACGGAATCCTGCGCGATTTCGTGGAACGGCGCGGATCGCCGCCGTGGGTGAGATCGCCGCCGAACTTGGGGTCTCCGAAATCACCGTGCGACGGGATCTCACGCGCCTTGAAAACCAGGGATTGTTGGTGCGCACCCATGGCGGGGCGGTGGCCAGCAAGCTCGGCACCGCCGAGACCTTCGACAGCGACGAACCGACTTTCGAGGCGCGCCGCCGCCGCAATGCCGATGCCAAGACGCGAATCGGCGAGGCCGCCGCGGCTCTCGTGCGACCAGGAGCCACCATCGGTATCGATGTCGGCACCACGACACTGGAAATGGCGCGGCAATTGGCGACGCGCGCCGACATCAAGATCTTCACCAACAATGTGCGGGCGGCGACCCTGCTCGCGGAAGGCCCGGCCGCGGTCTATCTGCCCGGCGGTCAATTGCGGGCCAAGGAATTGTCGGTCTATGGCTCGATCGCGATCGCGCAGCTGCGGCACTATTGGTTTGACCAGGCCTTCATCGGCTTCTCCGGCCTCACCGATCAGGGCCTGTTCGACTATTCGCTGGAAGATACCGAGATCAAACGCGTCTATATCGAACGCGCTGCCCAGATCGTGGCGCTGTGCGATTCCTCGAAATTCGGCCGCCTCTCCATGGCGCGCGTGGGCACGCTGGAGGAGCTCGACATTCTTATCACCGATGCCGAGCCACCACAGACTCTGCGCGAAGCACTGGAGCGTGCCGCCGTCGCCATCATGGTAGCCGATCCCGCTTCTGACACCTGACCCGCCTCTGCGCTAGCCAGCCTGATTGCCGAGGAACATCCGATACGCGGGGTTTGCGGTCTCGTCCTCATAAGGATAGCCGAGGGCGGCCAATTGCGCGGTGAAGCGCGGGCGATCAAGCTGCGGCACTTGCAGCCCGGCCAGGACGCGGCCGTAATCGGCACCGTGATTGCGATAGTGGAACAGGGTGATGTTCCATTGTGAGCCGACGCCATCCAGGAACTTCAGAAGCGCGCCAGGGCGCTCGGGAAACTCAAAGCGCAGCACGATCTCGTCCGGCAGATTGGGCGCGCGGCCGCCCACCATGTAGCGCACATGGATCTTGGCTGTTTCATTGGCGCTGATATCGAGCACGTCGTAATCGAGCGCCTTTAACTGCTCCAGAAGTTCCGCCTTCTCGCTGCCCTCGCCACGAAGTTTGAGGCCGACAAAGACATGGGCTTCGCTGCCCTGGGCATAACGGTAGTTGAACTCAGTGATATTGCGATTGCCCAGCACCTGCACGAAACGCCGATAGCTGCCCTGACGCTCCGGGATGGTGACACCCAGCAGGATCTCGCGCGCTTCGCCGATCTCGGCACGCTCTGCAACATGGCGCAGACGGTCGAAGTTCATGTTGGCGCCGCTGTTGATGGCGACCAGCGCGCCAGTGCGTTTGGGGTGAGCCGCCGCATATGATTTGAGTCCGGCGAGCGACAGGGCGCCGGCCGGCTCGGCAATGACACGCATATCCTCGAAGATGTCCTTCACCGCCGCGCAGATCTCATCGGTGTCGGCCAGCAACACATCATCGAGTAGTTGCGAGCAGAGACGGAAGGTCTCCACCCCCGCCTGGCGGACCGCGACGCCATCGGCGAAGAGACCGACACGGTCGAGCATGACCCGTTCCTTGGCATCGATTGCCGCCTTCATCGAGGCGGCATCCACCGGCTCAACGCCGATCACCCTGATCTCCGGCCGCAGGAACTTGACATAGGAGGCAATGCCGGAGGCGAGGCCACCGCCACCGATCGGCACAAAGATCGCTTCGATCGGGTCGGCATGCTGCTGCAAAATCTCGACACCGATCGTGCCCTGACCGGCGATGACGTCGGGATCGTCGAATGGATGAATGAAGGTCAGGCTGTGCTCCGTTTCCAGGAGCTTCGCATGCGCATAGGCCTCATCGAAGGCATCGCCATGCAGCACCACCTTGCCGCCCCAATGACGGACCGCATCGATCTTGATCTGGGGCGTGGTGATCGGCATGACAATGGTGGCGGCGATGCCGAGCTTCTGGGCCGAAAGGGCAACTCCCTGCGCGTGATTGCCGGCGGATGCGCAGATGACGCCCTTGTCGCGCGCGGCCTGCGAGAGGCGCGCGATGCGATTATAGGCGCCGCGGATCTTGAACGAGAAGATCGGCTGCAAATCCTCGCGCTTCAGCAGGATCTGGCCGTCAAGGCGCGCGCTGAGACGCGGCATCGGGTCAAGGGCGGTCTGGATCGCCACGTCATAGACACGGGCATCGAGGATGCGGCGGACATAATCGGTCACGGAACAGTTTCTTTCCTTTGGCTGTATCGCCTCAGGATAGAATCATCGCGCGCCCTCGGCTAGCTGGCATTGGCGAGATGGCCGCTCCGCGCCAATTGAGCTCTCACCTCCGCCACGATCTCGAACGAACGCAGGCGGGCCTGATGATCGAAGATCTGCCCCGTCACCATGATTTCATCAACCTTGGTCGCCGCCACGAACTCAGCGAGGCCCTGCGCTACCGTGTCCGGGGCGCCGACCACGGCATAGGCCAGCGAATGATCGACCATCTGCTGCTCCATCGGCGACCAGTACCCGTCCAGGCTGTCGCGCGGCGGCGGCAGCGGGCCGGGCGTGCCGCGGCGCAGATTGATGAATTGCTGCTGCAACGAGGTGAACAATCGGCGCGCCGCGGCATCCGTTTCGGCCGCGAAGACATTGAGCCCGGCCATGGCATAGGGTTTGGCCAAGGCCGCCGATGGCTGGAAGGTCGAGCGGTAGATGTCGAGCGCCCGCATCAGATAATCCGGGGCAAAATGCGAGGCGAAGGCGAATGGCAGGCCCATCTGCGCTGCGAGCTGTGCACTGAACAGGCTGGAGCCCAGCAGCCATATCGGCACGTTGAGCCCGGCGCCCGGAACGGCACGCACAGATTGACCCGGTTGCACCGGCGCAAACCAGGCCTGCAATTCGGCAACATCCTGGGGGAAACTGTCGTCGCTGCCGGTCATGCTGCGGCGAAGTGCACGCGCCGTGCGCTGATCCGTGCCGGGTGCCCGGCCAAGGCCCAGATCGATGCGGCCGGGGAAGAGCGATTCCAGCGTACCGAACTGTTCGGCGATGACGAGTGGCGCATGATTGGGCAGCATGACCCCGCCCGACCCCACGCGGATACGCTTGGTGCCACCGGCCACGTGGGCTATCACGACAGCAGTCGCCGCGCTGGCGATACCCGGCATGTTGTGATGTTCCGCCATCCAATAGCGGTGATAGCCCCAGCGCTCGGCATGCTGGGCCAGGTCAAGCGTATTGCGGAAGGCATCCGCCGCGTTGCTGCCTTCGATGATCGGCGACAGATCGAGGACCGAAAAGGGAATCATGGGCGGACTGGCTCCTGCGCGGGCTAATGGGCAAGAATAGCAACTCCGCGGCCCGAAGATGCGCGGTCAATTGGCCGGGGGCGCATGCCGAGATTGCAGGCCGCAGGGCCTGGAAATAGCCCGGTCACGTCCCAAGCGACGGTAAACCCCTGCTGGACCAAGGGATGGTTGGGCCGGAAAGCTTGCGATATGCTGCCCGCAAGGGGACGCAGATGAACCGAGTCGAACCACTCCGCATCAGGAAATCCGGGGGATCATGAAGCAGATCGAGGTCAGGCTGGCCGTGGTGCTTTATGGCGGCGTTTCCCTCGCCGTCTATATCCATGGCGTCACCCGGGAAATCCTCAACCTGATCCGCGCCTCGAAGCTGCTCCATGCCGAGGACGCTGCCAAGGCCGAGGTTGGCGACAGCACGGCGGTCTATCTCGATCTTCTCAAATCGCTGGCGCCGGAAATCGACCTGCGGATCGTCATCGACCTCATTTCAGGGGCCTCCGCCGGCGGCATCAATGGCGTCATGCTGGCCCGCGCCCTCGCCCATGATTTACCTTTGGAATCACATCGTGAGCTTTGGCTGCAGAATGCCGATGTGACACAGCTCTCGGCCCCGGCCAGCTGGTGGAGCCGCGCTCTGAAGGCGCCCTTGGCGCCGATCCTCGACAATCTGCTGGTGCGCAAATTCGGGCCGCAGGTCGCCGACCCGGAGACCCGCGCCAAGGTGCGCCGCTTCGTACAGGCGCGCTGGTTCACCCCGCCCTTCTCCGGCCCGCGCTTTTCCGGCTGGATGCTCGATGCCTGCGACCAGATGGACGCGCCGGCCAAGCCGGGAGCGAGCCTGTTGCCGCCTGGGCACCGGCTCGATCTCTTCGTAACCGTGACCGATTATCGCGGCCATCGCCATCGCATCACACTCCATGATCCGCCGGTGGTCGAGGAGACCGAACATCGCCGGATCCTCGCCTTCAGCTGCCGGCGCGCGCTGTCCGGAGAGCTGCAGAGCGAATTCGGTCCGGGCCACGTGCCCTCGCTGGTCTTTGCCTCGCGGGCGACCGCGTCCTTTCCCGGCGCCTTCATGCCGGCGACGGTCGCCGAGATGGACAACATCCTTGCCGAGCGCGGGCGCCATTGGCCGGCGCGCACGGCCCTGCTCGCGGGCAAGCTCGGCGTCGAAGGCGATCTCGATGAAGCGGCAGCCAACCGCTATTTCATCGACGGCAGCGTCGTCATGAACAAGCCATTCTCGCCGGTGATCCAGGCCCTGGGCGACCGGCCAGCGAGCCGCGAAGTGGTGCGCCGCATCATCTATGTCGATCCCAATCCGCGCCACGACGGGCAGCAGCGCGGTGGCCGTGGTGCGCCGGGCTTTTTCCGTACCATTTTGGCTTCGCTCGCCGTTATCCCGCGCAACGAACCCATCGCCGACGATCTGCTCGGCATCGAGGCCTGGAACGGCCGCGCCCGCCGCATGGCCGAGATCCTCGCCGCCGCCGATCCAGAAGTCGAGCGGCTGGTCGACGATATCGTGCGCACCGACCCCGACAATCCACCGACGATCGCCGAGGTCGGCCGCTATCGTTCCGAGGCCAACGAAGCGGCGCATCGCGGTGCTGGATATGCCTATCTCAGCTATCAGAAGCTCAAGCTGCGTGCGGTCTGCGACCGGCTTTCGGACCTGATTGCAGCACTCGCGACCGACGCCACCTTCACCGCTGACCGCGCCCGGATCAGCGCCGCCTTCGACAACTGGCTTGCGACGGATCCGGAACCACCGGCCCGCACCATCCGCTTCCTGCGTGGATTCGATGTCGAGTTCCGACTGCGCCGCATCCGGTTCGTCATTCGCCGGCTCAATGAACTCTATCGCACGGCGGGCGAGTTGGGTGTCGATGTCGGCTCGGCCGCAATCGACGACCTCAAGGGCGCTCTCTATGAGGCGATCGAGCGCGCTGCGCCGCGCTGGGACCCAAAGCAGTACAGCCCGTCCATAGCCGCCACCGCGCGACGCCTGGCGCAGGCCGCACTGAACGGTCGGGATCTCGACAACGACGACCTCAGCGCGATGGAAGAAGCGCTGGGGTTGATTCCCATCGACCATACGCTCGATGAGATCATTTCGGTCATGGGCTTTGCTTTCCTGCCGCCGATCGCAAGACGGGCTGTCGCCAAGGCCTATGTCGGTTTCGCCTTTTTCGACCTTATCACCTTCCCGATCCTGCAATGGACCGATATGGACGAGATCAATGAAGTGCTGGTCGATCGCATCAGCCCCGACGATGCGCGCGGCCTGTCCGGCGGCGTCACTTTGCGCGGCACCTCGCTGATGAGCTTTGGCGCCTTCTTCAACCGCGCCTGGCGCGAACATGATTTCCTGTGGGGCCGATTGAATGCCGCCGAGCGTTGCGTCGACGTGATCGCCTCGGCGATCGGCCCGCATGCACGGAACGCGCTGGACACGAACAAACTGCGCGGCCGCCTGTTCCTCGCCATCCTCGATTCGAGGAAACGCATCTCACCAGCGATCCGATCTCATTCCGCGCCTGCGCACCGAAGTTATGGCGCGCTACGGCTTCGAATAGGTCAGACCGGTCGCTCGGCCACCCACAAGGCAACTGTCAGAGTACCGCCGGGAAGGTGTTTGACCGATGGTGCCCCCAAACCGGCGGCGCGACACCAGATCGCGATCTGCGCATCATCGAAGCCAAGCCAGCGGTGCGCCTGTTCCTCGCGCAACTGCTCAAGCTGGTGCGTGACGAAGTCAACGATCACCAAGCGACCGCCCGGCTGCAGCATCCGTGCAGCTTCCACGATGGCGGCATCAGGCCGTTCCGCAAAATGCAGGACCATGTTGAGGGTAACGGCCGAGAAGCAGGCGTCCTCGAACGGCAATGCCATCATGTCGGCCTGGCGTACCTGGCAATTGCGCAGCCCGGCGCGGAACAGGTTGGAGCGCGCCACATTGAGCATCTCGCGCGATCGATCGACGCCGATCGCCGATTGCGCGTGCTTGCCCACCAGCAGCAGGACATGGCCGGCACCCGTGCCGATATCGAGCAGACTCTCAATCGGCGCTGGCGGGAGGGCTGCGAGGATGGCGGCATCGACGGCCGCTTGATCGGCATGGAGCGAGCGGATCTGCTCCCAGTCACCGGCATGCTGGCGGAAGAAGTCGGCAACGCGCGTGGTCCAGCCCTCGGAAATCGCCTGCAGGCGCTTGAGATCCTGGGCGTGCTGGCGGTCGTCGGATGGCAGCAGATCCACGATCATCCGGGCAAGTTCACCGCCGACGCCTTCTTCCGGCAGCCGGTACCAGGCCCAGGGGCCTTCCTGGTTCCGCACCAGGACCCCGGCTTCGACCAGCAGCTTCAGATGGCGTGAAATACGCGGCTGAGACTGGCCGAGAATCTCGACCAGGTCGCTCACCGTGAGTTCGGCATGGGCACAAAGACCCAGGATGCGCAGCCTTGTCGCTTCAGCTGACGCGCGCAGCCCTTTCAGAATCTCGTCCATCAAATCCCCAATTCAGTCTGGGGATAATGATATTTTTATACCCTTATGCTTAGCAAGAGGGATATCGCGCGCCTAGTCGCGCTTTGGCCGCCCGATGCTGCGGTACTCGAAGCCCGCTTTGCGCATTTCGCGCGAGCCATAAACATTGCGCAGATCGATGACCAAAGGTTGCCGCATCAGACCATGCATGCGGCCAAGATCCATGGCGCGGTAGGCGTTCCATTCCGTCAGCAGGACCATCGCATCCGCGCCGTCCAGGGTCTGGTAGGCATCCTCGCAATAGGTAATGTCAGGCATCAGCTTGCGCGCTTCCGCCATGCCGGCTGGATCATGCGCCAGGATCTCGGCGCCGGCCGCCCGCAGGCGTGGCAGAATGGTGAGGCTGGGTGAATCGCGCATGTCATCGGTATTGGGCTTGAAGGTGAGGCCAAGCACGGCGACTCGCTTGCCCTTGCCGCTACCGCCCAACGCGGCAAGAACCCGCTCTGCCATCTGTTCCTTGCGCTTGTCGTTGAAGGCGACGGTCGCTTCCACGAGCGTAAGCGGCGCCCCGGCTTCCTGTGCCGTGTGCATGAGCGCCAGCGTATCCTTGGGGAAACAGGAGCCGCCATAGCCTGGGCCAGGGTGCAGGAACTTCGCCCCGATACGACCGTCGAGGCCGATGCCACGCGCCACGTCATGGACATCCGCACCAACCTTTTCGCACAGATCCGCGATCTGGTTGATATAGGAGATCTTCATGGCCAGGAAGGCATTGGCCGCGTATTTGATGAGCTCCGCCGTTTCCAGATCGGCGAACAGGATTGGCGTTTCGATGAGATTGAGCGGTCGGTAGATGCGCCGGAGCACGCTGCGCGCCCGCTCGCTCTGCGTACCGATGACGACCCGGTCGGGCCGCATGAAGTCGTTAATGGCGGCACCTTCGCGCAGGAACTCAGGGTTGGATGCGACATCAAACACCGCGTCCGGCCGTGCTGCGCGAATGATGCGCTCGACCTCGCGCCCGGTACCGACGGGCACCGTCGACTTTGTGACGATGACGGCATAGTTGCTGAGTTCGGCCGCGATATCACGGGCCGCCTGATAGACGAAGGAAGATCGGCATGGCCGTCGCCGCGTCGGCTGGGCGTCCCAACGGCGATGAAGATGGCCTCGGCGCCGGTAACCGCCGTCTTCAGGTCATGGGTGAAGTGGAGTCGGTTGGCCTGCAGGTTGCGGGCAACCAGATCGTCCAGACCCGGTTCGAAGATGGGGATTTCGCCGCGCTCCAAGGCGGCGATGCGCCCCTTGTTGGAATCGACACAGATGACGTCGTGTCCGAACTCGGAGAAGCAGGCGCCGGAAACGAGGCCGACATAGCCGACGCCGATCATTGCGATTCGCATGAACTACTCCGGAGTGGATGATGTTCTGAATATACCGCATAACCGCATCCCCGGCCCCACACTTCCACCAGATGGGCCCGGGGATACCAAGGATGTCGTTCGGCCCGGACGATCAGAGCTTCAGTGAATGCGCGATATCGGCGACAGCCTGCCTGACCGATTTTCCAAGGATCGGATGAGCAACGCCCAGCGCAACATTGGCTTCAATGAACCCAGCCTTGTCGCCGCAATCATAGCGCTTTCCCTCGAAACGAAAGCCGTGAAACGGCACCTCGCCGATCATGCGGGCCATGGAATCCGTCAACTGGATCTCGCCGCCTGCGCCTGGCTCCTGGGCCGCCAGATGCTGGAAGATCTCGGGCTGCAGGATGTAGCGGCCGATCACTGCGAGATCGGAGGGCGCCTTGTCCGGACTGGGCTTTTCGACCAGACCGGTGACTTCGACCAGTTTGCCCTTGTCGGCGCCGGGCTTCAGGATGCCATAACGGCTGGTATGCTCATGAGGCACTTCCATGACAGCGATGATGTTGCCGCCGACCTGGCGATAGGTATCCGCCATCTGCTTGAGACAAGCCACGTCGCTATGAACCAGATCGTCGGCCAGCAAAACGGCCACGGCCTCGTCACCGATGAGGTGCCGTGCACACCAGACGGCATGGCCCAGGCCCTGCGGCTCCTGCTGACGGACATAGGCGATGTTGCCGGGTACCGGCAGCATCGCCTTAAGCAAGTCGAGTTCGGCCTTCTTGCCGCGGCGGGTCAGCGTATCCTCGAGTTCATAGGAATGGTCGAAATGATCCTCAAGGGCCGATTTGCCGCGACCGGTGACGAAGATGATCTCCTCGATCCCGGCGGCATAGGCTTCCTCGACGGCGTATTGGATGAGCGGCTTGTCGACAACGGTGAGCATTTCCTTCGGCATGGACTTCGTCGCCGGCAGGAAGCGTGTGCCGAGGCCGCCGACGGGGAAGATGGCTTTCTTGAGCGGTTTGATCATGCCGATTTCCTTCATTGATGCATCGCAGCATTTTTGCCATGGGGCTGTGAGGGACTTCAAGCACCGCTCGTGATGTGGTGGTCAAAATCTCGCAAACGTCATGGCACCAACACAAATAATGACGATTTGTGCCACCAGCGGTGTGACTTGGACAAAAACTGTGCTGGAACAACGCTTCCCGGTCACTCGGCCGATTGCTGGACCGGCGCTGAATCTTCTCCCTGCCCGATTCCCGGCTCGGGCGGCAGCAAATTGAGCGCATCCAGGAGTTCGCGCACTTCCTGGCGCGCGGCGACATGGGACATGCGCCATTGCACCCCGGCATCCTTGCGCGAAAGATCAAGCAGGGTCAGGCCGCGGGGAAACAATTCGCGAAAAATGACTCGCTCGGTAAAACCGGGCGCAAGTCGGAAGCCGATGCGCTTGGAGAGTTGTTCCAGCAGCTTGCCGATGTCGCGCTTGTTGCGGGCATCCAGGCTGGAGAGGCGGTTGCGCATCACCACCCAATCAATCGGCCTGCCACCGGCCATGGCGCGGCGTTTCCGTTGTTCCCAGACGGTCTCGGCATAGACGCTCGGGCGCCGGATGGTGGCACCCTCATCTTCGATCCGTCCAAAGAGGTCAAGATCGAGGAAACTGTCATTCAATGGCGAGATCAGGGTATCTGCCCGAATATGCGCGGCGCGCGACAGGGCGCTGTCGCTGCCTGGCGTGTCGATGACGATGAAGTCATTGTCGGACAAGCGCTGCAGCGCCTCGGCTAGGTTGGCCTCATCCTCGCGCGTTGCGACGTCGCGGCTGTCGGCCTTGCTCTGGTTGATCGGGATATGCTCTGGCATCGGCAAGGGCGTCAGCATGCCTTCCGCCGATCTGCGCCGATTCTCGATATAGCGTGTGAGCGAACCCTGGCGCGCGTCGAGATCGATTGACCCCACCTTCCTGCCCGCCGCCAGCAAGGCGACGATAAGATGCATGGCCGTGGTCGATTTGCCGGATCCGCCCTTTTCGTTGCCCAATACGATGATATGCGGGCCAGTCTTTGCCATCTGCTATGCCGCCGGCCTGACCCAGACCGCGGTGTCGTGGAACACCGCGCCGCCATCGGGCTTGCCGGCCACGTCGCTCACCAGCGTATTCACGCCGAGCCCGCCGCGGAAATCGGCATTCCCCCACAGGCTCTCGATCACGACGACACCCGGCAGCAGGCCATCGAAATACTTCGCGTGCAGGCCGATCACACCTTGCTTGTTGCCGACATCGACTTCACCGCCATCGCTGACGCCAAAGCGCTTGGCATCATCCGGGTGCAGCAGGAGGGTCGGTCGCTCCTCGCGCTGGCGCGACGTCGGCGTCATGGTGAAGGTGGAATTGAGGAATTGCCGCGCCGGCGCCGTCACCAGCCGAAGCGGATGTTCATCGCTCGCCGCGTCGGTGAGCGGGGCGTAGTCCGGCAAGGGCGGCAGGCCCTCGATATCCGGCCCGATTGCGGCCCAATCCGGTTTGAAGCGGAACTTGCCGCCAGGATGCCCGAACCCGTTGAGGAAATGGGTCGTCTCGAAATCCTGCGCACAATCCTGCCAGCGCGCGTCATAGAGCGACTGCGCGTCCGTGTGGCCGGAGAGCTTCAACGTCTCGTCGATGATCTCCCATTCGGTCATTTCGAATCCCTTGTGCCGGCAGCCCAGCCGCTTCGCCAGCTCAGAGATCACATAGTGATTGGGCCGCGCCTCGGCGTGAGGTTCGACCACCTTGCGTGTCACCTGCAAATGGGTATGCCCGCTGGCGCGATAGATATCGTCATGCTCCAGAAAGGTCGTCGCCGGCAGCACGATATCGGCCATTTCTGCCGTCTCCGTCATGAACTGCTCGTGAACGGCGATGAAAAGATCGTCGCGCGCGAAACCCTGCTGCACCAGTTTCGTGTTGGGGCAGACATTCATCGGGTTGGTGTTCTGGATGATCATGGCGGTGACCGGCGGCCCGTCGCCCAGATCCTGCTTGTCGCCGGTGAGGACTGCACCGAGGCGCGACTGGTCGAGCTCGCGCACACTGTTGTCCTTGAGGTCCAGTCCCATGATCAGCTGATTGTTGATGTGATAGATCGTGCGATTTGAATAATGTGCCCCGCCGCCCCTCTCTGCCCAGGCCCCCGTCACCGTCGGCAGGCACGAAACGGCATGCAGGCTCACGGCACCGTTGCGGCTGCGCGAGAAGCCGTAGCCCACGCGAATGAAACTCTTCCTAGTGCGGCCATAGAGCCGTGCAAATTCGCGAATGGTATCCGCTGGGACACCGGTGATCTCCGCCGCCCATTCCGGCGTCCGGCTGGCCACATGACGCTCATGTTCCTCAGGCGCATCGGCATGGCGCGCCATGTACTCCCGGTCGGCGAAACCCTCGGCAAACAGCACATGCATGACCGCGATCGCCAGCGCCGCATCGGTGCCGGGGCGCAGCATCAGATGCAGGTCGGCAGCTTCCGCCGTGCCGGTACGGTAGGGATCGACCACCACCAGCTTGGCCCCACGCGCCTTTCGGGCACGGGCGACATGGGTCATCACATTGACCTGGGTCGCCACCGGATTGCCACCCCACACGACGATGAGATCGCTCTCGGCCAGTTCGCGCGAATCAACACCACGCATCACACCGACACCCGCCTGCCAACCAGCATCCGACAGCGAGACGCAGATGGTGCTTTTCTGCCGCGAATATTTCATCTCGTGGGTCAGGCGATAGATGCCATCGCGCTGCACCAGCCCCATCGTGCCTGCATAATAGTAAGGGAAAACCGCTTCCGGCCCGTGGCGCTGTGCTGCGCGCTGGAACTGTTCCGCGATCTCATCCAGCGCCTGCTCCCAGGTGATCGGCGCAAACGCCGCGCGCCCGACACCCTTCGCCCCCACGCGCCGCAGCGGTACATCGAGCCGGTCGGGGTGATGCTGCCGCTCGGCGTAGCGCGCGACCTTGGCGCAGATGACGCCGGCAGTGTAGGTGTTGGCCTTGGCCCCATGAATACGCCCGATCCGGGTCGGCGAGATCCGCTCAACCTCCAGCGCGCAAGTCGATGGGCAATCATGCGGACAGGCCGACGGGACGATATCAAAAGGCGCCATAATTCAAAGCCATAGCCATGTTGCGGCGAAGCCGCCATAATCGGTCCGCACTCTACCCCCTCACCCCATTTCGGGCAACGTGGCTCAACCTCCCGCCAATCCCAGCGAATCTCCTGTCCAAGGGCTGCGCAACCGGCCGCGACTCGCTGTTGCCTACATGCTGGCCTCGTCGCTGCTGCTGGTCGGCATGGATGGCGTGGTCAAATGGCTGGCCCATGACCAAGGCTATCACGTCACGCAGATCGCCTTTCTGCGCTATGCGATCTGCATCTTTATCGCGCTCGCCATGGCGCGGATGTCGCCTTCAGGACTGGGCAGTCTGCGTACGCGCCGCCTGCCGGGCCATCTTTGGCGCTCGATCTGCAACCTCATTACCATGCTGACCTTCTACGTGGCGCTGCAGCTCATTCCGCTGCCCAACGCCGTCTCGATCGGCCTCGCGACACCGATTTTCATGACGGTCCTGTCGATTCCCTTGTTGGGCGAAAAGGTCTCGTTCAGCCGCTGGATTGCGGTTGGCGCCGGCTTTGTGGGCATCCTGCTCATCATGCGGCCGGAAGGCGACATGATCGAATGGGGCTCCGTCTCGGCCCTGGTCTCCGCCGTGTTCTGGGCCTTCACCCTGGTCTCATCGCGCCAGCTATCCTCGTCGGAGGCGACGCATACCATCCTCTTCTATTACGGCATGACGGTGGTGATCGTCCTCGGCATCGCCATGTTCTGGTTCTGGCGCACGCCTGACTTCCATGATGCGCTGCTGTTCCTGACCGTTGGTGTTGCCGGGACGGCGGGCCAGTTCTGCCTCAACCAGGCATTCCGTTACGGCCAGGTCTCGATGCTGGCGCCGCTGGATTACACTGGACTGGTCTGGGCCGTCTTACTCGGCGCCCTTGTCTGGGGCGATCTGCCGACGCCGATGATGCTGGCTGGCTCCGCCATCGTCGTCACCTGCTGCCTCTATGTCTTGCGCAGCAGCAAGGACAAGGGAACGTCTTAGCGCAGATCATCGGCCAGCCGTCACAGCTGGCCGATGATCCACCGCACATTTCAAATTCAACGCGTCGTCAATGTGTTGGATGAGTTTCGTTCTTGATCGAGAATTGATTTTTAGCGACCGGTGGTTTTGGCTTGGGCTGTGGTTTGGATTGCGGCTTCGGTTCGGGCTTTTCCGGATCCGGGATCGGTTTATGCGGTGGATCGGAAGGATCGCAGATCCAGGGATCCGTCGAGCAGGGAGCAGGAACGCCCGAGAACCCAGGTTCGCAAGCAAACCCCACCACCTCGCACACGTTGGGGTCCGCCGGCTGCTTACGCGTATCGGGTTTTCCGCTCGAAAGATCCCCTGGACCGTCCGGGCGGGAATTTGGCCTGTCATTGACGCGTCCACCGGGATTCCGGGAATCGTTTGCGCCATCTTGTGAGGCGGTCGAGCCACCAACACCACTCTGTTGGGCTTGCGCATTGAGGGCGGCGCCCCCTAGCACAAGCGTGGAAATCAAGATCCCAGCAATTAATCGATTACTTTTTAGTTCTTTCATTGCTTCGCCTCCGCAGCGGTCACCCAAGCAGAATGCTGGGCAACAACTATGCAAAACGCAGCAACGACAGTCAGGTTGCAGAAATTAGCGGAATTGCGTGCATCGACGACCATGAGAGCCGCAAAGGAATTTGCATCTCCAAGCCAGTTTGTGTTCTGAACCCGGTCGGCTACTTCTCTTCCGGCATATCCTCCGACACGCCGTAGGACGGCGCCGCGTTGGGATCGAGCGCGCGGGTGATATAGGCGTCCATCTGTGGCTGGAAGTCTTCCCACAGCCGCTTCAAGGGTCGGATCGGGCTGTCGTCGTGCCAAGGTTCACCATTGCCAACGAGCTGCAGCAGCACTCGAGATTTCCCTCGCAAAGCCCTCCCCCGGAAATGGAATTGGGTGAGCGCCTTTGACACTCACCCAATGATAGTTAGATCGGCTTTGTGTGGCGGCGATATTCAAGCGTCACCACCTGCAGGCAACAGCCTCAAAATCACGGTATCGGAAGCGGCGGGGGATAGACACCGTGCGGCTCGGGTATAACCAATGTAGCCGGGCCTGCCGGTTCCGAAGGAAATGGCTTAGGCATGGGCTGAGGCTGCGGCGGTATCGGAAGCGGCGCGGGATAGACACCGTGCGGCTCGGGTGCAACCAATGTAGCCGGGCCTGCCGGCTCCGGAGGAAATGGCTTAGGCATGGGCTGCGGCGGTATCGGAAGCGGCGCAGGATAGACACCTGGCGGCTCTGGCACCACGAAATCAGTCGGACCTGTGGCCGTCGGGGGTGGCGGCAAAGGCGTCGGCGGCGCGGGCAAAGGTCCTGGATGCGGCCACGGTGGCGGCAGCGGATGCCCCAATGATTCTGGCCCAGCGGGTTCCGGCATGCTCGGTGGAACCGGCTCCGGCTTCGGCTTCGGCTTCGGCTTCGGCTCGGGCTCTTCCGGCTCCGGTTTTTCCGGTTTATGCGGTGGTTCATTAGGATCGCAGGCCCAGGGATCCGACCCGCACGGATTTGGTTTGTCCGGAAACGGAGTGCCCGGAAACCCACCTCCGCCACCGCCACAGCCGATTCCGAACAATTCACACGTATTGGGGTCCGCTGGTCCCATACGCGTATCGGGTTTTCCGCTCGAAAGTTCCCCTGGACCGTCCGGGTGGGAATCAGGCCTGTCGCTGATGCCGCCTCCGGGGTTACGGGTATCCTTGTCGCCATTTTGTGAACCGGTTGCGCCACCATCGTTGCTCTGCTGAGCTTGCGCATTGATGGCGGCGCCCCTAGCACTAGCGTGGAAATCAAGATCCCAGCAATTAACCGATTGCTCTTTAGTTCTTTCATTGCTTCTTTTCCCCAGCAGTCACCCGACAAAGACTGCCGGGGACACCTAACTGAGACGCCGCAGCAACATTCAGGTTGCGGATATCTGCGGAGAAGCGTGCATCAACGGCCTTGGGCGCCACAACAAAAGCTGCAACCCCAAGCCGGTTTGTTTTCTGAACCCCGAGACCGGAGTTGGCGGTTGGCTACTTCTCTTCCGCCATATCGCCAGGCACGCCATAGGAAGGCGCCGCGTTGGGATCGAGCGCGCGGGTGATGTAGGCGTCCATCTGCGGCTGGAAATCCTCCCATAGCCGCTTCAGCGGCCGGATCGGGCTGTCGTCGCTCCAATCGATGCGGAGGTCGACCAGCGGCCAGCTCTGCTCATGGACGACCAGCAGCCCCGCCGAATGAACCGGCCCCATCTCACCGCCGGCGACGATGCCGGCTTCGAGCCCCAACAGCAGGCGATCCGCGAGATGTCGCCCCTTTGATTGCGCAAAGGCCCGCGCCATGGCGGCGGGCACATCGGGGTTCTGCAGCAGATTGCCGGCCGCGATGCAATCCTCGCCCGGCGCCACATTGTGGGTGCCGAGCGTCTTTGCCCCCGACCAATGTGCCGTGTGCCCCTTGGCATCGATCATCGTCACCTGGCGATGCTCCGGATGGGGTGCCGCTTTCATCAGCGCATTCATGGCCTCAGGGGCACTCATGCCCTTGGCCATCAGATCAAGGCCCTGATTGCCGAGGCGGGGATCCGTCACATTCTGAGTGGCGATCGCCCCCACCCCGGCGCGCGCCCAGGGACAGCGCGAGGCGACCGCGATCGACGAGGTCGTGATCGCGACACCGAACATACCGGTCTCGGCGCAGCGGCCGACAAGCGAAAAGGTCATGCGAGGCAGCGTCCCTATTTGGTCTTGCGGGCCGCCCTTTTCTTTGCAGTCTTTTTGGCGCGGTCCGCCTTGTCGGCGGTGTCCTTCCACTGCAACGAGGCGGGCGGCTCTTCCAGTTTCTTCATACGACTTTCCGGGATCACCGCATAGGCGTCGATTTCCATGACCCATTCCGGGCGGGCCAGCCCCTGGACCACCAGACCGGTCGAGACCGGATAGACCCCCTTCAACCATTTGCCGACGACCTTGTAGACCGCCTCGCGATAACGGGGGTCGGTGATGTAGACGACGATCTTGCAGATATCGG
Source organism: Rhodospirillaceae bacterium (assembly GCA_016712715.1). NCBI lineage: Bacteria > Pseudomonadati > Pseudomonadota > Alphaproteobacteria > Rhodospirillales > Rhodospirillaceae > Rhodospirillaceae bacterium. The sequence continues at coordinate 1,304,165 of JADJQM010000001.1, forward strand.
CCAGCTTCCCGCCCTGCTCTTCCAGCAGCTGCTTGACGTTACGCATCGCCTGCTCGCTTTGCTGGGTCGCATTGCCGACGCCGACCATCGACCCGTCCAGCGCCTGGCCGACCTGGCCGCGCAAGAAGATTGTATTGCCAGCCTGACCGACATCGAAAGATCGTTGTCGAGACTCTGCTCGGGATAGGTCTTCTTGGTGTTGAACTTGCGCAAACGTACGTGGCTATAGGTCATTGTCTTACTTCTTCTTCCACTGGTCCATGACGCGGTCCGACAGGCCGGCGCAATCCTTCACATATTCCAGCGCGCTCGACATGTCGAAGTTCATATAGATATGATTGAGGTGTGCAAAGGGCGGCGATTGGGCAAACAGCTCGAAGGTTACCATATGTCCGGCGCGGTCTGAATTGAGGAGGTCGCGGGCAAAGGCCAGCAAGCGGCGGCGGTCATCCGCCTGCCAGAACTCGTTGATCGTATAATACTTGTCCATCCAGGGCTTGATGTCCGGATTGTCGAAAGTAGCCTTGCTGGGCGTCACGCAGATCTGCCCACCGCACAATTCGCGGGCTAGCTGCATCATCGCCGGCAGTTGATTGATCGCCGCATGGCGCCCGGTATAGAGCAGCGACGGGTTCGGCATCAACAAGCCGCCCGGGCTTGGCTGCGCCATGGTGATCGCCGCGGTAAGATGGGCGTTGATCATCTCGCGGTACTGGATCAGCAGCGCCAGCTTCTCGCGCACCGCAGGCTGCGCATCGAGGCCGGTCTGCTTGGCGTTGAACGCCGCCGCCCCCAGCATCATGTCGGCAATATAGAGCAGCCGCAGCGTATAGGGATAGGCACTGTAGCGATGCAGCGTGCCGCGGATATAGGCGGCAGCGCGCGTGTGGCGATGGAACAGCACGTTCTCCCACGGCACGAACACGTCGTCGAAAATCAGCAGCGTGTCTACTTCATCTGCGCGGTTGGAGAGCGGATAGTCATCGGCCGATGCCCGGCCGGTGAAGCCGGAACGGCAGATATGCTTCAATCCAGGCGAGCCCATGTCGCAGATGAAGCCCAGCGCGTAATCGCTGAGCTTATCATCACCCCAATTGGCAATGGTGGGCTTCACGAAGGCCTGGTTGGCATAGGCGGCCGCCGTTTCGTATTTGGCGCCACGCACGATGATGCCGGCATCGGTCTCCTTGACCAGATGCAGCAGCATGTCCGGGTCCTGATCCTGCGGCCGCTTCGACCGGTCGCCCTTGGGGTCGGTATTGGCAGAGACGTGGAAGGTGTCCGACTGCAGCACATGCTGGATGTGATGCTCGATATTCTTCGAGAACTGCGGATCGACCTCGTTCAAGACATCGCGCCCGTCATAGAGCGACCACATCTCGCCCACCGTCTCGTCGCCGACGCGGACCGCATAGCCTTTGATGTCGCGCATCACCGTATCAATGGCGCGCCGCTTGGCATGCCAATCATCCTGGGTGTGCGGCAGCTTGTAGCCGATGCAGTTCTCCTCGCCGGTCTTCTCGTCGCGATAAGCCATGACCTCCTTGGTCTTGGCCTCATGCGCCATGTCATAAATCCGGGCCCGGATATCGACGATCGGCTTGAAGGCTGGATGCGAAGCCACATCCTTCACCTTCTCGCCGTCGATCCAGACGTTGCGACCGTCCTTCAGACTGTCGCGATACTGATCACCTGACCGCAGCATGCACATTCCCCCATTTCGGCGTCACGCCCGACTCCGCTCGCCTCCATCTTGCGCAGAGGGCTCAGCAATGAGAAAATATTTTTATCTGTCGAATTGGATCGGATTTATTGATGCCATTTACCCTGAAACAGCTGCGCTATTTTGTGGCCACCGCCGAAACCGGCAGTGTCACTCTGGCCGCCCAACGGGTGAACATCTCGCAACCCTCTGTTTCGGCAGCGATTGCCGAGCTCGAAAGCCGCTTCGGGGTCGATCTCTTCGTGCGCCACCATGCCCAGGGGCTGAGCCTCACCGCCGCCGGGCGCGAATTGCTGACCGACGCCAAGAGCCTGCTGGATCACGCCGACGATGTGCGCCTCGGCGCCATGGGCCTGGGACAGGACGTGGCGGGCGAGCTCCATATCGGCTGCTTCCAGACCGTGGCACCTTTGGTCCTGCCGCGCCTCATCGGCGCCCTCGCGGCCGACCATCCAGAAATCAGCGTGAAGCTCCACGAGCATCACGTACAGGGTGTCCTCGATGGCCTGCGCGCCGGCGAGTTTGAATTTGCCCTCACCTACGACCTTGGCCTCGATGACGATATCGAGTTCGATGCGCTCACTGAGGTCCCGCTGCATTGCATCCTGGCAAAGGACCATCCGCTGGCGCAGAAGAGCGCCGTCGCCATCGCCGACCTTATAGCCTACCCGATGGTGCTCCTCGCTTTGCCGCACAGCCGCGACTATTTCCTTTCGATCATCTACGGCCTCGGCCTGCAGCCGCGCGTCGCCTATGAGACGCCGAGCTTCGAGATGGTGCGCGGCCTCGTCGCCAATTCCGATTCCTTTTCGATCATGCATTCGCGACCTTTGAGCGACTGGTCGCTGGATGGCCGGCAGCTCGTCTTCCCGCCGATCAAGGAGAAGCTGCGCCCGACGCGATTAAGCTTAGCGCGGTTGAAGAAGCTCCGCCCAACCAAGCGGGCACTCGCCTTCTCAGAACTCTGCCGTATTCATTTCGCCAAGTAAGAAGCCTGATCTTGGTTAAGATCGCGGGCCATCCAGCGTAGGCGACCTCTCCGTCACGTCCCGCTAATGGTATGCCTGCTACCCTCCGCCCCAGCTTGTTGTGCGAATGGTCGAATTTTGCGCATGCGAAGGCGCATCCCCATCGTGTTGATCCGACAGCAAAAGTTAACACCATCTTTACTTTCCTTTATGCCGCGCATACTTTCGCCCATCCGATTGGCGGGAAATCGACCGATTGAGTCGGCAAGGGGCCGCATCCATCCGGATGCGGTTCTGGTCAGCGTGGAGCCAACGGCGGGGAGTGCCGCCGCGCAAGACCGCAAACTGAGGGGGTTTACATGTCTATTCCTAGTCATCACGACGAGGACTCAAAAGTCCTCCACAGCATGGGTTATTCCCAAGAGCTGTCCCGCCGCATGGGCGGCTTCCAGAACTTCGCCATCTCGTTCTCGATCATCTGCATCCTCGCCGGCGGTATCGGCGCTTACGGCGTCGCCTTCGGCGCCGGTGGCGGTGGCTCGATCGGTATCGGCTGGCTGGTCGGTTCGTTCTTCGCCCTTGTCGTCGCAGCGTCGATGGGCCAGATCGCATCCGCCTATCCGACCGCAGGCGGCCTCTACCATTGGGGTTCGATCCTCGGCGGCAAAGGCTGGGGCTGGGCCACGGCTTGGCTCAACCTGCTCGGCCTGCTGTTCGTCGTTTCCTCGGTGAACTACGGCGTCTATCTGTTGCTGCGCGACCTCGTCCTGGTCGGCATCTTCGGCATGGACCCGGCCACCTTCACCGGCACGCATCTGATTGTTGCGGTGGCCCTGATCACACTGCTCCAGGCGAGCCTCAATTATGTCGGCATCAAGGGCACCAGGGTCCTGACCGACTTCTCGGGCTATCTGATCCTCGGTGTTTCGATCGTCCTGATCGCGAGCTTCATCTTCGGCTCCTCGGTGCCGATGGATTTCTCGCGTATCGTGACCTTCACCAACAACACTGGTGAACCCGGTGCCAACATGTGGCCAGTCACGAACAGTTTGTTCTTCGCCTTCGTGCTCGGCCTGCTGCATGTCTGCTACACGATCACCGGTTTCGACGCGTCGGCCCATACCTCGGAAGAAACCCGGGATGCCCAGCGCGCCGTCCCGCGCGGTATGCTGACCTCGGTGTTCTGGTCGGCCGTGTTCGGTTGGCTGCTTGTTGTGTCCGTCCTGCTCGCTATGCCGGACACGACCGAAGGTGCCAAGCAGGGTTGGTCAGTGTTCTATTGGACGCTGGATTCGACCTCGATCCCGTCCTGGCTGAAGAGCTTCTTGGGCGTCGGCATCGTCGTTGCCAACTTCTTGTGTGCCTTGGCCGGCATGACCTCGCTCTCGCGCATGATCTATGCGTTCGCGCGTGATGGCGGCATTCCGGGTTGCTCCAAGATGCTGCGCAAGGTGAGTGCGAAACACCGCACGCCGGGTGCTGCGATCTGGGTCGGCGCCGGGCTGTGCTTCCTGCTCGGCCTGCTCGCCGGCAACAACGAAAAGGCCTACATCATCCTGGCCTCGGGCTGCGCGGTGTTCCTCTATGTCTCCTACATCATGCCGATCGGCGCGGGTCTCCTCGCCGAAGGTAAGAGTTGGACAAAGAAGGGCCCGTTCAATCTCGGCGTCTGGTCGAAGCCGATCGCTCTCATCGCCATCATCGGCGGTGCGATCCTCGCCTTCGTCGGTTTCCAGGAGCCCTACCAGTTGGTTGGCTACTTCCTGGCCGGTACGATCGTCGCCTTGATCGTGATCTGGTTTGCCTTTGAGAAGAGCCGGTTCCCCGGCCCGCCGCTCACCGAAGCGGACGTCAAGGCCCGCCAGGCCGATATCGCCCGCGAAGAAGCGGCGATCGCTGCCGGCGAATAAATCCACAACAGTTCCACAAACCATCTGGGGCGGCGGTGCAAACTGCCGCCCCTTTTCCTTTTTCGGCTTGACCTTTCCACAGGGCAATCACACACTCCGCGCGCACAATCCTCCGACCTCGGGAGAGACTGGCACGGCCGCATTTCTCTGTGCGGTCGGTTCGGCGCCGAAGGAGCAACCGCCCCCGGAAACTCTCAGGCAAAAGGACCAGGTCGGAAAAGTCATCTCTGGAAAGCGGGCGACGGACGTCGTCGCCTCACCGACGGAGTAAACCGGGCCGTAGACTGGCCTCGGCGAATCTCTCAGGTCTCAAGGACAGAGGGGGGCTGACCGGCTTTCATTGCGCCGGCCGCACCAACCCGACGTCGGGGAGCCACATCACTTCTTCCAAGACATCGTTGCCGCAAGCTTCAGCGCGGCCTAAATTCCAATTCATGGATCCAACAGGGGGAACCACAAATGCCGTTGAAACCGGAACAAGTCAAAACCATCGCTCAGGCCAAGAAGATCGTCGAGGAGCGCGGCCTCACGCATATCAAGGTCGGCGTGTTCGATGGCGACGCCATCCTGCGCGGCAAATATATGTCGAAGGCGAAGTTCTTCTCGGCCCTCGAAAGCGGCTTCGGTTTCTGCGACGTGATCCTGGGCTGGGACAACCAGGACCAGTTGATCGACGGCCTCAACTATACCGGCTGGCATACGGCTTATCCCGACGCCTGGGCGCGCATCATCCCGGAAACCTGCCGCGACCTGCCGATGGAAGATAACGGCCTCCTGTTCCTCTCGGAATTCGTCAACAAAGCGGAAGAGATCTGCGCGCGCGGGACCCTGCGCCGCGTCCTCGCCAAGGCCGCCAAGATGGGCTTCGATGTCTATTCGGCCCTCGAATTCGAATTCTTCATGTTCGACGAAACGCCGGAAAGCATCCGCGAGAAGAACTACAAGAACCTGACACCGATGACTCCCGGCTGGTTCGGCTATTCGGTCATCCGCAACTCCGTCTGGTCGGAGCTCTACCAGGACATTCTCGACATGTGCGAGAAGATGCGCATGCCGATCGAGGGCCTGCACACGGAGACCGGCCCGGGTGTGCTCGAAGCAGCGCTCGGCGTGACCTCGGCCCTCGAAGCCGCCGATCGCGGCGCCCTCTTCAAGACCTTCATGAAAGTGCTGGCCCAGCGCCGCGGCCTGATGGCGACCTTCATGGCGAAATGGTCGAACTCCTATCCGGGCCAGTCGGGCCACATTCACATCTCGCTCAAAGGCAAGGACGGCAAGGCTGTCTTCCACGACCCGAAGAAGCCGCACAACATCTCCGACAAGATGCGCTGGTTCATCGGTGGCCAGCAGACCCTGATGCCCGAGGTGCTCGGCATGGTCTCGCCCACCGTGAATTCCTATTCACGCCTCATCCCCGGCTTCTGGGCGCCCACCAACGCCACCTGGGGTGTCGAGAACCGCACCTGCGCGCTCCGCGTCATTCCGGGTTCCGAGAAATCGCAGCGCGTGGAATACCGCATCGCCGCCGCCGATTGTAACCCCTACCTTGCGCTGGCAGCCGCGATCGGTTCCGGCCTCTACGGTATCGAAAACAAAATAGAACCGATGGCCCCCATCGTCGGCAATTCCTATGAAATGAAGCACCCGGCCAAGCTCGATCTGCCGACGACGTTGTGGGACGCTGCCCAGCGTTTGCGCAAGTCGAAGGCTGCTCGCGAATTGTTCGGCGATGCTTTCGTTGAGCATCATGCCGGCACCCGTGAGCATGAGGAACGCGAGTTCCGCAAGGCGATCACCGACTGGGAATTGTCGCGCTACTTCGAAATCATCTGATCCCGCTAAGAGCGCCCGCCTTCCCTCACCGGAGCGCGGGCGCTTTTCTTTTGGTTTTAGCAAACTCCTGAGGTTACACATGGCCGCCACCCAGAAGACCATCACGCCGATCGACAATTCCGTTTATGTCGAGCGCTCCTACAACACGCCGGCCGAAATCGCCGCGGTTCTGAAGAACGCCGCCAAGGCGCAAATCGAGTGGCGCAATACCTCGATCGCCGAGCGCGCGAAGATCCTGAACAAGGCGGTCGACGAATTCCTCAAGGGCAAGGACCGCCACGCCGAGGAAATCACCCGCCAGATGGGCCGGCCGATCTCGCAGAGCCCGTTCGAGATGCGCGGCTTCGAGGAACGCGCCCGCTTCATGATCAACTTGGCCCCGGAAGCACTGGCCGATGTCAGCTTCACCGACAAACCCGGCTTCACCCGTGTCCTCCACCGCGAACCGCTCGGCGTCGTCTTCATCGTGGCACCGTGGAACTATCCCTATCTCACCTCGGTAAACGGCGTCGTGCCGGCGCTGATGGCCGGCAATGCCGTGGTCCTGAAGCACTCCGCCCAGACCCCACTTTGCGCCGAGGATTTCCAGCAGGCATTCGATGCCGCCGGTCTGCCGAAGGGCCTGTTCCAGCATCTCGTTCTCACCCATGACGACACGGCAAAAGTTATCGCCGCCCCGGAAGTGGCGTACGTGAACTTTACTGGCTCGGTTGCCGGCGGCCATGCCGTGCAGCAGGCGGCACTCGGCAAGTTCATGGGGATGGGCCTTGAACTTGGCGGCAAGGACCCGGCTTACGTCCGCGCCGATGCCAACCTTGCCCATGCGGTCGAAAACCTGGTCGATGGTGCCATGTTCAATTCCGGCCAATGCTGCTGCGCCATCGAACGCATCTATGTGCATGAGAGCCTTTACGACAAGTTTGTCGACGGCTTTGTTGATTTGACCAAGAAGTACAAGCTCGGCAACCCACTCGACACCGCGACCAATCTTGGGCCGATGGTACGGACCTCGGCCGCTGAGTTCGTGCGCGGCCAAGTGGCCGATGCGGTTCGCCAAGGCGCCAAGGCCCTCATCGACACCAAGCTGTTTCCGGCCGACAAGGCAGGGACGCCCTATGTGGCACCGCAGGTGCTGGTCAATGTCGATCATTCCATGTCGGTGATGTCGGAAGAAAGCTTCGGCCCGGTCATCGGCATCATGAAGGTGAAGAACGACGACGAAGCCGTGAAGCTGATGAACGACAGCAAATACGGCCTCACCGCGGCCTTGTGGACCTCCGACGAAATCGCCGCACGCAAGATCGGCAATGAGCTTGAAACCGGCACGGTCTTCATGAATCGCTGCGACTATCTCGACCCGGCCCTGGCCTGGGTCGGCGTCAAGGATTCCGGCCGCGGCGCAACATTGTCCCGTGTCGGCTACGAAATGCTGACCCGGCCGAAATCCTTCCACTTCCGCACCCAGATCTGAGCTAGAAGCCCCTCACTCCAACCCCTCTCCCCATTTCATGGGGCGGGGGGCTTGAAAGCGAGCACGATCGAGCCCCCCCTCGCCCCGCTTGCGGGGAGAGGGCCGGGGTGAGGAGTTCTTCTCATGTCGCAAGACTCTGGCGCGTGATTTCTTTTCCTAGGCGTGGCACACTCCCTCCCAAGCAGGGGATGGCGGGTTTTGGCGGATACCAACCATACGCAAGTTGTGATCATTGGCGGCGGGGTGGTCGGTTGCGCCATCTTCCGGCGGCTTGCCATGGGTGGCTTGAAGCCGGTGCTGCTGGAAGCTGGCCGGGACATCCTCTCCGGCGCCTCCAAGGCCAATAGCGCCCTCCTCCATACCGGTTTCGATGCCCCGCATGGCTCCCTCGAATTGTCCTGCATGCAGCAGGGCTACCGGGAATATCTCGGCATCCGCGAGCAGCTCAACCTGCCGCTGGTGAAATCCGGCGCCGTGGTGGTGGCCTGGAACGAGGAAGAAATGGCCAAGCTCGACGGCATCGTCGCCAAGGCCCATGCCAACAACGTCACCGACGTCACGCGCATCGACCGCGATGCGCTCCGCCGCCAGGAACCCCTGCTCTCGCCCAAGGCGACGGGCGGCGTACATGTGCCGGGCGAGCATATCATCGACCCATGGTCGGCGCCCTTGGCCTATGTCCACCAGGGCATCGCCCATGGCGGCATCGTGCTGCGCGATTGCCGCGTCGAGACCGGTCATTTCGACGGAATCTGGCATCTCGAAACCAATCAAGGCGAAGTGACTGCGGATCTCGTCATCAACGCCGCCGGCAATCAGGGCGATATCATCGAGGCGATCAATCGCCCGGCGCCCTTCAAGATCACACCTCGCAAGGGTCAATTCCTGGTCTTCGACAAGCCGGCGTCACGACTCATCAAGGCGATCGTGCTGCCTGTGCCGACCGAGCGCACCAAGGGCATCGTCATCTGCCGTACCGCTTTCGGCAATGTCCTGGTTGGCCCCACGGCCGAAGACCAGGAAGACCGAATCCATGCCGAGGTCGACCAGGCTGCGCTCCAGCAGTTGATGGCACGTGGTGTCGAGATGTTGCCGGGCCTCGCCAATATCGACGTGACCGCGGTCTATGCCGGCCTCCGCCCCGCCACCCAGTTCAAGGACTACCAGATCACCGCGCAGCCCGACCGTCGCTGGATCACGGTGGCTGGCATTCGCTCGACCGGGCTTACCGCGGCACTCGGCATTGCCCAGCATGTGGCAGGCCTTTATGGCGCGAGCTTCGGCCGCCTCGCCGAGGCCGAGTCCATCTGGACGCCGGTCCCCAATCTCTGCGAGGAGCAACCAAGGCCCTATCAGGCGCCGTTGAGTGGCGAGATCGTCTGCCATTGCGAATGGGTCACCCGGACCGAGCTTGAGGGGCGCCCTCGACGGCACCTTGCCCGCTGGCGATATCGGCGGTCTCAAGCGCCGCACCCGCGCGATGATGGGTCGTTGCCAGGGCTTCTATTGCAGCGCCCGGGTGATGGCCATCGCCGAAGGCAGGATCGTGCCATGAAGACCCATGACGTGATCATCCTGGGCGCGGGTCCCGCCGGACTCTCCGCCGCGGCGGAACTGAAACGCCTTGGCGTACGGGACATCGTCATCATCGACCGTGAGTCCCAAGCTGGCGGCATTCCGCGCCATTGCGGCCATACCGGCTATGGCCTCCTGCAATTCGGCAAGCTGATGACCGGCCCCGATTTCGCAAAACGCCTGGTCGACCGGGTGAGCGATATCGATCTGCGCCTCGGTCACACCGTGTTGAAGCTGGAACCCAATGGGCGATTGCAACTGACCGGCCCAAACGGCCTGGAGACATTGCAGGCGCAGAAGGTCCTGCTCGCCATGGGGCGCGCGAAACGCCGCGCAGCGCGCGCCTCATTTCCGGAACGCGTCCCTGGGGTGTCACGACCACCGGCGCCCTGCAGCAGTTTGCCTATCTCCAGGGCAAGGCTCCCTTTCAGCGACCTGTGATCATCGGCTCGGAACTGGTTGCCTTCTCCAGCCTGCTCACCCTCGGCCATGTCGGCGTCAAGGCGGTGGCGATGATCGAGGAACGGTCGCGAATCTCCGCCTGGCAACCGGGCGATTGGGTGGCGCGCATCGGCTTTGGCGTCCCCGTCATGACCGATTGCAGCGACCTGCGGATTCTGGGTCAGGACAAGGTTGAGGGCCTCAGCTTCCACCGGCGCGGCGTCACGCGCACCCTCGAATGCGACGGCATCGTCTTCACCGGCCAGTTCCGCCCCGAGAGCGCCCTGCTCACGCAGAGCCATCTCGAACTCGATCCCGGCACACGCGGTCCGGTCATCGATCAGCTCTATCGCTGCACCGACGCCAGCTATTTCGCCAGTGGCAACCTGCTGCGCGGCATCGAGACAGCCGGCCAATGCTACCGCGAAGGCAAGTCGGCGGCCCATGCGATCCATGCCGCTTTGCAGGACAAGCTGGCCGCCGCCGCCGCCCCCATCCGCATCGAGGCCGGCGGCGCCTTGAGCTATGTCTATCCCCAGCGCCTCACCGGGCGCGGCCCCTATGATCCCTTGCTGTTCAAGGCCCGTGCGCGCGTCGCCACCAAGGGTACATTGCGGGTTCTGGCCGATGGCCGCGAGATCTGGTCCCGTCCGATCAATGTGCTGCCGGAGCGGCGCATTGCCTGGCGCGTCCCCGCCGTCGACCTCAACGGAATCCACCATCTCACCGTCGATCTGCAACCGCGCAAGTGATCCATGTCTGATTTCGTTTTGTCCATCGACCAGGGTACGACCGGCACCAAGCTCCACCGCCTTTACACGGATGGCCGCTTCCAAACGCTGGATGGTTTTGAGCATCGCCAAATTCTGCCGGAACCGGGCTGGGTCGAACATGACCCGGAAGAACTCATCGGCCATCTCGATGCCTGCATCGGATCTGCCGGCCAGGCGCGCGCCATCGGCATCGCCAATCAGGGCGAGACGGTGATCGACTGGGATGGGCGCTCCAAACGGCCGATCTACAACGCGATTGTCTGGCAGGATGCGCGCACCAATGACGTCATCGACCGGTTGAAACTGGCTGGGCACGAAGAGACTACGCTCACCCGGGCCGGCCTGCCGCTCGACCCGTACTTCTCGGCCAGCAAACTGCGCTGGTTCCTGGATCATGTCGAAGAAGCCCGGTTGCTGCACAAACAGGGCCGCCTCCGTTTCGGCACCAGCGACAGCTTCTTTCTGGACCGCCTCGCCGGAACCTTCGCCACCGACGTGACCACGGCCTCGCGCACCAGCCTGATGAACCTGGAAACGCTGCAATGGGACCCGGTGCTGTGCGACCTCTTCGGCGTGCCCATCGATTGCCTGCCCGAGATCCGCGCCACCGCCGACAATTTCGGCAGCATCGGCAAGACACCGGTTACCGCCAATGTCGTTGATCAGCAGGCGGCCCTGTTCGGTCATGGCTGTCGTGACGCCGGCGATGCCAAGATCACCTTCGGCACCGGCGCTTTCGCTCTCTGCCTCGTCGGTGCGCAGCCGTTGCGCGATGTGGCGAGCGGCCTGCTGCCGACCATTGCCTGGCGGCTGGGCACCGCGGCCCCGACCTATGCGCTGGAGGGCGGCGTCTACAATGCTGCCTCCGCCGTCAATTGGGCCCGCAGCCTCGGTCTCTTCGCCGACTATGCCGAGATCGATGCCTTCAGCGCGCCCAGCGCCCTCTCGCGCAATCTCGTCTTTGTGCCGGCCTTGAGTGGCCTGGGCTGCCCCTATTGGGACCGCTCGGCCGCCGGCATGTGGCTTGGCCTCGGTCTTGATACAAACAAGGCCGACATGATGCAGGCGCTGCTCGAAGGCATCGCCCTTCGCACCGACGAGGTGCTGCGGGCAATGGCACGTCTCGCTCCCGTCGCCGACCGCATCTCGATCGATGGCGGCCTCGCCAGGAACAGCTATTTCGCCGGATTTGTGGCCGATGTGCTCGATCCCGACGTCGTGATTCCGGCCAGCACCGAACTCACCGGCCTCGGCACCGCGCAATTGGCGCTCATCGGCGCTGGCCTCGCGACGCTGGACACATTGCCGCCGTCGCCCGCTCCCAGGGCGCGCCTTGCGCCACGGAACAAAATCGCCGACGCGCACCGCATGAAATTCCACAACGCCGTTGGTCGTAGTCGGAACTGGCGCTGACCTCGCACTAACCTCTCCCCTATCAGAGAGGGAAGAATCCACTAACCGCGATTTCGCCACATTCCGGACCCGCTTTCGCCCTTGTCATCACCGATCCTCGGCATCACGGGGATATCGACAACAGGGGCTACACCATGCGCAAGCAACTTCTGCTAAGCCACATTCTGATTTCGGCGATACTCATCCTGGCTGCCTGCGGCAGCGAGCATACGCAATCTGCAGAAGGCACCGCCATTGCGCCGGCCGCTGCAACCAGCAGCACGGCCCAACCAGCGCCAGCGCAAGAATCGGAGCTGGCGGCCGACTTGGCCACAGGAACCGAGGCAGTACCGACGCAAAAGCAAAGCGAGCCCACTATCCATATATTTCAGGGCAGCCCATCGTCCGACGCGAGTGGATTCGCAACTGCGCAATCAATTCATCCACCGCAGACCACCGAGACCTACACCCACACCGACGACAATCCAGTGAAGCGCGTCGCAGAAGCGCCGGTCTCTACCTTCGCCATCGATGTCGATACCGGCTCCTACGCCAATCTGCGCCGCTTCCTGATGAACGGGCGGAAGCCGCCCTCTGACGCCGTGCGGGTCGAGGAGATGCTCAATTACTTCAGCTATGACTACAAAGGACCGCGCGACGAGAGCATCCCGTTCCGCGCCGATGCCGATGTGATGACCACGCCCTGGAACCCGGATACCAAGCTGCTGCGCATCGCCATCAAGGGCTATGAGCCACCGCGCGATCATCGGCTCCCTGCCAACCTCGTGTTCCTCATCGACGTCTCCGGCTCGATGCAGGATGCCGACAAGCTGCCGCTCCTGAAGACCGGCATGAAGATGCTGGTCGATCAGCTCGGCCCCAACGACAGGGTGAGCATTGTCACCTATGCCGGAGCCGCGGGTCTGGCGCTGGCGCCCACCGCCGGCAGCGACAAGGAGACTATCCGGGCCGCCATCGACGGGCTTGAGGCGGGCGGCAGCACCGCTGGGGGAGAGGGCATCCAGCTCGCCTATGCCAAGGCGCGGGAAGCCCGGATTTCAGACGGCATCAACCGCATCGTGCTCGCGACCGACGGCGACTTTAATGTCGGCATCACGGATCTCGACGCGCTGAAGAGCTTGGTCGAGGAGAACCGAAAATCCGGTATCGCGCTCAGCACGATCGGCTTCGGCGAAGGCAATTACAACGATGCCCTCATGGAACAGATCGCCGATATCGGCAACGGTAATTACGGCTATGTCGATTCATTGAAGGAAGCCAAGCGCCTGTTGGTCGACGGCCTGCAGGGGACTCTGCAAACCATCGCCAAGGACGTGAAGGTCCAAATCGAGTTCAACCCGGCTCTCATCGCCGAATACCGCCTCATCGGCTATGAGAACCGCGCCCTCAACCGCGAGGATTTCAACAACGACAAAAAGGATGCCGGCGAGATCGGCGCCGGCCATAGCGTGACAGCGCTCTACGAGATCGCCCTCGTGGGTTCGAAGGGAATGAGCGTCGATCCGCTGCGCTATCAGGGTGAAGGCGTCGTCCCGACCAAGGGGACCGGCACCAAGGTCGACGAATTCGCCTTGTTGCGCCTCCGATACAAGGCACCGGAGGGCGATGTCTCCAAGCTCATCGAAACGCCCCTGTCCAGCTCCTGGCTCACCCGCGCCGATGATCCCGCAACTGACGACAAATTCGCCGCCGCCGTTGCCGCCTTCGGCCAATATCTGAAAGGCGGCGCGCGGCTGGGCACCTTCGACCTCTCCCAGATCGCCACCCTCGCCCGCGACGGCCGCGGCGAAGATGCCAGCGGCGCCCGCGCCGAATTCATCGAACTCGTCGAACTCACCAAAGCAATGGGCGGCTGACATGCGGGGCAAAAAATCCCTGGACACCATCGCCGCCGTCAGATCAAATGGGGAACAAATGCACGTTTAGCGAGTAGTGCGGGACTCTTATGCAAAATCGAAGCTGGCAGTTTTGGGCCCTGATTCTGGGTGGCAGCGCCATTCTCGTCTATTTCCTCAACCAGCGCTTCCCCGACGTGCTGGCCGATGGCGACAACCGCATGCGTCTCATCTATCTCGTCTGCCTGATCGCCGTCTTCGGCGGTGGCCTGTTCGCGCGCCTGCGCTACGACATGAATCGGACCCTGGCGCAGATGGCGATCTGGGTGGCGATCTTCGCCGGCCTCATCCTGCTCTATTCCTTCCGCGGCGAGTTCGGCATGCTCGGCGACCGTTTCAGCGCGGAACTGATGCCGCTCGATGGCCGAACAGAGGGCGAGCGCATCATGAGCTATCCGGTGGCGGAGAATGGCCACTACAAGGTGCGTGCCCAGGTCGATGGCGTCGACCTCGCCTTCACCATCGACACCGGCGCCACCGACGTGGTGCTGACACCCGATGCGGCGGAGCGCCTCGGCTATGACCTCACCCAGCTCAATTTCTCGCAGATCGCCGAGACTGCGAATGGCATTGTGCGTGGAGCGCCGATCGTCATCGCCGAATTCCGCCTCGGCAACATCCTGGTGCACGATCTGCCGGCCACGGTCAACGAGGTCGACATGTCGGATTCGTTGCTCGGGATGGAGTTCCTGCGCCGCCTCAGATCCTGGCGCGTCGAGGGCGAACGCATGACGCTGGAACAATAGCCGTCAGCGCTGCAACACCTGGCGGCAGAGCGCCTCGCGCGATTGCCAGCCCTTGCGCTGCAACTCCGGCTCGATGTGATCGCCGGCTGGAAAACCGAGGCAAAGATAGGCGACGAAGTGCCATTCCTTCGGCACGTCGAGGGTTGCGGTCGCCTGCCGCGGATCGATGATCGAGACCCAGCCCAGCCCCAACCCCTGTGCCCGTGCGGCGAGCCACAGCGTGTGGATGGCCAGCACCGTCGAATAGCGCAATGTCTCCGGCATGGTGAGGCGGCCGAGCCCAGCACCTTGTGGTGTGTCCTCATCGCAGAAGACCGCGAAATGCCTTGGCGCCTCGCGCAGGCCCGCGAGCTTCAGCCGCGCATAAAGCTCGGCACGCTCGCCGTCGTAATTGGCGAGGGCTGCCTGATTGGCCTGCTGGAAATTCTCGATGATGGCCGCCCGCCGTACCGGCTCGTCCACGCTGACGAAGCGCCAGGGCTGGGCGTTGCCGACCGATGGGGCAAGGCCAGTGAGATCCAGGAGATGCTCGACCATCTCCGCCGGCACCGGGTCCGTCTTGAAATGGCGCACGTCGCGCCGCCAGGCAAGCAGTTCCTCGAATTCCGCCTGGAACGAAGTGCCGAATGAATGTTCCGTCATGCCGCCTGCGAGTGCTGGTCCACCAGGGAGACGATCCCCGCCATGATGGCGTTGAGATCGTAATCCTTGGGCGTATAGACCCGCGCCACGCCGAATTCCAGCAGCCTTTTGGCATCTTCCTGCGGAATGATACCGCCCACCACCACCGGCACGTCCGATAGACCCAGCGCCCGCATCCGTTCCATCACCTCACCCACCAGGGCAATATGCGAGCCGGAGAGGATCGAGACCCACCACATGGACGCTTTCCTCAAGGGCTGCATTGACGATCTGCGCCGGGGTCAAGCGGACGCCTTCATAGACCACTTCCATGCCGGCATCCCGCGCCCGCACGGCGATCTGCTCGGCCCCGTTCGAATGGCCGTCAAGGCCCGGTTTGCCGACCAGGATCTTGACGCGCCGGCCCAAACGCTTGCTCGCGGCATCAACCTGGGCACGCACCGTCACGATGGCCGTGCTGCCCTGGTCCACGGTTGCCCGCGCGACACCGGTCGGCGCCCGGAACTCACCGAACACGCGGCGCAGTGTCTCGCCCCATTCGCCGGTGGTGCAGCCGGCATGAGCGCAACTGATCGAAGCTTCCATGATATTGCGGCCGGACTTTGCATCTGCTTCGAGTGCTGCGAGCGCCTTGGCCGCAGCGGCACTGTCGCGCGCGGCCCGCCAGGCCTTCAGGCCAGCCACCTGCTCCGCTTCCGCCTTGTCGTCGATGGCAAGGAATCCGCCATCGCCGCCGGCCAGCAAGGGCGAGGGCGCGCTTTCGGTGTGTTGTTGACACCGACCACGGTCTGGTCGCCGCGCTCGATCGCCGACAGACGCCGCGCATTGGATTCCACCAGCCGTTGCTTCGTAGCAGCGATTCCACGGCGGCGACCGCCCCGCCCATGGCATCGATCCGCGCCAACTCCTCCAGCGCCTCGGCCTTCAGGGCATCGACCTTGCGCGTGATCTCGATAGAACCATCGAAGATATCGCCGAACTCGAGTAGGTCCGTCTCATAGGCCACGATCTGCTGCAGTCGCAGCGACCATTGCTGATCCCATGGGCGCGGCAGGCCCAGCGCCTCGTTCCAGGCCGGTAATTGCACGGCACGTGCGCGTGCATTCTTGGAGAGCGTCACCGCCAGCATCTCCAGGAGGATGCGATAGACATTGTTCTCCGGCTGCTGCTCGGTGAGGCCCAGGCTGTTCACCTGCACGCCATATCGGAAACGCCGCAGCTTGGCATCTTCGACGCCATAGCGGTCGCGGCAGATCTCGTCCCACAATTCCGTAAACGCCCGCATCTTGCAGATCTCGGTGATGAACCTGAGGCCCGCATTGACGAAGAAGCTGATGCGTCCCACCACCTGCGGAAAATCCTCAGCAGGCACCTGTCCGCTCGCCTTCACATGATCGAGGACGGCCACCGCCGTCGCCAGCGCATAGGCCAGCTCCTGCACTGGTGTCGCCCCGGCTTCCTGCAGATGATAGGAGCAGACATTGGTGGGGTTCCATTTCGGCACCTCGCGATAGGTGAAGCTGATCACATCGGTGATCAGCCGCAGCGAGGGTTCCGGCGGGAAGATATAGGTCCCGCGCGAGAGATATTCCTTGATGATGTCGTTCTGCACCGTCCCCTGCAGGGCGGCGCGGCTTGCCCCCTGCTTCTCGGCCACGGCGATATAGAGCGCCAGCAGCCAGGGCGCCGTCGCGTTGATGGTCATCGAGGTGTTCATATCGGCGAGCGGCAGGCCATCAAATAAAGCCACCATGTCGCCCAGATGGCTGATCGGCACACCGACCTTGCCGACCTCGCCCTTGGCCAGCACATGGTCGGAATCGTAGCCCGTCTGGGTCGGCAGATCGAACGCGACGCTGAGGCCGGTTTGTCCGCGCTTGAGGTTCGTGCGGTAGAGCTCGTTGGATGCCTTGGCCGAGCTATGGCCCGAATAGGTTCGGAACAGCCAGGCTTGGTCCCGTTTAATCGCATCACTCATGAGGTTTCTCCCGCGGCATTCTTTTATTGTGCGCCGCAATATAGCGGGCGCAACAACAACTGCGCAAGATCAGACCGAGTGGCCCGCTAAAACAGTAATTAAATTACCAAATATCATCCTTGGCAGCCGCTGCTTCCTGCCGAAGCAGACGCCGTCCCTTCCAAACGATCACGCAGGCAAGAAGATTGACCCCGACCTCCCAGGGCACATCACCCTGCATCAGTGACCATTCAACCGAGCTGCCAAAAAGGGCGTTTGCACCGAAATTGACTTCATCCGTACCGGATGCGTCCCAGCCCAAACTGGCGCTCACCACGGCAGTGGCACCGACATAGAATTGAAGCGCAACCACTGGCGTGTTGAGCATCGGAATCTGGATACACCAATACAGCAGATTGACTTGTGCCGCGCCCGGGCGACCCTCAAGCAAGCGCATGCCAGACCAGACGCCAAAACCGTACAGCGCTGTTGCTGCCACGATTGTGATTGTTACCCAAAGGTCGATGGCGACACCCTGCAGGAGTACCATGAACAGATAGACCAGCCCGGAAAATCCGCCGCCCAGCGACAGCACCCCCATGACGCGCCACAACCAATGCCTCATTCCATCCCCCAAGACTCGACTCCCCGGAGATCAACTTACGCGGATATGGATTGCGCTTCCACAACCTGATGGCCGCTAGTCCGCGTCATGCGGCGCATCCTTGGGCCAATGCGGCAGGTGATCGTCGATCTTCAGCCAGGGCAGCTGCGCCGAGGTCCAGCCATGACCGGTCGGGATCAGGCCCGAGGCATCATCGACCGTGCCCAGCATGATGCCGATCGTGTCGCCGCCGCTCATATAGATCGGCGACCCACAATCGCCGCAGAAATGCCGCTGGTAAAGGGGCGAGGATTGAAAGATCTTCGCAGTCCCGGCCAGAAGCTCGAACTGCGCGGGCGGCACCTGCGCCCAGGCGGTCACCGGCGCCCCGCTCCAACGCCGGCAGGTATCGCAATGGCAATAGTCGACCACGGCATTGGTCGGATCGAAGCGATAACGCAAGGCGCCGCACAGACAATGGCCGGTGAGTAAGCTCGTAGACGCCATCTGACACTCCGATGATGCCAAGAGATCGTCATGGTCCGCGGAGGATGACGAATTTGGTCCTCAAACCGCCTTCAACGCGCTCAGCACATCATCAATGAGATCATCCGCATGCTCAAGCCCCACCGACAGGCGGATGAGGCCTTCATCGATGCCCTGCTTCGCCCGTTGCTCGACGGTGAGGCGCTGATGCGTCGTCGTCGCCGGATGAGTGGCGAGCGACTTTGAATCACCGAGATTGTTGGAGATCAGCACCAGTTCCAGCGCATTCAAGAACTTGAACGCCGCGGACTTTCCCCCGGCAAGGCTGAAGGACAGCATCGTGCCGCCGCCGCTCATCTGCTTCATCGCCAGCTCATATTGAGGGAAGCCTTCCAGCGTCGGATAGCTCACCTGCGCCAGCTTGTTATGGCCTTTCAATGCCTGGGCGATCTTCAGCGAGCTGTCGCATTGCTTGGCGACGCGCAGATCCAGCGTCTCCAGCCCCTTGAGCAGGATCCACGCATTCATCGGGCTGAGGCTCGGACCCGTATGGCGGATGAAGGGCTGCAGTGTCTCGTTGATGTATTTCTCGGTGCCGAGGATGATGCCGCCCAAACACCGCCCCTGCCCATCGATATGCTTGGTCGCCGAATAGACCACCACATCGGCGCCCAGTTTCAGCGGTTGCTGCAGCAAGGGTGTCGCAAACACATTGTCGACCACCACCGTGGCGCCGGCCTTGTGGGCAAGGTCCGCCACCGCCTTGAGATCGACCAGGCGCAGGCCCGGATTGCTGGGGCTTTCCAGGAACACGGCCTTGGCCGGCTTGGCCAACGCCGCCTTCCACTGTTCAAGATCGCGGCCATCGACGAACACCGTCTCGGCGCCCCATTTCGGCAGGATCTCTCCCAGGATGAACTGGCACGAGCCGAACAGGGCGTCCGACGCAACGATGCGGTCGCCTGCCTTCACCAACGAAGCCAGCGAGGCGAACACCGCCGCCATGCCGGACGAGGTGGCGCGCGCGGCCTCGGCGCCTTCGATGGTCGCCATGCGTTGCTCGAACATCGCGACCGTGGGATTGCCGAAACGCGAATAGACAAAGCGCGGCTGGCTGTTGTCGAACGCCGCCTCGGCTTCCTCCGCCGTCTCATAGACATAGCCGGAGGTCATGTAGATCGTCTCCGACGTCTCCTTGAACTGGCTGCGTGTCTGCCCCGCATGCACCAGTTTCGTGGCTGCGTTCCAGCTTGCCTTGATATCCCGCTTAACCGTCATGATCGCCTCGTCCTGGACTGGCCTGCACGACCATCGCTGGCGCGCGGGCAATAAAAAACCCCGACCGATAAGGCCGAGGTTCTGGCGCCCTGGGGCACTGTCCTGGACCTTTTAGCGTTTGATTTAACGTGGCCGCAATCCGGCACAAATCACCACGGAGCTCGACCATATTGCCAAGCGTCGGCCGATGTTAAGCCATGACTGGGGGCCGGCTGTCAAGGCATGCCGTCGGCGGCACGCGGGAAACCAGGCTTGAGTGGCCGGGGCACTGTTGCTATCTTTCGCTGCAATTGAATTTATTGGCAAAGAATGGATTTTGCCGCGTGAGACCAGACGATTCGATGCGGCTCACGCCCTCAAGCCCCCGGCAGCCCGCCGATGGCGCCACCCTGTCGAGCGCCTATCCTGACCCGCCGCGCAGCGGATACGGCGGTAACGGCAGCGGCTTTTCTGCCTTCGGCACGGCACCCACCGCCGATGGCCGCCGCACTGCCCTCATCTATAATGGGCGCCTCGGCGAAGTTTACCGCATCTTCCTCGTCAACCTGCTCCTCACCCTGGTCACCCTTGGCATCTACCGCTTCTGGGGCAAGACACGGTTGAGGCGTTATCTGTGGTCGCATACCAGTCTCTCGGGCGATCATTTCGAGTATACTGGTACCGGCCTGGAGCTCTTCCTGGGCTTCATCGTCGTCATGGTGTTTATCGTCCTGGCGCAGATCGGCATGTATGCATTGGCCATTGCCGCGCCGCAGGAATCGCCGCTGCTCCCGATCGTGCAATCCTCTCTCGGCCTCATCATTCTCTACATCACTTTTGTCGGCCGCTACGCCGCCCAGCGCTATCGCCTGACCCGCACATTGTGGCGCGGAATCAGCGGAAACATGACCGGATCGGCCTGGGCCTGGGGACTAAAAGGCCTGCTCTTCTCTTTCCTCGCCATGCTGACCATCGGGCTCGCCTGGCCCTGGGCGCAGATGCGTCTCATCGACGACCGCATCAACCGCTCCTATTTCGGCGATGCCAAGGCCAGCGGCCAGACAAGTTCCAAACCGCTTTATGTCGCCTACCTGATCGGCATTGTCTCTGCCGTCATTCTATCCGTCATGGCGTTCTCGATCATCATAGGCTCGCTCACCTTGCTTGCTTTCAACATGAGCGGCGATGGTTCGATCAAGATCAGCCCATCCTCTACGACAGAAACTTCGCCGGAGATGATCTGGCTCATCTTCGTCGGCGTCATTGCCTTTCTGTTGACTTTCTGGGCGATCTCCATCGTTGCCTTCAGTTTTTATCAGGCGGCCATGATCCGCGAAATCGGCGCCAAATTGCGGCTGGCCGGCATGCATTTCTCGGTACCGATGACCGCAGGTGCCCTCATGGGCCGTACCTTCGGCAACATCTTCATCATCCTCGTGACACTGGGCCTCGGATTGCCCATCGCTATCCAGCGCACCATGAAATTCATCGTCGCCCATGTCGAGGTGATCGGCGATATCGACGGCACCGAAATCAAGCGCAGCCCGCTCCGCCGGCCCGGCGTGGGCGAAGGCCTGCTGGAAGCATTTGATCCGGGTATCCTGTAGTGAAGCATTCAATCTTCTCCCCAGTCACGGGAGCAGAGCTCAAGGAAGAGGACCAGAGTGTCTGACGATCGCTTTTACGACGGCAATACCGCCACCGCTCACCGCGTAGCGATATCTCTTGCAGGCGACGACCTGGTCCTGAGCGGCGAGAGTGCCGGCACAGTGCACTGGCCGATCGCCGATATGCGCGTCGTCGATGGCAATTCTGTCACTGGCAGTCTCAATTTCGCGCGGCTGAGCGATCCATTGCCGCGCCTCGTCCTTCACGATTCACCCAAACGCCAGCAATTGCTCGCTGCCAATCCGGCGCTTGGCCAGTGGAAGGCACGGGCGAGGCGGCGTGCGCTTAAGGTCGGCGCCTATTGGTTCGCCGCCGGCATCGTCATCGCGGTGGGGGCCTATTTCGGGTGGCGCGAAGGCAGCGCAGCCTTGGCGCAATATGTGCCGAAGGAATGGGAGCAGCGCCTCGGCGAAAAAATCTATGCTGCCTTCACCAAGAACCTCACCGTTTGTCAGGGGACATCCGGAAATGCCGCCTTGCGGGGTCTGGTCTATCGCCTCAGCCCGCGCGATATGAACGGCATCACCATCGATGTCGTCGATCTCAAGCTGCCAAATGCGCTCGCATTGCCGGGCGATCATGTGCTGGTGACAAGCGGCCTCATCGAGCTTGCCACCTCACCGGACATGCTCTCGGCCGTAGTGGCACATGAGATCGGACATCTCGATCTCCGCCATCCGACCCAGGGCGTCATCAGCAGCCTCGGCCTCGGTGCCACGATCGGTATCGTGCTGGGCGGCTCCAGCGCCGGCGATCTTGCAACCCTGGTCACGACCATGTCCTATTCGAGAAAAATGGAACAGGAAGCCGATCTGCGCGGCTTGGAACTCCTGAAAGCAGCCGGCCTCCGCACTGACGGCATGGCCGACTTCTTCAAGCTGCTCGAAGAAGAGGCAAAGGAATCAGGCAGCAACGTCATTCCAAACTGGCTGGCGAGCCACCCCGGCCTCGACGAACGCGCAGCCTACACGGCCGGCGACAGCACGGGCTACACCTCGATGGCAGCCACGGAATGGCAGAGCGTGAAGGATGTCTGCAAGGTGAAGTGATGGCGCCCCGTTCCAAGCATCAACTCGTGGATGGTCGGCCTTCGCCGACCATGACGATAAAACAAATCTCAACTGAAGAATCGTCGCCAAGCTAATTCTCCGTCATGGTCGGCGAAGGCCGACCATCCACAAGTTTGTCCCTCCGCGACTCCCCTTCTGATGAAAGCGCTGTCTTCCCGTCTTTTGCGCCGCAAAGACCAAATAAGTAATATAATTACCTATCATCCTGCACAAATGGCCACTTCTTTACCGTTTCGTCATCACTTGCGACCTTTTCTATCGTCCACCTCTTGACGGTGCTGCAACCGCGAAGGCAGGATGGTGTTGATGCTGCATTGGCTAAGGCGCCCGCTCTAAGAGGTGCCGGCCCTGCCTTAACGCAAGAATGGGAAGCGATCATGAGTGAGTCGGCAAAAGTCGTGGCGATTGAGACCAAAGCTGGTGACGGCAAGGCGGCTGCCCCCAAGGCGGCCCCCCTCACCGGCAAGAACATCTACGAGATCGGCGAGATCCCGCCCTTAGGGTATCTGCCGCCGCAGATGTATGCCTGGGCCATCCGCCGCGACCGCCACGGCCCGCCCGAGACTGCCATGCTGGTCGAAGCCGTCGAGACGCCGCATCCGGACCAGGACGAGGTCATCGTCATGGTGATGGCGGCGGGTGTGAACTACAACGGCGTCTGGGCTGGTTTGGGGAAGCCCATCTCGCCCTTCGACGTGCACAAGGCCGAGTATCACATTGCCGGGTCGGACGCCGCCGGCATCGTCTGGGCCGTTGGCTCCAAGGTAAAGCGCTGGAAGGTCGGCGATGAAGTCGTCGTGCATTGCAATCAGGACGATGGCGATGACGAGGAATGCAATGGCGGCGACCCGATGTTCTCGCCCAGCCAGCGCATCTGGGGTTACGAGACGCCGGACGGATCCTTCGCGCAGTTCTGCAAGGTGCAGGGCCGCCAGCTCATGCCGCGCGCCAAACATCTCACCTGGGAAGAGAGTGCGTGCTACACGCTGACCCTCGCCACGGCCTATCGCATGCTGTTCGGCCATCGCCCGCATATCCTGCGGCCGGGCCACAATGTCCTCATCTGGGGTGCTTCGGGCGGCCTGGGCTCGATGGCGGTGCAGCTCTGCGCTACGGCGGGTGCCAATCCGATCGGCATCATCTCGGACGAATCGAAGCGCGAGTTCGTCATGTCGCTGGGCGCCAAGGGCGTCATCAACCGCAACGATTTCGATTGCTGGGGCCAATGCCCCGATGTCGACGATGCCGCCGGCTACAATGACTACATGAAGAAGTGCCGCGCCTTCGGCAAGGCGATCTGGGATATCACCGGCAAGGGCGTCGATGTCGACTTCGTCTTCGAACATCCCGGCGAGCAGACCTTCCCGGTTTCCTGCTTCGTCGTGAAGCGCGGCGGCATGGTCGTGATCTGCGCCGGTACCACCGGCTACAACCTCACCTTCGACGCGCGCTTCGTGTGGATGCGCCAGAAGCGCATCCAGGGCAGCCATTTCGCCAATCTTCTGCAGGCGAGCCAGGCCAACCATCTGGTGATCGAGCGCCGCATCGATCCCTGCATGTCCGAAGTGTTCAGTTGGGAAGATATCCCCGCCGCCCATACCAAGATGTGGCAGAACAAGCACAAGCCCGGCAACATGGCGGTGCTCGTGCAGGCAAAACGTCCCGGCCGTCGCACCCTCGAAGACTGCATGGAGGAGTGATGTCCGCGCCCATGCGTCTAGAAGGTGCGGCGACCTCGCCGCTCCTTGCGGATCTGCTTGCCTGCTGCGCGGCCGGCCTAACCGCCGCGCAGACCGTGCTGGAATCGGTGCGCACCCGCGTCCATGCCAATGTCACGGTGGCCGGCCGTGTTGATGCCAAGGCACTCGATGCGCATCAGTTCGCGGCCCACGGCTATGCGTGGCTTGCCACCTATGTGACGGCGCTTGAGCAATCGCTGGCCTGGGCCTGTCGGCTTGAGAAAAGCGGCCGCTTCGGCGAACGCGAACAGCTCATCCTCCAGATCGGCTTTGGCGAATACCTCGCCCAGATCAGGGGCGGCTGGCCGATGAGCCAGGGCGAAATCGTGCGCCTCACCGATCTTGGCCTCGATCCCGCCGCGGCGCGGCCCCTCGACGCTGCCGAACTGCTGGTGGCCCATGGCAATTCCGCCGAAGCCCGCGCACGCCTAGCCCACCTCATCTCTGATGGCGATTTCGGCGAAGCGGCCCTCGATGACGAATCGCTCACCATCGTCCGCGACCAGTTCCACAGCTTCGCCGCCGACCATGTCGAGGCAGCGCACCAGTGGCACCTCAAGGACGACCTCATCCCGCTGGAGGTCATCCAGCAACTGGCCGAAATGGGCGTCTTCGGCCTGACCGTCCCGGAGGAATTCGGCGGCTCCGGCATGGGCAAGCTTGCCATGTGCGTGGTGACCGAAGAACTCTCGCGCGGCTATATCGGCTTGGGCTCGCTCGGCACACGCTCGGAAATCGCCGCCGAACTCATTCGCTTGGGCGGCACCGAGCAGCAGAAGCAGCAATGGCTGCCGAAGATCGCGAGCGGCGAGATCCTGCCGACCGCCGTCTTCACCGAACCCAATACCGGCTCCGACCTCGGTTCCTTGCGCACCCGCGCCGTGAAAGACGGCGACGTCTACCGTGTCACTGGCAACAAGACCTGGATCACCCACGCGTCTCGCACCGATGTGATGACCCTGCTGGCACGCACCGATGCGAATTCGACCGACTACCGCGGCCTCTCCATGTTCCTAGCAGAAAAGCCGCGCGGCACGGGAGCCGATCCCTTCCCCGCCAAGGGCATGACCGGCGGCGAGATTGGTGTCCTCGGCTATCGCGGCATGAAGGAATACGAGCTCGCCTTCGATGGCTTCGAGGTGAAAGCGGAAAATCTCCTCGGCGGTGTCGAAGGGGAAGGTTTCAAGCAGTTGATGGCGACCTTCGAAAGTGCGCGCATCCAGACCGCCGCGCGTGCCGTCGGCGTCGCGCAATGCGCCATGGAACTCGGCCTCAAATACGCGCGCGAACGTGTGCAGTTCGGCCAAGCCATCTACGCCTTCCCCCGCATCCACGGCAAGCTTGCCTGGATGGCGGTCGAAACCATGATGGCGCGCCAGCTCTCCTACTTCGCCGCCCGCGAAAAAGACAGCGACCGCCGCTGCGACATTCCGGCCGGCATGGCAAAGCTGCTGGGCGCCCGTGTCGCCTGGTCAAATGCCGACAACGCCCTGCAGATCCACGGCGGCAACGGCTACGCCCAGGAATACAAGATCAGCCGCGTGCTGTGCGATGCGCGCATCCTCAACATCTTCGAAGGTGCGGCGGAGATCCAGGCGCAAGTCGTAGCGCGGGGGTTGTTGAGCGGGCGGAACTGACGCAGGATCATTGACACCTAACCTCTAACTGAATGATCATTCAACAGTTGAACGATCATTCAGGCAGCACCATGACCCGCGACCCGCGTTTCGACCTGCTCTTCACGCCGATGAAACTCGGCCCGGTGACGGCCCCAAACCGCTTCTACAAGGTGCCGCATTGCAGCGGCATGGGGCATGAGCGGCCGCACACGCTGGCGGCCATGCGCGGCCTGAAGGCCGAGGGTGGTTGGGGCGTCGTGAACACCGAGTACTGCACCATACATCCGACCTCCGACGATGCGCCCTATCCGATCCAGACCCTGTGGGATGATGCCGACATCCGCCAACATGCGATGATGACCGAAGCCGTGCACAGGCACGGCGCCCTGGCCGGCGTGGAGCTGTTCCTGGGTGGTGCCCGCATGGCCAACATGAACTCGCGCCTGCCGCCGATGTCCCTCACCAGCATGCCGGTGCTGACCGGCGATCCGCTGCAGACCAAGGCACTCGATCGGCAGGACATCGTCGATATCCGCAAATGGCATGTCGACGCGGCCAAGCGTGCCGTCACGGCCGGATTTGACATCGTCTATGTCTATGCCTGCCATCACTATCTGCTGCACGGTTTCCTCGGGGCTGAAAACCAGCGCAAGGATGAATATGGCGGCAGCCCGCAGAACCGTGCGCGCATCGTGCGCGAATTGCTGGCGGAGGTGAAGGAGGCGGTTGGCCACACATGCGCCATTGCCCTGCGCTGGTCATCGAACAGCGAGCTGGCCGAAGATCAGGACGATTGGCTCGAGATGACCAGGAGCCTCGACGGCCTGCCGGACATCTGGGATCTGACCGTCAACGATTACAGCATCGAGATGGGGCCATCGCGTTTCGTCAAGGAAGGAACGCTGGAGGATAAGGTGGCGGCGATCCGCAGAATCGTGAGCGGGCCGATCGTCACCGTGGGTCGCTATACCTCGCCGGACTCGATGCTGCGCCTGGTGAAATCCGGCATCGCCGATTTCGTCGGTGCGGCGCGACCATCGATCGCCGACCCGTTCCTGCCCAACAAGATCCGCGACGGCCGTTTCGACGATATCCGCGAATGCATCGGCTGCAACATCTGCTATGCGCATAACTCGCGCTCGGTGCCGATCCGCTGCACCCAGAACGCCACCATGGGCGAGGAATGGCGTGAGGGTTGGCATCCCGAAATCATCACGCGCGATGCGCCCGGCGACCGTGTGCTGGTGATCGGCGCGGGGCCCGCCGGTCTGGAAGCGGCCCGTGTCCTGGGCGCCCGCGGTTATGACGTGGCGCTCGCTGAAAAATCGCGCCAACCCGGTGGGCGGGTCAGTCTGGAATCATCTTTGCCGGGCTTGCGCGAATGGGCGCGGGTGCGAGATTGGCGCCTGGGTCAGATCGCCAAGATGCAAAATGTCGAGCTGTTCCTGGAAAGCGAGATGAGCGCGGACGATGTGCGAGAGTTCGGCGCCGCCCATGTCACCTGCGCCACCGGCAGTCACTGGCGTACCGACGGTGTCGGCCGCTCGTTGCGCAAAGCCGTGCTCGCCCGTCGCCGGCCATCGTGGCACCGGAAGATGTCATGCGCGGCAACCTGCCCTCAGGCCCGGTCGCGGTCTATGACGATGACGGCTATTATCTCGCCGCGGGTCTCGCCGACAAGCTGCGCGAGGCCGGGCATGAGGTGCATTTCGTCACCAGTGCCGGCGTTGTCGCTCCCTGGATGAGCTATACCGGCGACCAGGCCGCGACCCATGCTCATCTCCTGGCGCAAGGCATCATCTGCCATTTCAACAAGACCCTGCATGCTTTCGCACCAGGTCGTCTTGACCTCGACTGCCTCTATGGCGGCACGGGCACCGTGTTGGAGGTGGCAAGCCTCGTGCCCGTCACCGCGCGGCAACCGGAAACGGTACTGTTCGACCAGTTGCAGGCAGACCGACCCCGTCTCGCCGCGGCCGGGATCAGGACCTTGACCCGCATCGGCGACGCCGAGGCTCCAGGCATCATCGCCCATGCGGTCTATGCCGGGCATCGCTTCGCCCGCCAGCTCGGCCTGGCAACGGAGCATCCTGCCACCAGGCGCGACCGCGGCATGGGATTGGCCGCCGCGCAATGATGCGGCGGGCTATTCCTTGCGCGGCAGCTTGTCATTGGTGTCGAACCAGGAGATCCGGCTGCGGTGCCAGACATGCTCGCGCGGCGGATAGGCTTCGGGATCGTCGAGGGTCGGCGTGTTGAACGCCACGTCATGGGGCGCCTGGCGCCCGCGATAAAGCAGCTGGCTGCCGCATGGCGCAGAATTCGCGCTGGCCTTGTTCGCTCGAATTGAACACGGCGGGTTGGCCCTTGGTATAGGCGAACTGGTCGGCATGAACACGGGCGAAGGCCTGCGCCGGCGCCCCGCTGGTGCGCTGGCAGATGCGGCAATGGCAATAGCCGGTCCCGTAGGCCTCCCCCGTCACACGGTAGCGCAAGGCACCGCATTCGCAGCCGCCGTCGTGGCTCAGATCCGCACCGATACCCTGGAAACTTTCCGACATCGAATTCTCCCCTCTGCCACATTACGGCGATCCGGCCACCCGTACCGATCCCGGAGCTGAACCGCAACGCCTGATTGCGCTTCCAGTCCAGGACCACCCTCGACAAGACACGTTGCGCCGGTCAATGTTAGCGCCGAATCGCCGGCTCTGGGGAGGGTGCAATCCTCAGCTACGGCGCCGTTCATCGCCGGAACCAGGATCCATCTTGACCTCTCCCCCCACCAAACTGATCGAGAATGCCCAATGGGGCGTGATCCTGGCCATTTGCGGCTACGGCATCTTCTCCGGCCAGGATGCGATCGTGAAATGGCTGGTGATGCATGACTACCAGATCTTCCAGATCCTGTTTGTGCGCAGCCTGACGGTGACGGCAATCAGCCTGATCGTGGGCGGGCGGCGCGGCATCGCCGGTGTCGCCCGCAGCACCAACAAGCTGGGGCTGCTGCTGCGCGCAGCCCTGCTGCTCAGCGCCTGGCTTTGCTATTACAACGCCGCCAAGCACCTCGCCCTGGCCGATCTGGTGACGCTCTATTACGCAGCGCCTATCTTCGTTACCGTGATGTCGATCCTGCTACTGCGCGAGAAAGTCACCTGGGCCAGTTGGATCGCCGTCATCGTCGGCTTCGTCGGCGTCGCCATCGCCGCCAATCCGACCGGACGGCCGGAGATCTGGCCGGCCCTCCTGGTGCTGGTGGCGGCGAGTTTCTGGGCCTTTGCCACCATCCTCGTGCGGAAGATCATGCATGTGGAGCCGACCATCAACCAGATGCTGTTCACCAACGGCCTGTTCGCCATCATCTCGGCGGCCACCCTGCCCTGGCTGTGGCAAACACCGAGCCTGTTCGACGGCCTGTTGATGTTAGGTCTGGGTTTTGCCAGCGGCCTTGGCCAGTATCTGCTCTATGAGAGCTTCCGCCACGCACCGGCCTCGGTGATCGCCCCCACCGAATACACCGCCCTGGTCTGGGCCGTGATCCTCGGTTACCTGATCTGGCAGGATCTGCCCACGCCCACGGGGCTGATCGGCGCGGCGCTCATCGTCGCCGCCAGCCTCATCGTGATGCTGGGCGAAAGAAAGGCTAAGGCTGCATGAGCAAATCAACCCCCGATGCTTTCGACTGGCACAGCGCCAGGATCACGCCGGCGACGCCAATCACCGGCAGTTACCGCAACACGCAGAATGTGCGGCGCTTCTTCCTCGCGCAATGCGGCGCCGCCTTCAAGTTCGACCGGCCCTTCATGGCCTGGCTGAAGGACGGCAAGCCGAAGACCATGGCCGACGCGGTCGCGGAATGGAAACGGCGGGCGGCGGCCAAGGTGTGAGTGGGCGCCCCCAGCCATCTCCGCACCGCATGGCCGTTCCCCCATTTGCGCCCGCCCAAGCGCCTTTTCTCCCCTTTTCCAATGTGGAAACAAGGCTAGAATGCCGGCCGATTCAACGTCACCATCACCAGCCAAGGATCACGGGCCATGAGCCAGGACGCCGCCGCCCTCAAGGGCAATTGGAACTATCCCACCACCGTCAAGTTCGGCTGCGGCCGCATCAAGGAATTGCCCGACCATTGCAAGGCCTTGGGCCTGAAGCGCCCGCTGCTCGTGACCGATCCGGGCCTGGCCGGCCTCCCCATGATCAAGGACGCCATCGCCCGCAACGAAGCAGCCGGGATTCCCACCGGCCTCTTCTCCGAGATTCAGGGCAACCCGGTGTCGAAGAATGTCGAGGACGGGCTCAAGGTTTATCGCGACGGTGGCCATGATGGCGTCATCGCCTTCGGCGGCGGCTCGGCCCTCGATGCCGCCAAGACCATCGCCTTCATGACCGGCCAGACGCGCCCGATGTGGGATTTCGAGGATATTGGCGATTGGTGGACCCGCGCCAACCCGGCCGGCATCGCGCCGATCATCGCCGTGCCGACGACGTCCGGCACCGGTTCGGAAGTCGGCCGCGCCTCTGTCATCACCGATGAAAGCACGCACACCAAGAAAATCATCTTCCACCCGAAGATGATGCCCTCGATCGTCATCGACGATCCCGAACTGACCGTGGGCCTTCCCGCCCATGTGACGGCCGCCACCGGCATGGATGCGCTCTCGCATTGCCTCGAAGCCTATTGCGCCCCGGGCTATCACCCGATGGCCGACGGCATTGCGCTTGAAGGCATGCGCCTCGTACAGGAGAACCTGCCCAAGGCCGTGAAGGACGGCAAGGATCTGGTGGCGCGTGCCAACATGATGATCGCCGCCACCATGGGGGCAACCGCCTTCCAGAAGGGCCTGGGCGGCATGCATGCCATCGCCCATCCGCTGGGTGCCCTCTACAACACGCATCATGGCCTGACCAACGCCGTGATCATGCCCTATGTGCTCGATTTCAACCGCAAGGCCATCGACGAGCGCATGACGCGCCTCGCCCGTTTCTTGGGCCTGCCCAATCCGGGCTTCGCTGCCGTGCAGAAATGGATCCTCGATCTCCGCACCGAGATCAAGATCCCGCACACGCTGAAGGAGATCGGCGTCGACGATAAGCGCATCGACGAAGTGGCCAAGATGGCCGAAGCCGATCCGTCGGCCGGCGGCAACCCGATCAAGGTCGGCGCCAAGGAACTCGGCGCCATCTTCGTCAATGGGCTGAACGGCACGCTCGCGGCGTAAGCTCGCTCAATCCTGGAACACCCCTCACCCTGACCCTCTCCCGCGAGGGGAGAGGGGATGAGATCCGCCGGCAATATTCGGTCTTTCAGCGCGTTCTCAATATTCCATCGTGGCACTAGCCCCTCTCCCCTCGCGGGAGAGGGGTTGGGGTGAGGAGAGCC
The DNA here is from genome assembly GCA_016712715.1 of Rhodospirillaceae bacterium. NCBI lineage: Bacteria > Pseudomonadati > Pseudomonadota > Alphaproteobacteria > Rhodospirillales > Rhodospirillaceae > Rhodospirillaceae bacterium. Next base: position 1,335,329 of record JADJQM010000001.1, read on the forward strand.
GCAAACTCAGAACCCGCCCCGCGCCCTGCGCGCTTCATAGGTCTGCAGATGGCAATAGACCATGCGCAGGACATTGGCGTCATGGCCGGATTCATGAGCACGGCGGTACATGTCTCCAATGATGTGATCCGCTTCGATGGCGCCACCCTTTTCGATGTCGCGCAGCATGGAGGCCATGAAGGTGGAGCCCGGCGCCATCAGAAGTTTGCGCGCATTGGCGAGATAGTCGGCGCTGGGCGGAAAGCCGGCTTCGGTCGCGACCGAGATCGCTTCCTGCAGCAATTCCTCAATGAGTTCGCGCCCTTCCTTGGTCGCCATGACGTCGCCGGCGGCACCCCGCATCAGACAGGTGATGCCGCCCAGCGTGCCGATCATCACCCATTTGTCCCACAGCGCCTGGTCGACCGGGTCGAGGAGTTTCGACGAAAAATTGGCACCTTCGCACTGGGCGGCAAAATCGCTGATCACGCGCTGCACGCGTGCATCCACCGGATATTCCTCGAACGGGCCAAAGACGATGCGTGCGAACTGGCTCTTGTGGACGATCTCCCCTGCGGGCGAGAGCATGGTCTCGATCTGGCAGATGCCGCCGATCAGATGCTCCGGACCAAAGCGCAGCCTGAGATCGTCATTGTGGCGCATGCCATTGAGCAGCGGCAGCACGACGGCGCCCGCCCGCACATGCGGCGCAATCGCCTCGATCGCCGGGGCGAGGTCATAGGCCTTGCAACTGACGATAACGAGGTCGAAGGCCCCGCTGCCATTGGCATCTTCGATTGTCTTCACGGAAAGCTGGGCATCGCCGAGCGGGCTCTTGATGACCAGGCCGTTGGCGGCAAGGTTGCGCGCGCGGGCGGGTCTCACCTGAAAGGTGACATCGCCGCCGGCCTCGATCAGTCGGCCACCGAAATAGCCACCTACACCGCCGGCCCCCAGGAACAATATTTTCATGCCGAATCCTTCTCTGATGGACTTGACCTTACTCGCGAGCCGGCGCTGCGCCAACTCTTGGCATCGATCTTGAAATGATGTATAGTTGACAAAGTAATACAACTTATAGGATTTTCGTTCATGACGATTATTCGGAGCGTTCTGGTCGCCGCCGGCATTGCCCTGATGGCCGGCACAGCACTTGCCGATCAAGCGCCCTATCCCAAGGATCAGGCAGCGCTCGACAAGGAATATGAGGCGATGCAATGGCAGGAGGTGGCACAGGATTACGCGCTGCCCGCATCGCACGGCCGAATCCACCTGCCGCAAGGTTTCAGCATCCTGCTCGGCGGCGATGCTGAACGCTTCGTCTACCTCAATAACGGCATCGAATTCCCCGGCACCGAGGCCGTCCTCTATGACGACAACAGCAAAGCCCTCATCGACTTCGCTTATCGCGAAGAAGGCTATGTCAAAGACGATGACTGGTCCGATATCGACCCGGTCAATTTCCTCGCCCAGATGAAGGAAGGCCAGCACGCTTCCAATCCGGAGCGCGTCGCCAACGGCCAGGACGCCTTCGAGGTGATCGGCTGGATCGCGGAGCCGACCTATGATTCCACGACCCATGTCGCGCATTACGTGGTGGAAATGGGCAATGAGCAGGGCCACTGGGCAAATGCCGTCGCCGTGAAGCTGGGCCGTGCCGGTCATCATGAAGTGACCTGGGTGGGTGACCTCGACACATTCAAGGCGAGCGGGCTCAGGACCCTCAACCTCGCCCTCGACAGCCACGCGTATGACGAAGGCCATCGCTACGCCGATTTCAAGGAGGGCGATAACGTCGCCGCCTATGGACTGGCCGGCCTCGTCGCCGCCGTCGCCGGCGTCAAATTGAGCAGGGCCTGATCGCCGCGGCGATCGGCTTCCTGGCACTCGCCGGCAAGAAGCTGTTCATCCTGGTGGTGCCGGCCTTCTTCGCCGTTCGCGCTGGCGTGCGCCGCTTCTTCCGCCGGTCGTGAGCCTTACGATATCTCGCGGGCCATGATCTCCGCGACTGCTTCTTCCAGCGGGCCGGTTGATTCGCCGAGGCCAGCGACGACGCCCTGACGGTCCTCGCGGTTGCGATTCTGGCTCATCTTCCACTTGCCCTCGAGCCGGGCGATCGGCAGGCGGAAGCCGACGATGCCTTTGAGATGTGCCTCAATGTAATCGGCCGGCGCATCCGAGACCGCCCAGGGCTGGGCGCGCTTGCCTTCATGCCGGTCGGTGAGCCGGGTCACCAGATCCAGCAACCGCGCCTTGTCGTCGAAGAACTCGATCTCGCCATGGGCATGGACGGTAATGTAATTCCAGGTCGGCACGACCTTGCCGTTCTTGGCCTTCTCGGCATACCAGGAGGGCGAGACATAGGCGTCAGGCCCCATGAAGATGGCGAGGGCCTGGACCGATTTCTCGGCCTGTTTCCATTGCGCATTGCCTCGGGCGAGATGGCCATAGAGCGTTCCGCTCGCCCCCTCCTCCGCCGCCAGCAGCACCGGGATATGGCTCGCATCCAGGCCGCCGCTTCCCAGAGTCACGAGGGAGCAAAGACGCGCCTGGCCGATCGCCTCGTGAAGGACGGCCAAGCGCTCTTCGCGGAAATGCGCCGGCGCGTACATGGCTTACGCGGCGCCGTAGCCGCAGATGCCCTTGATTTCGAGGAAATCATGGATCCCGAAATCGGCATATTCGCGGCCATTGCCGGACTGCTTGTAGCCGCCGAAGGGCGCAAAGGTATCCCAGGCCGGGTAGTTGATCTTCACCTGGCCTGCGCGCAACTGGCGCGCCACCTTGCGGGCGTGATTGAGGTCCTTCGACTGCACATAGGCCGCCAGACCATAGACCGTGTCATTGGCGATCTCGACCGCCTGCTCCTCGGTGTCATAGGACATGATGGCGATGACCGGACCGAAGATCTCCTCGCGGGCGATCGTCATGTCGGGCGTCACATGGCCGAACACGGTCGGGCGCACATAGTAGCCGCGGTTGAGTCCTTCCGGCCGGCCGGTGCCGCCGGCGACCAGCTTGGCGCCTTCCTTGATGCCGGTTTCGATGAGGCCCTGGATCTTGTTGAACTGCGCCTCGCTCACCACCGGTCCCAGCACCGTGTCGGCGGATTTCGGATCGCCGACCTTATGCGCATCCGCCGCCTTCTTCGCGACCTTCAGCGCCTCGTCATGGCGCGCGGCCGGGACCAGCATGCGGGTCGGCGCATTACAGGACTGGCCGCTATTGCCGAAGCAGCCCTGGACGCCCTTGTAGACGGCGGTTTCGAAATCGGCGTCGGGCAGGATGATGTTGGGCGACTTGCCGCCCAGTTCCTGGCTGACGCGCTTCACCGTATCGGCGGCCGTCTTCGCCACGATGATGCCGGCGCGGGTCGAGCCGGTGAAGGACACCATGTCGACATCCTTGTGCGCAGTGATCACCTGGCCGACCGACGGCCCGTCGCCATTGACCAGATTGAAGACACCGGCCGGCACGCCCGCCGCCTGCATCACCTCGGCAAAGATGACAGCGTTGATGGGGGCCACTTCACTGGGCTTCAGCACCATGGTGCAGCCCGCGGCGATGGCCGGTGCCACCTTGGCAACGATCTGATTGAGCGGCCAGTTCCAGGGTGTGATGAGGCCGACGACGCCGATCCCATCGCGCACCACGCGGGTGTCACCGCGCTGTTCCTCGAACTCGAAATCCTCCAACGCCTTGATCGTGGTTTCGAGATGGATCTGGCCCGTGGCCGCCTGCGAATCCCGCGCCATGGCGAGCGGAGCCCCCATTTCGGCAGAGACGGCCTGGGCGATGTCCTCGTAGCGGTTTTTGTATTCGGCGAGGATGCGCTTCAGCAGCGCCACGCGCTCGGCCTTGGTCGTCTGCGAGAATTTTGGAAACGCGGCCTTGGCGGCGGCCACGGCCTTGTCGACATCGGCAGCGCTGCCCATGGAGATCCTGGTAAACGCCTCCTCGGTCGCCGGGTTGATGACGTCGAGCGTCGCCGGCTTCACCGGATCGACCCAGCTACCGTTGATAAAGAACTTCAAGTTGTTGGACATGGGTTTCGGCTCTCTTCAGCTGACCAAGGATGCCGCACAATAGCCATTTGGCGGCCGATTTATAGCGCCAAAAAGTCATGGCAGGGACGCCCGCCACGACTGATAATCAGCGTCATGAAGACGTCACTTTCAGACAGCCGGAACCTTGGCCCCGTTTCGGCCCGTCGGCTTGCCGAGGTCGGTATCGAGAGCGAGGCCGATCTGCGCGCCTTGGGGGCCGTCGCCGCCTATCGCCGCGCCAAGCATGCCTTTCCAAGGCATGTGTCGCTCAACTTGCTTTATGCCCTCGCCGCAACCCTTGCCGGCATCGATTGGCGCGAGCTGTCGCCGGAGCTCAAAGCGCAGCTCAAGGCGGAAGCGGAAGCCGGCGGCAAAGGGCGTCCTAGAGCCGGTCCCTGAGCGCGTACCACAGCATGGCTGCGACCAGCAGCGGATGGCGCAGCAGCGTGCCGCCGGGGAAGGTCTGGTGGCGGATGGCGCTGAACACATCGAACCGCTCGGCGCTGCCCGCCACCGCCTCGGCGATGAGCTTGCCGGCCAGACCCGTCGTGGCGACACCCTGGCCGGAATAGCCATGGGCGAAGAAGATGTTCCCCATGCGCCCGAAATGCGGCAGGCGCGATGCCGTGATGGCGAGCATCCCGCCCCAGCCATAATCGATGCGCTTCTGCGCGAATTGCGGATAGACGCGGGCGAGATAGGGCTGCACAAAGGCGCCGATATCGGCAGGCGGCCGCGTGTTGTAGCGCTCGCCGCCACCGAACAGGATGCGTCGGTCGGCGGAGAGGCGCCAATAGCTCACCACGAATTTGGTGTCGCAGACGCAGACGTCATGGGTGATGGCGTCTTTGGCCTCATTGTCCGACAAGGGTTCCGTGCCGACGATGAAATTGGCGATCGGCATGATCTTGCCGGCGATGCGTGGTTCGAGATCGCCGAGATAGGCATTGCACCCCAGCACGACATAGGTCGCCTGCACTTCGCCTTGCGTTGTGATGACCCGGTTGACCTTGCCTTTCTCGATGCGCAGCACATGGCTTTGCTCGTGGAGACTGGCCCCCGCCGCCATCGCCGCCTGCGCCAAACCTTGCGCATAGTTCAGCGGATGCAGATGCCCGCCGCCCGCGTCGCGCACACCGGCGTGGAAGATGTCCGACCCAAGCTCGGCGCGCGTCTGCTGCTTGTCGAGGAAACGGGCACCCGTGTAGCCATAGCTGTTCTCGAGGCAGGCGACCTCGTCTTCCATCCATTTCCGGTCGCCCGGCTTGCTCGCCACATGGAGGGTGCCGGGCTTGAGATCGCAGCTGATCTTGTGCCTGTCCACACGCTCGACAATCAGCTGGCGTGCTTCCTCGCTCATGTCGAACAGCATCTTTGCGCGTGTCGCACCAAAGGCCGCCAGCAATTCCTCCGGCCCCTTGCGGAGGCCCAGATTGATCTGTCCGCCATTGCGGCCCGATGCGCCCCAGCCGATGCGCGCCTGTTCCAGCAGCACCACCTTGTAGCCGCGCTCGGCCAGATGAAGGGCCGCCGACAGGCCGGTGAAGCCGCCGCCCACCACGCAGACATCGGCGGTCACCAGACCGGACAGCGGCGCCAGCCGCGCAAACGGATTGGCGCTGGCGGCGTAGTAGGAAGACTGCGGATGTTCGAACGGCCCCATGATGTCCCCGGCTGGTCTCGGATGGGCTCTATGTAGCCTCTTTGGCCGCGTCGATCATGCGTAAAATGCGGTGCAGCGCACAATCGCCGATCCCCAGATCATCGAGATGGAGCACCGTATTGCGCAGATATTCGATGTTCGGCCCGGCGATGCCGACCGCATCGCGGATCTTCGCCACGACCTCTTCAGCCGAAAGCTTGCCGGCATATTGCGGATGCTTGCGGTCGGCAATGAAAGACAGCGCTGTCAGGTCGCTGCCATCGGTCAGGCGCACCTTGAGGAGCCGCGGAATATAGACGCCGGTCACCATCTCGCGCTTGTGCAGATAGTCCGCGGTCGCCTCCGCATCCTCCGGCGCCACGCGGTAGATGCGCCCCAGACTTTGTCCGCCGCGATCGAGACCCAGCACCAGGCCCGGATGCGCGTCGGAGCCGCGATAATAGGTCGAGGTGATGCAGAAGGCGCGGTGATAGCCATAGAGTGTCGCCGGCTGGATATCGATGAAGGGGAAATCCGGCCGCCACATCAGCGAACCATAGGCAAAGACGCGCAGTTCCTCGCCGGGCTTGGCGCGATAGCGGCGGCCTTCGATCATTTCGCTTTCGGTCATTTGCGATTCACCAGGGCAACGCCCAGCGCGACGACACCCATGCCGCAGAAGGCCAGCGTGTCCAGACGCTCGTCGAACATGAAATAGCCGCCGAGGGCCGCGACCGGCGGCGTGAGGTAGAATAGGCTCGCCACTTTCGACGCGGCACCGCGCTGGATCATCCAGGTAAGGAGCGCGATCGAGATGCCGGACAGCACGATGATGATCCAGCCCATGGCGAGGATGAACTGCGGCTGCCAGTTGATTTCGCCCACGCCGAGATAGAGCATGACCGGCAGCAGCACGATGGTGCCAGCGGCATATTGGATGGCGGCACCGGCCTTGAGATCCGCATTTGGGCTGAAGCGCTTCTGATAAAGTGTGGCCGCCGTGATGCCGGCCAGCTGCACGAAGGCAAAGAACAAGGCCCAGAAATGGCCGGCATCGAACACCAGCTTGTGCCAGATCACCATGGTGAGGCCGACGAAGCCGAGGGCTGCCCCCAGCCATTGCAGCGGCCGCAGCCGTTCGCCGAGCAGCGGTCCGGCGAGCGCCGCGGTCACGATCGGCTGCAGGCCGGCGATGAGCGCCACCATGCCGCTGGGGAGTCCCGCATAGATCGCCGCGTAGCAGCCGCCGAGATAGACCGCCTGCAGCAGGATGCCCGTGACCGCGATGTGGCCGAACTCAGTCAGCGAGCGCGGCCAGCGCGCGCCGAAGATGAGGCCGATCGCGGCCATCATGGCGCTGGCGATGGCAAAGCGGATGGTGAGGATGGTGAAGGGCGCCGCATAGGGGATGGCGTATTTCGCCACCATGAAGCCGGTGGCCCAGAGCAGGACGAACACCACGGGCACGCTGCGCAGCAGATTGTTATCGGCGGGTGCGTGGGGCGGGCGCGTCGCGGGGGCAGCCCCGTCAGCCATGTTCCTGGCCGAGCAGGAAGGCCAGAACGGCTTCCGAGAAGATGTGCGGGAATTCGATATTGCACAGGTGATAGCCACCCGGCACGACGAAGGACCTGGCGCCCGGAATGGCGGCGGCGATCTTCGCCCCCATCTCCGGCGTTGCGCCCGGATCCTTCTCGCCGGCGATGACGAAGGTCGGCGTCTTGATGGTGCAGAGCTTCTCGGCGGTGAGTTGCATCGCCTTGATCGCCTCGCCGCAGCCGGCATAGCCGTCGGCCGGGGTCGCGGCGATGAGGTCGCGGATCCATTGCGCGGTGAGCGGTGCCTTTTTCTGGAAATCGGCCGACAGCCAGCGCGCCATGGTGCCGTCGATCTGCGTCCGGGTCCCCTGCTGCTTCACCAGCGCGTTGCGCTCGTCCCAGGCCTTGGCACCCGCATCATCGACCGTGCCCATCAGCGTGCTGGAGAGAACCAGCTTCTCAAGGCGCGCACCGTGGCGGACGCCCAGCACCTGGCCGATCATGCCGCCGATCGAGAGACCCAGATAGCTGAAGCGTTTGATCCCCAGATGATCGGCGACACCCACCACATCGTCGGCCAACTTGTCGAGGCTGTAGGCGCCTGATGGTGCCGCACTCGCCCCATGACCGCGCATGTCGAAGGCCACCACGCGGAAATGGCGCGCGAAGATCGGCAATTGCAGTCCCCACATCTCGTGGCTGGTCGCCAGCGAGTGATTGAGGATGAGGGCCGGCTTGTCTTCCTGTCCGGCAACCGAGACGTGGAGCTCGGTCCCGTTGATCTTCGCGCGCATGATCTTCCGTCGATTACTTAGTCGGCTTTCTGGCCGGCCTTGGTCAATTGTTCCAACTGGCGCTGCAGCGCCTGCATCTGCGACTTGAGATCGTTGAGGTCCTCGCCGCGCCGTGCCGGGGCAGCTTCCGGCTTCTGCTCAGGTGCCGCACCGCCGGGGCCGGTCGTGCCGCCGACCTTGAACGGATTCCACATGCTCATCGCCTGCTGGAAGAAGGCCATGTTCTGCTTCGACATCTCTTCCAGCCGGTCGATCGGCAGGACATTGGCGAAGTTCTCCTTCATGTAGGAGCGGATCTGTTCCTGGTTGGCGCCGAAGCTTTCCATGCTCTTCTCGAGATAGCCCGGCACCAGGAACTGGAGATTGTCGCCATAGAGGCTGATCAACTGGCGCAGGAAATTGATGGGCAGCATGTTCTGCCCCTTCGATTCCTCTTCGACGATGATCTGGGTCAGCACCGAGCGGGTGATGTCCTCGCCCGACTTCGCGTCCTCGACCGTGAAGTCGAGGCCTTCCCGCACCATCTGGGCGAGATAGTCGAGGGTCACATAGGAACTGGTGGCCGTGTTGTAGAGACGGCGATTGGCGTATTTCTTGATGCGGACCGGTGCCGATTTCTCACCGGCTTTCGCTTGGTCGCCCTTGTTCTGGTCACCTGGCAAAGCCATCATTCACTCCCCTGCGGTCAGATTCTTCTATCGCCTTGTTTTTGCGCGTTGCAGCAATTGTAACGGAAACAATTCCCGGCGCCTGTGTGCAGCATAGCACTAGTTCGGGGTCATATGGCAATGCGGTCGCTGCAACGCAAACACCCCAATTTCAGGCCCTTAGCACAAGCAACATAGGCCGGGTTTGCAGGTGGTCTCCGAGCCGCTATAGTTGCTAAATGACTGAAACACCGGGAAAGCAGACCGGGAACGCCCCAGGTCATCAACCTACTGGCCATCAAGCTCCGGGGGCAGATGCCCCGGAACTCGATGAATTGGCACGGCGCCTCTTGGATCTGTGGCAGGACCAGCTGGCGGCGGTGGCCGCCAATCCGGACCTTGCCACCCAGGCGGCCCGGCTGATGGCGGCGATGCCGCTGCCCGGCATGTGGCTGAGCCAGCTCGGGCAGATGGGCGGGGCCACCGCCACCCCCGGCAATGGCAGCGCCGCCGACATGACCAAGCTCTGGGCGAAGATGGCCCAGGACTGGATGGCGCAGGATTGGTTTAAAGGAGTCCAGAGTGGCAGATCCGGAGAGCCAGCCAAATCCACCGCCGCGTCCCCACCGGCTGGGGCCACGCCCGCTGCCGCAGCATCTGGGCCTGGCGGCGGCGACCTGGTCGAACTCAGCCGCCGCCTTGCCGGCATTGAGCAGCGCCTTGGCGAACTCACTCGGCAATCCACAAAACCCAAGCCAGCCAGAACCAAGCCCACATCAGCAGCATCTGCAAAAAAGCCTCGCCGAGCTCGGACCACGGATAAGCCAGGCGGAACCAGCGGCGCTGATGGCGGCACTGCAGGTTGAAGGGCGCAGGCGTTTCGGCCAGTTGCTGACCGGCATCGAGGCCTATCGCAAGCATCTCTATCAGCGCGACCTCCCCACCGCCCCGGTGCTGTGGGACCAGGGCACCACCAAACTGCGCGACTACCGCACGCAGGCGGAATCCGGCAAATCCTCCACCCGGCCGCGCGCGCTGGTGATCCCCTCGCTGGTCAATCGCTATTATGTGCTCGACCTCGACCGCGAGGCCTCGTTCCTGCGCTGGCTCGATGCGAACGGCGTCGATCCCTTCGTCGTCGATTGGGATGGACCCGGTTATCTCGAGCGCGGCTTTTCGCTCACCGACTATGTTGCCGGGCGTCTCGAGGGGGCGCTTGATGCCGTGAAGCGCGAGCCGGGTGGGCCGATCTTCCTCATCGGCTATTGCATGGGCGGCAACCTGGCGCTGGGTCTTGCCTTGCGGCGCCAGGCGGAACTGGCTGGCCTCGTCTGCCTCGCCACACCCTGGGACTTCCATGCCGAGAATCTCCAACATGCGCAGATGATGGGCCAGATCGGGCGCCAGCTCGAACCGGTCCTGCAGACCTTGGGCGAATTGCCGGTCGACATGCTGCAGGCCTTCTTCTCCGGCCTCGATCCCTTCCAGGTCCTCAAAAAATTCCAGTATTTCGGCACCCTCGATCAGCACAGCGACAGCGCGCGGCGCTTCGTGGCGCTCGAGGATTGGCTCAATGACGGGATCAGCCTCTCGGCCCCCGTCGCGCGCGAATGCCTCACCGGCTGGTATGGCGAGAACACGCCGCAGAACTTGCAGTGGAAAATCGCAGATCAGATCGTCGATCCCGCGAAGCTCGCCCTTCCCGTGCTCAACATCATCCCCAGCGCCGACCGCATCGTGCCGCCGGAAAGCTCGCGCGCCCTCACCCGGCGTATCAAACAAATCGAGGAAATGGTGCCCAGCGCCGGCCATATCGGCATGATGGTCGGCCGCAGCGCCGCGCGCGACGTCTGGCAGCCGCTGGCCGCCTGGATGCAGAAGAAAGTGTAGGGCGGGGCCGCCTTTGTACGCGGCCCCGCCCTTTCACCCTTAGCCGTTCGGCCCCTTCGAACCACCATTGCCATTGCCCGACGGTTCCTTGCCGCGATCATTGTCGCGACCGCCGCCGCCGCCCTGATCTTCGCGCGACCAGGTCGGCACGCGCCCCGTCTTCTTGGTGGTGAGTCCGACCGGCACACGGTTTTCCAGCAGGCCACCGCACTGGTCGGTCGTGTATTCCGGGTCTGCGACCGCGCATTCCGCGGCGAGGTCGTCCACATCCATGCATTCCGTTTCGCCACTGTCATGATCCCAGCAGACGACATCGACATCGTCGTCATAGGCCGAGGCGGGTTGGCTGAGTGCCACCATCGCGCCAAGCCCCAGGATCGCGGCAAGCATGGCCGCCGCGATGGTCGCTTGGGTGGTCTGTTCGTTCACTACTGAAGCACGCATTGACTTGCTCCTCATGTGAGACTGGGCGACGGCCCATCCGGTGCGCCGCTCTTCGCTAGGTCAGTCACCTGCCGTGGCGATAAGGTTCAGTTTCAATGCCGCTATTCGGGGAGGCCCGGAAATGCGCTGAATCAATCAGTTGTTGACGAACATGGAGACGGGAAAATCGCTTTTGTGACGATCGTCACCCGCGGCGGACATGAAAGCGCCCACGCTTCCGGGGGGGGAAAGCGTGGGCGCGTCCGGGGCTGACGCTGCAAGCGAGGACAGCGCCTTGCCAGAAGCGGGCTTAACGCTTCTGGTCCTGTTTGATGCCTGTGCCGTGGCCCAGACCCGAACTCTGGCCGGGCTTTTCGCCCGGCTTCACGACCTTGCCGTCGCCATCGGTGTCCTTGCCGACCATGTCGCGATCGTCGCGCTTGTCGGGATTACCCTGGCCCTGCTGACGCTGACGGTCCGCATCCTGGTTTTGGCCTGGCTGATTCTGACCAGACTAGCGCTGGCCCGGATTGCCCTGCTGCTGCTGGCGTTCAGCCGGGTTGTTCGGGTTGGTCTGCTGGTTCTGCTGCTTCTGTGCCTCGCGCGGATTTTCGGGGTTCTGTTGGGTCGGTTGGTTGGCCATGTCGATATCCTTTCAGTGAGGGCAGCCCGTTTGGGGTCTGTCTCAACTCAACAACAAGGTCTCCGAATTGTTTCTCCGATTATGCTGCCAGGAGCCGTGACAACTTGCCCCGCGATGGGCTAAGTCACGAGGCCTCCTTCGCAATCGCAGCAAAGCTCCCACATGGATCTCATGACCGTCTTGCAGGCCGCCCTCCTCGGATTGGTCGAGGGCCTCACTGAATTTCTGCCGGTGTCATCAACCGGTCATCTCATCCTGCTGGTCGACTTGCTCGGCTTCGCCGGCCCCAGCGGCAAGCTGTTCGAGATTGTCATCCAACTGGGCGCCATCTTCGCCGTCTGCTGGGTCTACCGCGCCAAGCTCATCGGCACCGCCTGTCATCTTCATGACAGGTCGAGTGCCCGCCATTTCACCGCCGTGATCCTGACGGCCTTCCTCCCCTCGATGCTGGTTGGCGTGCTCGCCTGCAAGACCATCAAGGAGGTGCTGTTCTCCCCGCTCGTCGTCTCGGTGATGCTGATCGTGGGCGGCATCGCCATGCTGCTCATCGAACACTTCCGCCCCAAGCCCCGCTTCCACGCCACCGAGGAAATCTCGCTCAGGCGCGCGCTGGCCGTGGGCCTCTTCCAATGCATCGCCATGATCCCCGGCGTCAGCCGCGCCGCCGCCACCATCATGGGCGGCATGCTGATGGGCATCGACCGCCGGACCGCGACCGAATTTTCCTTCTTCCTCGCCATCCCCACGATGGTCGCCGCCACCGTCTACGACCTCTACAAGAACTGGCACGCGCTCAATGCCGATGGCCTCGCCATCATCGCCATCGGCTTCCTCTGCGCCTTTGTCACCGCCCTCATCGTCGTGCGCACGGCGATCGCCTTCGTCGGCCGCCACGGCTTTGCGCCCTTCGCCATCTATCGCATCATCTTAGGCGCGGTGATGCTGGGCCTGCTCTTGAGTTGAGGCAGGGAAGCGGCGGCGCGTCCTCCCCCTCACCCCGACCCTCTCCCCACTTCGTGGGGCGAGGGAGTTTCGACCTAGACCTGCAACAAGCCCCTCGCCCCGCCCGTCGGCGAAGGCCGACATTCGTCGGCAGGGCGGGGAGAGGGGTTGGGGTGAGGGGTGTTTCCATCAAATAATGAAACGTTCAATCCCCTGATGCGTGCATGGTGGAACCCGGCCCCGCCGCCGGTCTAAACTCCCGTGCAACTCAAGCGTCGATAAGAGGGAAAAAGCATCATGGAATATCGCCCGCTCGGCCGCTCCGGCCTCCAGGTTCCAGTCCTTAGCTTCGGCACCGCGACCTTCGGCGGCGGCAACGATTTCTTCGACAAATGGGGCGGCGTCAACGAGCAGGTGGGCAACCGCCAGGTCGACCTCTGCCTCGACCACGGCATCAATTTCTTCGACACGCCCGATGTCTATTCAGCGGGCCTTGCCGAGACGATCCTCGGCGTCGGCCTCAAGGGCAAGCGCCACCAGGCGCTCATCTCGACCAAGGCCACCTTTGCGATGGGCGAAGGCCCCAACGAGAAGGGCTCCTCGCGCTATCACCTCATCCGTGCCGCCGAGGCAAGCCTCAAGCGCCTGCAGACCGATCACATCGACGTCTATTTCATGCACGGCTTCGATGCGCTGACACCTGTTGAGGAAACGCTCAGCGCCCTCGACAATCTCGTGACCAGCGGCAAGGTGCGCTATATCGGCTGCTCCAATTTCAGCGGCTGGCATGTGATGAAGTCGCTTAGCCTCTCCGAGAAATACGGCCTTGCCCGTTACGTCGTCTATCAGGGCTACTATTCGCTGATCGGCCGCGACTATGAGGAGGAGCTGATGCCGCTCGCCAAGGACCAGGGTGTCGGCACCATGGTGTGGAGCCCTTGGGTTGGGGCCGCCTCACCGGCAAGATCCGCCGCGGCGCACCCGACCAGTCCGGCCGCATCAAATCCGGCGGCGCCGAAGGCGGCCCGCCGGTCGACGACGCGTTCCTCTACGACGTGGTCGACGTGCTGGACGCGATCGCCAAGGAAACGGAAAAGTCCGTGGCCCAGGTAGCCCTCAACTGGCTCCTCCAGCGCCCGACCGTCTGCAACATCGTGCTGGGTGCCCGCACCGAGGACCAGCTCAAGCAGAATCTCGGCGCCATCGGCTGGAACCTCTCGGCGGACCAGGTGGCACGGTTGGACGCGGTGAGCGAAAAGACTCCGACCTATCCCTACTGGCACCAACGCGACTTCGTGAGCCGGAATCCGCGGGCGGTGGGGAAATGAGTGGGAGGGACTGTCTTTTCCCTCGTTGGCACTTAGCCTCAAGGGCAGATGTTTAAGATTTCCGTTATAAATACGAAAGATCAATAACTTAGTCAAAAAATTCAGTTAGCCATTTCTGCTTTGGGCAATGCATCTCAAGCATGAGGCTGGTGAGGCCTGTGCTCTATGCTACATTTCCCGGATACTTCCTTTGGATGTGACGAGGGTAGATGTCTGAGTCAGGCTCACAACTTGATCGCTTAAACTTTATTTACGAAGTGGAGCCAAAGGTCCCACTGTTTCATCTTGGAAGATCGATAAATGATCTAATCGAGATTCTGTACTCCTTGCTTTCACCGATATCGGAAATTGATCCCGACAGAGTTTCTGGCCTGTCTGGAAATACGCTTATTCCCACTACTCGTTTCGACTGACAAAGTGGCCGCATATCCTTGGTGCCAAAATATTGCGCGCAATTTACGGGCTGAGGGATGTGAGCTGTTTCAGACACTCTCTGCAAGGGCCGTGAATGAAATTAATGTAAATGCAATGAGCGAGCAGGTGATCGTCGGACCAGTCTTAATCCGCGAACGAGTGGAATTTCATATAGACGCCGCAGGGAAAATCGAAATGCTCAATATCAGCTAGACAGTCTACCATCAATGTTCCGATGACATTCAATGGCCGTCTTTTATAGATGTCGGTTCGGGATCTAGATTCCTTGCAAAAGAAATTCGTGGATGGTCGGCCTCCGCCGACCATGACGTCTGGAGCAGAAGCTGAGGCCGTTTGGTCTGCAAATCTTGCTGCGGCACATCAATTCCGCCCCGCTCTACTCCCCACCCTCTCCAACCTCCCCCTTAGCGTCTCATCCGGACCGCCGCTGCCATAGTCGATGTCGGCGATGAACCAGCGGCAGAGTTTTCCGTCATACTCGCCCTTGATGACGAGGTCGCGAACATTGCCTTCGATGTCGAGCGTCACCACCGCGCTGGGGCCGAGGCTGCGCCACCAGGCGCGTTCCTCGATGCTGATGAGCTTGATCTCGCGGCCGGGCAGCGCACCCCAGCCGAAGACATAGTTGAGGATCGACCCGTCCGGTTCGTCGCTGGGCAGCGGATTATCGCGGACCTCGTCGAAGAGCGCCTGGAGATCGGGGGCAAGGCTCTGCCGGAAAGCCTCGAAGGCGGCAGCCGCCACCGCCGGGTCGGCCGATTGCCGGTCACGCGCCTGCAATTGCCGTTCATAGAACTGGCGGAGCCATGCCTCATTGCTGATCACCGGCTCCACAGCCCAAGCGGGGGCGGGGCCCGCCATCAGCGTGGCCACGGCCGTCAAGCGCAACAGAGCCTCCCGGCGAGTCATCATTTCCCCTCTTGCGACAATTGCGCGTGGGCACAAGATTATCTGCAACCACCCGCCCCGTCACGCCAAACCGGCTTGCCCACCCGCCGGGCCGACCGCGTCGGATGGCTTATACCGCTGTACAACGCGCCAATATGTCGCTTGACCTTGCCCCCTTTCGCCTTTCCGATGGCAGGACGAAAGTAGGCTTGCGGCGAGGCGGCCCGATCCCTTAGGGTTCACGTTGCACTGCAACAAAGCCAGAAACCACACCACCGGAGGATGAACCCATGGCCAGCCAAACAGACGTTGTCATTACCGCCGCTTCCCGCACCGCGATCGGGGCCTTCAACGGGGCGCTGTCCTCCGTGCCGGCGCATGTGCTGGGTGTGGCGGTGATCAAGGATCTGCTGGCGCGCTCCAAGGTCGCGGCCGGCGAGATCGACGAGGTGATCCTGGGCCAGGTGCTGGCCGCCGGCGCCGGCCAGAACCCGGCAAGGCAAGCGGCGATCGCCGCCGGCATTCCGCAGGAGAAGACCGCTTACGGCATCAACCAGCTCTGCGGCTCGGGCCTTCGCGCCGTGGCGCTGGGCTATCAGGCGATCCTTGCCGGTGATTCCAGCATCGTCATCGCGGGCGGGCAGGAGAGCATGAGCCAGGCGCCGCACGCCGTTCACATGCGCAACGGCACCAAGATGGGCAATGCCGAGCTCATCGACACGATGATCAAGGACGGGTTGTGGGATGCCTTCAACGGCTATCACATGGGCAACACGGCCGAGAACGTGGCGCAGAAATGGCAGATCACCCGCGACCAGCAGGATGCCTTCGCCGCCGGCTCCCAGCAGAAGGCCGAGGCCGCGATGAAGGCAGGCAAGTTCAAGGACGAGATCACCGCCGTCACCATCGCCGGCCGCAAGGGCGATGTAGTGGTGACTGAGGACGAATACCCCAAGCACGGCACGACCGCCGAAAGCCTCGCCAAGCTCCGCCCGGCTTTCGTGCGCAGCGATGGCGGCACCGTCACCGCAGGCAATGCCTCCGGCCTCAATGATGGTGCGGCAGCGACCGTGCTGATGTCGGCCGCCGAAGCCTCGAAGCGTGGGCTCACCCCTTGGCCCGCATCGTGAGCTGGGCCACCGCCGGCGTCGATCCCGCGATCATGGGTTCGGGGCCTATCCCCGCCAGCAAGGCAGCGCTCGCCAAGGCCGGCTGGAAGGCCAGCGACCTCGACCTCATCGAAGCCAACGAGGCCTTCGCCGCGCAAGCCTGCGCCGTCAACAAGGAACTCGGCTGGGATATTTCGAAGGTCAACGTGAATGGTGGTGCCATTGCGCTTGGCCATCCCATCGGCGCCTCGGGTGCCCGCGTGCTGGTGACCCTGCTCCATGAAATGCAGAAGCGGAATGCGAAGAAAGGCCTTGCCACTTTGTGCATCGGCGGCGGCATGGGCATTGCCATGTGCGTGGAGAGATAATGCTCTAAGTCCCCTCCACCTTCAGGGGGAGGGTTAGGGTGGGGGCCTGCCAGACCGGATCTGTGACGGCCCCCCTCCCGACCTCCCCCCTGAAGGGGGGAGGAGCTACAAACACCAAACAAAAAAACGAACCTGGGAGGATTACATGAATCGAGTGGCGGTGGTGACCGGCGGAACGCGCGGCATCGGTGAGGGCGATCTGCCTTGCGTGGAAGAAGGCCGGCTACAAGGTGGCGGCCGTCTATGGCGGCGACGAGGCCAAGGCAAAGGCCTTCACCCATGAGACCGGCATTCCGGCCTACAAGATCGACGTCTCCGATTTCCGCCAAGTGAAGGACGGCATTGCCAAGATCACCGCCGATCTTGGGCCCGTCGACGTGGTGGTCAACAATGCCGGCATCACCCGCGACGGCACACTCCACAAGATGACGCCGGAACAGTGGGAGGCGGTCATTCATACCAACCTCTCCTCCTGCTTCAACATGTGCCGCTCGGTCATTGACAGCATGCGTGAGCGGGGTTTCGGCCGCATCGTCAATATCGGCTCGATCAACGGCCAGGCCGGGCAGTACGGTCAGGTCAACTATGCCGCCGCGAAGTCCGGCATCCACGGCTTCACCAAGGCCCTGGCCCAAGAAGGGGCCGCCAAGAACATCACCGTCAATGCGATCGCCCCCGGCTATATTGACACCGATATGGTGCGCGCCGTGCCGCCGCAGGTGCTGGAGAAGATTGTCGCCAAGATCCCGGTTGGCCGCCTGGGTCAGGCGTCCGAGATTGCGCGGGGGGTCCTGTTCCTGGTGGCCGACGATGCCGGCTTCATTACCGGCTCGACCCTCTCGATCAATGGCGGGCAACATATGTATTGAGGCAAAACGCCTCTCCAACAACCGATTGATTCGACAAGGAAAACCGGCCGACTTGGCCGGTTTTTCGCGTATCTACGGGTTGTTAACCACTGCCGGCCTAGACTGGGCCATGGTTTTGGAAAGCAACTGACATGGCGAAAGCCCCCAAGGAAGCAGCGCCCGAGAGCGAGGGCGAAGAACTCCTCACCGTCGAGCCAAGCGAACTCGACGAGCGCACCCATGCCGAAATGCTGGCGCTCTACAGCGCCTCGACCGACCAGATCCGCTTCGCCAAGCACCAGCAATGGGGCACGTTGCTGGGCACGCTCGGCCTCTTCGTGCTGCTCGGCGTGGTCGGCGACTATGCCTCGAAGACCGGCTTCCTGTTCAAGCTGTCCCTGATCATCAGCCTGGTGCTGTCGGCGGGCGCTATCTATTCACTCATCATCTATCAGTTCTGGCAGAATGCCGAGCGCGAGAAGCTCAACCTCATCTCGGCGCGCCTCTCCAACCTGGCCCGCCAGATCCGCGGCGTCGTCACCGACCGCGAGCGCAACATCCATCGCTATGTGCTGCTGTTCTTCATGATGGCGTCGATCGTGCTCGGCAACTGGCTGCTGATCGTCTTCCTCGCCCCCAAGGTCTGACAAGCGGAAGATTCCCCCGCTTGACGTCCCCCACTTGACGAGTCTGGGAAGGCTTGCGATAGGGTCTGCCCATGACCGACATCGCCGCCGCCCGCCCCTCCTCCGCCATCCGCCGCGCCACCCTGATCGGGGCCATTGCCGTCCTCCTCTGGGCGACCCTTGCGCTGTTCACCTCGTCAACCGGCGCCGTCCCGCCGTTCCAACTGATGGCGATGACCTTCGCCATCGCCTTCCTGTTCGCAGGGATGAAATGGCTGCGCGATGCAGCGGTGAAGGGCCGCAGCGCTTTTGCCTTTCTGCGCCAGCCCTGGCCGGTCTATGCGCTCGGCATCGGCGGCCTTTTCCTCTATCACCTGTTCTATTTCGTGGCGCTCGATCATGCGCCGGCGGTCGAGGCCAGCCTCATCGCCTATCTGTGGCCGCTGCTCATCGTGTTGTTCTCCGCCCTGCTGCCCGGCGAGAAGCTCTACTGGCAACATGTCGTAGGCGCCCTCATCGGCATGGGTGGTGCCGTCATCCTGCTGGTCTACCGCGACCAGGACGGCAGCACTGACCCGACGCAACCCATCGGCAGTGCGCTGGGCTATGGCGCGGCCCTGGCCTGCGCCTTCACCTGGTCGATCTATTCCGTGCTCTCGCGCCGCTTCGGCTCGGCGCCCACCGATCTCGTCGGTGCCTTCTGCGGCGTCACCGCCCTCCTCGGCTTCATCAGCCATCTCCTGGTTGAAACGACCGTGTGGCCGGCCGATCAGTGGGAATGGCTGGCCATCCTGGCGCTGGGCCTGGGGCCAGTTGGTGCCGCCTTCTTCGTCTGGGACTACGGCGTCAAGAAGGGCGACATCAAGGCGCTGGGCGCCATCTCCTACGCCTCGCCGCTCATCTCGACCCTGCTCCTCATCCTCACCGGCAAGGCCACAGCCAGCCTCGCCATCCTGCTCGGCTGCCTCGCCATCGTCGGCGGCGCGGTGCTGGCCGCCCGCGACCTTTATATGAAGCGCTGACTCTCGATGAAACTCCCTCGCCCCGCGATAGCGGGGAGAGGGTCGGGGTGAGGGGCGCTACACCGGCTCTGCCCCAACCACCCCCTCACCCTACCCTCTCCCCCAAAGGGGGCGAGGGTCATTGGTATGCCATCACTCGAACGGCAGCGTGTTCTTCAATGACGGCCGCGCCGAAATGTCCTTATGCCATTTGGCGAGCGTCGGGTGCTTGTCGCGCCAGGGTTCGGCGCCGAAGCGGAAGTCGAAATAATCGAGCACGATCGCGATGGTGAGGAGGCCGATATCGAGCACGGGGGCAAAGTGATGCGCCTCCTGCTCCAGGGCATCCAACCCTTGCTCCATCTTCAGCTTCTGGCGCTGGATCCAGGCCGGCGATTGTTCACCGGCCGGCCGGCGGATTTCCATCATGCGCAGCACACCCGCATCGGCCATGCCATTCGCCAGCGCCTCGCGCCGGAGCGCATTCCAGCGGGCGGGGCCGGTGGCCGGGAACATCTTCACCCCGTCATGGCGCGAATCCAGGAACTCGCAGATGACATGCGAGTCATAAAGCGACGAGCCATCCTCCAGCACCAAAGCCGGCACCTTATTGAGCGGATTGTCCTTGCCGATATCGCAGGTGGGATCGGCCGTGACCGTCTTCAACAACTCAATCGACTTGTCCTGCCCGGTCTCGATGGCCACCACGCGCACCTTGCGCACGAACGGGCTGGTCGATGAGTAACGCAGCTTGAACATCCGAACTCTCCTTCAGGATCGCGCGATGGCGCGGTGGGCAATGTCGCGGCGGCAGAAGCCGCCCGGCCAGTCGATCGCATCGACCGCCTGATAGGCGCGCTGCTGGGCAAGCTTGACGTCCTTGCCCATGGCCGAGACTGCGAGCACGCGCCCGCCGGAAGCGACGATCTCGCCCGCCTCATTGCGTTTGGTGCCGGCATGGAACACGGCCACGTCGGCAAGCTTCGCCGCCGCATCAAGATTACGGATGACCGTGCCGGTTTCGGGTTTCCCCGGATAGCCCTTGGCCGCCATCACCACGGTGACCGCAGCCGCATCGAACCAGCGCAGGTCGAAATTCTTCAGGCCCCCGTCGCGCGCCGCCATCAAAGCCGGCAGCAGATCGGATCTCAGGCGCAACATCAGCACCTCGCATTCCGGATCGCCGAAGCGGCAGTTGAACTCGATGAGCTTCGGGCCGTCTTTGGTCACCATGATGCCGGCAAACAGCACACCCTTGAACGGCCGCCCTTCCTTGGCCATGCCGGCCACGGTCGGCAGGATGATCTCCGCCATGATGCGCCGCTCGATCTCCGGCGTCGAAACCGGTGCCGGCGAATAGGCGCCCATGCCGCCGGTATTGGGACCGGTATCGCCATCGCCCACCTGCTTGTGATCCTGGGCCGATGCCAAGGGCACCGCATGCGTACCGTCGCAGAGTGCGAAGAAGGACAGCTCCTCGCCGGTCATGAATTCTTCCACCACCAGCTCCGCCCCCGCCTCGCCGAACTGACGATCGAGCATCATCGCATCGATGGCGGCATTCGCCTCGCCATGTGTCTGGGCGATGACGACGCCCTTGCCGGCGGCAAGCCCATCCGCCTTCACCACGACCGGCGTCGGCAGGCTCGCTGCGAACGCCTTCGCCGCATCCGCCTCGCGGAAGCGCCGATAGGCTGCGGTGGGGACATGGTACTTGGCGGCAATATCCTTCATGAACCCCTTGGAGCCTTCCAGCGCGGCAGCCAAGGCGCTAGGCCCGAAGGTCGCGATGCCGGCCTCTTCCAGCGCATCGGCGAGGCCTATCACCAGCGGACCTTCCGGCCCTACCACCACGAAGTCTATCTTCTGCGCCTTGGCGAAGGTCACCAGGGCCGGGATATCCTCAGCGTTGATGGGGACACATTCGGCGTCCTTCGCGATCCCGGCATTGCCCGGCGCGCAATAGATCTTGTCGCACAGCGGCGAGGCCGCGATTTTCCAGCAAAGGGCGTGTTCGCGACCGCCCGACCCCACCACCAGAATACGCATCGATTTCAATCCAATTTCGCTTATCTTATGGCGCCTGCGATACCATAGAATAGTTCATCATGACAGATATCGATTCGGATCCCCTGGACGGGCCGGCCGGCCTCCCCGGCACCGGCCACAATGCGGCGGAAATCACCGTCAGCGAGCTTTCGCAGGCCATCAAGCGCACGCTGGAGGGCCGCTTCGACCGCGTACGGGTGAAGGGCGAGATTTCCGGCTTCAAGCGCGCCGCCTCGGGCCATCTCTATCTGATGCTGAAGGACGAGAACGCGGCCCTGAAATCCGTCTGCTGGAAGGGCAATGCCGCGCGCCTCGGCATCATTCCCGAAGACGGCATGGAAGTGATCGCCACCGGCCGCATCACCACCTATGGCGACCGCTCCGAATACCAACTGGTGATCGAGCGGCTGGAGCTCGGTGGCATCGGTGCCCTCCTGCGCATGATCGAGGAGCGCAAGAAGAAGCTCGCCGCCGAAGGATTGTTCGACCCGGCACGGAAGCGCGCCCTGCCGACCCTCCCCGCCGTGATCGGCGTCGTCACCTCGCCCACCGGCGCCGTCATCCGCGATATCCTCCACCGCCTCGCTGATCGTTTCCCGCGCCACGTGCTGGTCTGGCCGGTGCTGGTGCAGGGCGAAGGGGCTGCTACACAGATCGCCGCCGCCATTCGCGGCTTCAACGCGCTGGAGGTGGGCGGCAGCGTGCCGCGCCCCGATCTCCTCATCGTGGCGCGCGGTGGCGGCAGCATCGAGGATCTGATGGCCTTCAACGAGGAGAGCGTCGTCCGCGCCGCCGCCGAAAGCTCGATCCCGCTCATCTCCGCCGTGGGGCATGAGACGGATACGACGCTCATCGACTTCGCCTCTGACCGCCGCGCGCCCACGCCGACGGCCGCGGCCGAGATGGCGGTGCCGGTCCGCTCAGAACTCATGACGCAGCTGGGCGAGATCGGCCAGCGGCTTTCAATCGGCATGAACCGCCGCCTCGGCGAAGCGCGCCTGACACTTGAAGGCTTGTCGCGCGGCATTCCCGAAACCGATGCGCCTCATCCAGGAGAAGGCGCAATCGCTCGACGGCTGGCTGGAACGCTGGGCCAATGCGCGCCTGCCCTATTTCCGCCGCCGCGCCGACCGCTTGGCGCAACTCCGCGCCGAATTGAAGACACCGCACCAGCAACTGGCCGAGGCACGCAGCGCCATCGATCTTGCCGCCAACAGATTGGGCGCTGCCTTCCATCTCAGCCTTGAGCGCAACCATCGTGGTCTCGAACGAGTCGCGGGCGGCCTCGCCCCGCGCCTCCTCAGCGACCTCATGACACGGAAACGCACCTCGCTCGATCATCTGGGGCAACTGCTCGACAGCTATTCCTACGAAAAGGTGCTGGAGCGCGGCTTCGCGTTGGTGCGCGATGCCGCCGGCAAGCCCGTGTTGACCGCTGCCGCCGTCAGTGCAGGCGACACGCTCACCGTGCAGTTCCGCGACGGCTCGGTCGATGCCGTGGCGGGTAGCACAGCGCCTGAAAAGCCGAAGAAGCGCCAAACCCCACCCGCTGCCCCGCAAGGATCGTTGCTGTGAACCTGCGCGCTGTGACGATCTTGTTTGCGCTGTTGGCCTCGGCGACACCGGCCTCGGCAATAGACCTCAAAGGCCATCTCGTCCCCGGCGGCTTTGTCATCGGCGAGGTCGAACCCGGTGCCACCGTGCTGCTGGGCGAGACGCCGGTCGAGGTGGCACCCGACGGCCGCTTCGTGATCGGCTTTGGCCGCGACCAGGGACCTGAAGCTCAACTCACCATCATCCACGCCGACGGCAAGCCCGAGCAGCAGATGCTGAGCATCGCCCCGCGCGACTATGAGGTTCAGCGCATCGACAAGCTGGACCAGAACATGGTGACGCCCGACCCGGCGACCGAAGCGCGCATCAAGGCCGACCAGGCCAAGGTCAAGGCCGCGCGCGCCAACCCGTCGCAGCGCCGCGACTTCCTCATGGATTTCATCTGGCCTGCAACCGGCCCGATCAGCGGCGTCTATGGCAGCCAGCGCATCCTCAATGGCGTGCCCAAGGCGCCGCATTTCGGCACCGACATCGCCGCCCCTGAAGGTGCGCCCGTCGTGGCGCCTGCCGACGGCATGGTGCGGCTTGCCGAGACCGGCTTTTATCTCACCGGCGGGACCGTGATCATCGACCATGGCCTCGGGCTCTATTCGAGCTATCTGCATCTCTCCCGCGTCGATGTGGTACCCGGCCAGGAGCTGCGCCAGGGCGACATGATCGGCGCCGTCGGCAAGACCGGCCGTGCCACCGGGCCGCATCTCCATTGGGGCCTCAACTGGAACGAGATCCGATTGGATCCGGCTCTCCTCGCACCACCCATGGTCGAACTGACGCCATGATTTTCGCGGACAAGATGGCGCGCTTGACGACTCGGAAAGCGGCCCCATACTTCCCGCCAACACAAGCACAGGTAGCCGCGCCATGAATGAGATCGACGAACTCGTCGACTGGATTTCCAACCCGCCGATCAACCGCGGCATGGTGCCCTATGTGCTCGTCCTCAACCTCGAGGAATTCACCCGCACCAAGGAGGGGATCGAGTTCCTGAAAGCCTTCGCCGACCGGCTCGACGAGTATTTCTCGGGCCGCGGCTGCCGGCTCTATCGCCTCAGCCTTGCCAGCCTGGTGATGACGGTGGCGGATCAGGAGGTGCTGGTGTCCGGCATCCTCTCCGACACCAAGCTGCAATTGCTGCGCATGATCGGCCGGCAATTGCCGGATTATTTCGGCGCCGTCGACGTCAACCGCATCACCCAGATCATCGATCTCCGGCGCGACCGGCCGCGCGCCCTCGATCTCGTGCGCCGTCTCGCGGCGCAAGCCGCCAATGTCGATCAAGTTTCGCACATGATGGACATGCTGCTGCTCGAACACATCACCAGGATCGAGAGCGCCTACAAGCAGCTGGGCGATGCGCGCTTTGCCGATCTGTTCCTCAGGAGCCAGCAGATCGCGATCCATGAGGAGGGCAAGCCTCTCCACCCGGTGATGAGCGAGTTCTTCGCCAGCATGGCGGCCTTGCGCCAGCACCTGCTGGTCGGCGTCGACA
The DNA here is from genome assembly GCA_016712715.1 of Rhodospirillaceae bacterium. Taxonomy (NCBI): domain Bacteria; kingdom Pseudomonadati; phylum Pseudomonadota; class Alphaproteobacteria; order Rhodospirillales; family Rhodospirillaceae; species Rhodospirillaceae bacterium. The sequence continues at coordinate 1,359,628 of JADJQM010000001.1, forward strand.
TGCGCCACAACAAGAACGTCTTCAACCAGATGACGGTGACGCTCGACCGCATCATCCTGAAAGCGATCGAGGGCATCAAGCGCCCCGAACAGCGCGCCTCGCTCAACATCAATATCGAGAGCGTGTTCTCAAGCGATTTTGAGACCTTCGAGAAGCGGTCGCTGAATTCGCTGCGCCGCTTCAATTTCGAGTTCCGCATCGGCGACATCATGCAGAACTTCAACGAGTTCCTGGCGGCGCGCGATCTCATCCAGGGCCGCGGCGGCACCGTCGCCGTCGATGGGTTGCTGCCCTCGATCATCAACGTGATCGACCTCTCGCAATTGAACCCGAACATGATCAAGGTGTTCTGGCAGCCGGGCCTCGGCCCCGAACTGCTGCGCCGGCGCGCGCATTTCGACCGGCTGCGCCAATCCGGCATCGTGCTGGCGCTGGCCCGCGTCGATGACGAAGACGGCTATCTCACCGGCCGCGATCTCGGCTTCGGCATGTTCCAGGGCTACCACATCGACAAGCTGCTGAGCACACCGGCCCCGGTGCCGATGTCGGAATATCGCGGGGTTGGTCGCTAGCTTTTCACTCATCGTCATGGTCCGCGAAGGCGGACCACCCACGAGTTTGTCGCCGCATAAATAAAGTAACTCGTGGGTCCTCCGCCTTCGCGGAGGATGACGACCGAGTTACCCCGCCAAATTCGCCGTCAGCAACTCATCGAACCGCGCCCCCGGTGCATAACCGCCGAGGCCTTTCGGAAATCCGACACCCGCCTTCAACAGCGGATCGGCAACCGCTTCCCCAACCACCTGATGAATCGGGATGACACCCGCCCAGACATCCAGCGCGTAATCGGGTTCATCATCCTTGGGCGGGCCGGAACGGGTCTTGGCCGAGGCTTCCTCGATTTCCATCGCGATCACAGTGGTGCCCTTCAGCTCCTGCTTCTCATTGGGGCGGATCTCGGCGCGGCGGCCGGGATAGAGCCGGTCCACGAAGAGATCGAGCTGATCGGATTCCTCCCGAGGGTCGTCGACCAGTTTCGCCACACCGAACGCCATGACCGAGCGACAGTTGATCGAATGATGAAAGCCCGAGCGTGCCAGCACCAGACCGTCGAGATGCGTCACCGCCACGCAGGCCGGTACACCCGCTTCCTGGAAGCGCAGCATGCGGCTCGCCGCCGACCCATGCCAATAGAGTGTGCGGCCCTGGCGCCAGAAGGCGGTCGGCGTCACGAAGGGCTGGCCGTCGATCACATAGGCGATATGGGCGATGAACGCCGCATCGAGGATCGGAAAGATCGTCGCCTCGTCATATTTGCCGCGCTCATGGAGGCGCTTCACCTTGCTGCGGCTGGTGGGCGTGAAGCTCGCTGGCTTTGAGTCATCGGGCATGGCTGATCTCGCTCTGCATCGTCTGGTTGCTGCTGGCTCCGACTATCGCCCCAAGGCGGATCTATCAAAAGATCCGAAATCGTCTAAAGTGTGGGTCCACTTTGGAGTAACCCCCATGCCGCGCCCGGCCGGATTAGGCTCGCTGCTCGACATCGCCCTCGACCCCACCGCCCCCGAACCACTGTTCCGCCAGCTTTATGCCGAGCTGCGGCAGGCGATCCTGGGCGGGCGCCTTCGGCCGGGCGACCGGCTGCCGGCCAGCCGGGCTTTGGCCGACGAGCTGGGCATTTCCCGCAACACCGTGCTGGGCGCCTTCGAGCAATTGCTGAGCGAGGGCTATCTCGTGATGCGCGGTGGTTCCGGCACCTATGTGGCGGGCGATCTCCCCGATCTTACGCCGGAAAATGCGCGCCCTCAGCGCCAGGGCCGCGCGGCACCGCCGCAACTCGCCCGGCGCAGTGCCATCCTGCTCCATGCCCCGCGCGGCAGCACACGTCCCCAGGCCTCCCCCCACTATCCGTGCTTTGCCCCGGGCTGGGTCGACAGCAGCGACTTCCCCTTCGCCCTCTGGTCGCGCCTCCTCGCCAAGACCTGGCGCCAACCGCCGCGCAGCATCATCGAGGGCGGCGATCCCGGCGGCTATCCGCCGCTGCGTGCCGCCATCGCCGATTTCCTCCGCCAGGCGCGCGGCATCGATTGCGCGGCCGAGGATGTCTTGATCGTGAGCGGCATCCGCCAGGCGGTCGACCTCACCTGCCGCCTGCTGCTCGATCCCGGCGACAAGGTCTGGGTCGAGCGGCCGGGCTTTCCCGGCATCGGTGCGGCCATCGGGGCGGCCGGCGGCAGACTGGTCCATGTCCCGGTCGATGCGGAAGGGCTCGACGTCGCGGCGGGCCTTCGTGCGGCCAAGGATGCGCGCATCGCCTGTGTCGCTCCCTCGCATCAATATCCGCTGGGTGTCGTGATGTCGCTGCAGCGCCGCCTCGCCCTCCTCGCCTGGGCGCGCGACGCCAAGGCCTGGGTGCTGGAGGATGATTACGACAGCGAGTTCCGCTATGCTGGACGGCCCTTGGCGGCCCTCCGCAGCCTCGACGAGGATGGCCGCGTCATCTATGTGGGCACGCTCTCGAAGCTGCTCTTCCCGTCCTTGCGCGTCGGCTATCTGGTGGCGCCGCGGGCCTTGTCCCAGGCCTTCCGCAGCGCCCGCGCCGTGGTGGACGACCAGCCCGCCATGGCGACCCAGCCGGTGCTGGCTGAATTCTTCAAGAGCGGCCATCTCGCCGCCCATGTCCGCCGCATGCGCAAGCGCTATGCCCGGCGCCAGCAATTGCTGCTGCGCGCGACGGAGGCTCATTTCGGCGGCCGGATCGTGCTGCGCCCCGATGCCGCCGGCCTCCATCTGGTGGGCCAGCTGGCCGACCCCGCCTTGCGTCGCCAGGGCGATGCGAAAATCGCCGAAAAAATCGCCGCCGTGGGCGTGACGGTGTCGCCGCTCTCCGCCTATGATGTGGCCGACGACCGCAAGGGTTCCGGCATCTCGCCCCAGGGCCTGATGTTCGGTTACGCCGCGGTGCCCGATGCCAGGATCCTTCCCGGCGTGAAGGCCATCGCGGCAGCACTGCATTTGTGATGAAGGACGTTATGACAATTTCGACCCCGACCCGGATCGCCGCCGCCCTGCTGCTCGCCCTCTCGCTCACCGCGTGTGCTGGATCGTTGCCCGGCACCGCGACAGCGCTGCCCGAGGAGGATGAGGTCCAGGCGCAACCCGCCCCCGAAATTGCCGCGGCCCCCAGCGCGCCTGCCGTTGCAGCCCCCGCCCCGGCGCCGCAAGCGGCCGCTCTCCCCGCGCAACCGGCGGCACCCAAGAAGCCCGCTGCCTGGGGTGCCTTGTTCATCGCTGGCGACAATTCCATCAAGGTGTTCGACAACGCGACGCGGCGCTTCTTCAGCATCCTCGAACGCAAGGACGATGTGAATGTGCGCCGCCTGACCTCGGACCCCGCCACCGCTCCTTCAGCGGAGGATATCGCCGATGTCGGGCCGATCGACGCGGCCCTTGGCTATGTCACGCCGTCGCAGCAGGAAAAATGCCTGGTATTCATGACATCCCACGGGCGCGAGGACGGCTTCTATCTCTCCCAGGCCGGCGGCAGCGGCGGTGTGCTGCCGCCCAGCGTGCTCGACCAATGGCTCGACAATCATTGCGGGGTTCGGCCGACCGTCGTCATCGTCTCGTCCTGCTTCAGCGGCCTGTTCCTGGAACAGGGCATGGCGCAGCCCAACCGCATCATCCTCACCGCGGCGCGGGCCGACCGCACTTCCTTCGGCTGCAATGCGAGCCAGACCTATACCTACTTCGACAAATGCCTGCTCGATTCCTGGACCTGGGTCTATAGCTGGGCCGAGCTCTACGACCGCACCAAGGCCTGCGTCATCGAACGCGAGACCGAACTCCAGGCAAAACCCTCCGAACCGCAGGCCTTCTTCGGCGCCGATGTCGCCAATCTCGATATGCCCTGAGGCAGCCTCACGCGCGGTCGATGCGGCACTGATAGCAATTGTTGGTGCCGGAGCGCGCATGCACATAGGCGACGTCGTCCCGCGCCAGGATCCTGGCCGCCGCTTCCTGCATCTCTGCCGGCGAAACCAACGTCCCGGTGCCATAGACGATGCGGTCGTCGGCGTTATAGCCCTTCAGCAGGAACAGCTTGCGGACCGCGACGACCGGTGGCAGTTCGGCCACTTCCGGATAGCGTTGGCAGGCATCGGCATGAAGGAAGATCGGCCCGGTCTCGGCATAAGGCTGCGGCGCCGGGAACGGCCGATAATTCAATATGAGATAAGGCTCCCCCGCCGCCACATCCTGCTGGCAATGCCGGCACGGGATGCCGTCGCCATCCGAAATATGCCGTTCCGGCACTTGCCCGTTGGCGTCGACGCCGCCGGCCTGGAAGGCGCGCGCGGTCTCGGTCGGCAGGGATACGAATTTGATGCTTGCGGTCATGGTCAATCTCCCGATCATGTGTCGCACGCAATTTGACGCGTCGGCCGCCCACCCGCTATCCGGACCTTGCGCTGCCCCCATGCGCAAGATCGATCAAATGGACATTGCCGCCCTTTGGCATAAGGGCATCCGGCCAATGCGAGTGTTCTCATGAAGCCTGTTGAAAAAGCCCTCTGGTTTATCGAAAGCCATTTCGCCGACAGCATCAGCCTTGATGACATCGCGCGGAATGGCGGCGTCTCACGCTTCCACCTGTCGCGCGCCTTCGCGGCCGCGACCAGCCATTCCGTCATCGGCTATCTGCGCGGCCGACGCCTGACGGTGGCAGCGAGGAACTTGGCTGCGGGTGCGCCCGATATCCTGGCGGTGGCGCTTGAGGCAGGCTACGGCTCGCACGAGGCCTTCACGCGCGCGTTCCGCGACTTCTTCGGCGGGACGCCGGAAGAGGTCAGGAGCCGCCACTCCCTCGACGACCTCTTATGCCTGGAGCCGATCCGCATGCACGCAATCCAAACCATCCCGCTCGCCGACCCGCGTTTCGAAGACAAGCCGCCGCGCCTCTTCGCCGGCCTCAACGAGAGATTCAACAGCAACACGGTGGGCGGCATTCCGGCCTTGTGGCAGCGCTTCAATGCCTATTGGGGCAACATCCCCCATATGGTGAAAGGTGCCGCCTACGGCATCTGCCACGCCTATGACGATGCCGGCAATTTCGACTACATCGCCGGCGTCGAGGTGACCGAGTTCACCGACCAGCCGCCCGAATTCTTCCGCCTGCGCGTGCCCGCACAACGCTATGCCGTGTTCCAGCATGACGGCCACGTCTCCGACATCCGCAATGTCTGCCACACGATCTGGAACCAATGGCTGCCCGCCTCCGGCCTGAAGGCCGCCGACACACCGATGCAGGAACGCTACCACGCCCGCTTCGACCCCGTGACGGGATCGGGCGGCTTCGAAATCTGGCTGCCGGTCAAGGAGTGAGACGCGCAATGTCCTTGATTGGAAGATGGGGCGACCCGAAGATCACGGCTTCAGCTCCGGCTTTGCGGGCAAGCTGGACGCCGCCATAGCCGCCGGCGCTCTGCCCGATCTCCATGGGCTGGTCATCCTCGCTGACAACAAGCTGGTCCTCGAACGCTATGTCGCGGGCGAGGATCAGCGCTGGGGACAGCCATTGGGTCGCGTCGCCTTCGCGCCCGAGACCATCCATGACCTGCGCTCGGTCAGCAAATCCGTCGTGGCACTGCTCTACGGCATCGCCCTGGCGCGGGGCGAAGCGCCGGTGCCGGAAGCGCCGCTGCTTGCGCAGTTTCCCGAATATCCCGATCTCGCGAAGGGTCCAGAGCGCGCGGCGCTCAAGGTGCAGCACGTGCTGACCATGACGCTGGGCCAGGAATGGAATGAGGATCTCCCCTATACCGACCCGGCCAACAGCGAGATCGGCATGGAACAAGCCCCGGACCGCTACCGCTTCGTGCTGGAGCGGCCCTTTGTCGATACGCCGGGCCGGCGATGGATCTATTCCGGCGGCGCCTCGGCCCTATTAGGTCGTCTGATCGAGAAGGGCAGCGGCGTCACTTTGCATGACTTCGCGCGAACGCATCTCTTCGAACCGCTCGGCATCGACGCATCCGATTGGATAACAGGCGGCGACGGCGCCTATTCAGCCGCCTCGGGCCTGCGCCTCACCCCGCGCGATCTTGCGCGCATCGGGCAAATGGTCTTGCAGAACGGAAGTTGGGACGGTCGCGAGATCGTGCCGTCAGCTTGGCTCACGCAAGCCTTCACGCCGCGCGTGCCCTGCTTCGACGATGTCGACTACGGCTATCAATGGTATCTGCGCAATGCCACCGACGGCCACGGCCCCCGCCGCTTCGCCATGGGCAATGGCGGCCAGCGCCTGATCCTGATCCCGGACCGCAAGCTGGTCATCGCGATCCTGTGCGGCGCCTACAACCGGCCCGACCAATGGAAAACCCCGGCCGCAATCATGCTGGAGCACGTACTGCCGGCGTTGATTGCCAGAAATTAGGAGCTAAGGAACCTAGAAACAGAAGCGGAATCGGCATCCTGTACTGGGGAGTCAATTGTCTCTAGGATTCCGTCCTCGACCCAACCGTCCCATTTATTTCTAATCGCTCCCCGGCAACGATTCTTAAGGTCCTCTATGCCCGGGTTCATGATCAATAGCTTTCGATCGCGACTTCCGTATACCCACTCAATGATTTGAGCGTTTATGCCGCGGTCGCCAAAGCCATATCCGCAGATCACCAAGCGATCTGAGACATCAAGTCTTGCGCGCCATCGGGCATGAACGGTGGAAAACAACTCCGTAGCATAATCAATATACTTATTAAAAGTACCAACGAGCATCAAAGGTCGCCCAGGAAGCGGTAGCTGCAGTTGACCATCCGTCGTGCGCGTGTGCTGTATATCGTTCGTGAGGGCTACGCCGACCCTGTCGTCGTAGTACGCTGTACCACTTTCCGGTCTAAATTCGAACCAGTCGATAGAACCATGCAGCTTAATGAATGGGACTCTTTTATCATCTAAAGCGATGTCAGTTCTTGACCAATACCTAACTTCATTCTCATTTTGCCCAAACCCATCCCAAACCTGAACTCCCGCATGAGCCAAGTAGTTCTCGAAGTGAGTGTCGTGATTTAGCGTACCGATAGCGAGGGCTCTCACAGACTTGTCTTGAAGTGCCGCCAGGAACACCTCTAGATGTTCAGTCCTTTCGGCTTCTTTTTGCAGGCAACGCCAAACAATATCGCGAACATAATTTTCAGTTTGCCGCATGTAACTGCCGAGAGAATCGTCGTGCCCGTGGGTTGCTTGCCATGGGCCGCCGGCACCAAAAACCTGCTGTAAAAATGGGCCAACAACTGGATTCTCTATTTCGCCTAGTGCGAAATCTCCAAGCTGACGCGCGACGTATACCAAGTCTTCATAGTTGGCTGCTCTTCCACTATATTGATACTGCTGAAGCGAAGGATCGATTGTCTGTTTCAATCGTTTCAATATAGCTGTCGCTTCACTTACGTATTTGCAAGTCTCACGGCGGTCGGGGTTGATGTAATAACATTCGTCCGTGTCTCTGTATGCACCGTTACCAGCAAGTACAATCGACGTCAGAGCCTGGACTGACGGATACCCTGCTGGAATAGAGATCCCAGACCCAACGAGTAGTGCACCGTGTTTATCGGAATGGAGCATAGCGCTCTATATCACTTTTGGCCGTAAAACGCAGCCCATCGCCTATTAAATGCACCGTCCGAAAATCAACGCCCATGTAATGATCCGGATGGCAGGCGATTTGAAAAGAATAGTTCGGAGCTGAGCTAAGCTAGCCCCCTCACCCGCACTTGCTATATCCGCACGAAGTGCACATGTCGCAGCCTTCCTGGCGGATGAGGGAGGGGGAGTTGCATTTGGGGCAGTGCGCCAGCTTGCGGCCGCCGGCATCGCCGTTGCCGAGACCGTCGGCGAGGTTGGCGACCTTGCGGGCCACCATGTGTTCGAGCTCGGCGCGCTCCTGCGCAGGGTCGGGCAGGAAGCCGATGGCGATCAGATGCCGCTCGATCACTTCGCCGATCGCGGCGAGGAGCGAGGGCACATAGCGGCCGTTCACCCAGGACCCGCCCCGGGGATCGAACACGGCCTTCAATTCCTCAACCACGAAGGAGATGTCGCCGCCGCGGCGGAACACGGCCGAGATCATGCGCGTGAGGCCGACCGTCCAGGCGTAATGCTCCATGTTCTTCGAATTGATGAACACCTCGAACGGGCGACGTCTGCCATCCTGGATCACGTCGTTGATTGTGATGTAGATGGCATGATCGCTTTCCGGCCAGCGCACCTTGTAGGTAGCGCCCGGCAGGGCTTCCGGCCGGTCCAGCGGCTGCGTCATGTAGACGACGCCGCCCGCCTCATAGACGTCCTGGGGCTTGGGCGCATCGAGGCGCACGGCATCAGATTGCTGGCTGGACCGCGGCGAGACCAGCGGCAGCTCGACCTGGGGCTTCGGCGCTTCCTTGGGCTTCACCTCGAGGACCGAGCCGGTGACGTCGTTCGGCCGGTAGGTGGTGCAGCCCTTGCAGCCCAGTTCATAGGCCTCCAGATAGACGCTCTTGAACTCCTCGAAATTCAAATCGACCGGGCAGTTGATGGTCTTGGAGATCGAGCTGTCGATATACTTCTGGACCGTCGCCTGCATCACGACATGGTCGTGGGGGCTCAAGGACTGGGCATCGACGAAATAATCCGGCAGATGGGCGTCCTCGCCGCGCAGGCGGTGGAACAGCCGATACGCATAATCCGTCACCTCTTCCGCCTGGCGGGTGCCGTCCGGCATCAAAACATGGCGGGTGTATTTGAAGCTGAAGACCGGCTCCAGCCCCGAGGAGACATTGTCGGCAAAGAGCGAGATCGTGCCCGTGGGCGCGATCGAGGTGAGGAGCGCGTTGCGGATGCCGTGCTTCGCGATCGCCGCCTGCACGTCGGGGTCCAGGGTCTTCACCGTCTCGGAGGCCAGGAACTTCTCCCGGTCGAAGAGCGGGAAGGCGCCCTTCTCCTGTGCCAACTCGGTCGAGGCGAGATAGGCCGAGCGGGCGATGGCCGCCATCCAGGTCTCGGTAAGCTTGATCGCCTTGGGCGCCCCATAGCGCGCCTCGCACATGATGAGGGCATCGGCCAAGCCCGTGACCCCAAGCCCGATGCGGCGCTTGGCCTTCGCCTCGGCGGCCTGCGCCTCGAGCGGGAAGTTGGAGACGTCGATCGTGTTGTCCATCATGCGGATCGACATCCGCACCAGCCGATCAAGCGCCGCCATGTCGAGCTTGGCATCCGGCGTGAACGGATCCGAGATCAACGTGGTGAGGTTGACCGAGCCCAGCAGGCAGGCGCCATAGGGCGGCAAGGGCTGCTCGCCGCAGGGATTGGTGGCGCTGATCGTCTCGCAGTAATGGAGGTTGTTCTTCCGGTTGATGCGGTCGATGAAGATCACGCCGGGCTCGGCATAGGCGTAGGTCGCGCGCATGATGCGCTCCCACAGCTCGCGCGCCTGGACGACCCGGTAGGTTGTGTCCTTGAACTTCAGCTCCCACGGCTCATCGTTCTTCACCGCCGCCATGAAGGCGTCACTGACGAGCACCGAGAGGTTGAACATGCGCAGCCGGCCGGCGACCTGCTTTGCGTCAATAAATGCTTCAATATCAGGATGATCACAGCGCAAGGTCGCCATCATGGCACCGCGCCGGTGACCGGCCGACATGATCGTCCGGCACATCGCGTCCCAGACATCCATGAAGGAGAGCGGGCCGGAGGCATCGGCGCCCACACCCTTGACCGGCGCACCCTTGGGGCGGAGCGTCGAGAAATCGTAACCGATCCCGCCGCCCTGCTGCATGGTGAGCGCCGCTTCGCGGAGATGGGTGAAGATGCCGCCCATATCGTCCGGCACGGTCCCCATGACGAAGCAGTTGAACAGGGTCACGGTCCGCTTGGCGCCGGCACCCGCCAGGATTCGCCCCGCCGGTAGGAACTTGAAATCGCTGAGGGCCTCGAAGAATTGGTCCGACCATTTGGCGCGCGCATCCGGCGCCTCCGCCTCGGCCAGGGCTTCCGCCACCCGGCGCCAGCTATCCTCGATGGTCTTGTCCACAGGGGCGCCGTCCAGCGCCTTCAGCCGGTATTTCATGTCCCAGATCTGCTGGGAAATCGCGGCAACCTGGGCCATTTTTCGTCCATCCTCATGCGCAAAATCGAGGGATGAGTTAACCACTTCCGGCGCCGTTCCGTCAACGCTTGTTCTGTCTTTATTCTCCCGGACTTACCCACAAGCAGAGACATACAAGTATATGATTATCAAGTATAAAATCAGACCACACACAGACAATACAGGCTGTGGATAAACTTATCCACATAAGGCTGCGAAAAAGACCAAGCTGCAGCCAATACCCCTCACCCCAACCCCTCTCCCCAAAGGGGCGAGGGGCTAAAGACGAAGCTGGCTCGAAACTCCCTCGCCCCGCTTGCGGGGAGAGGGTCGGGGTGAGGGGCATCAGCACGAACGCCCTATTTCGGCGCGCCCTAAAGATTCGCCAGAAACGCCAGCACCCGCGCCGGCATGCCGTGATGCATGAGGTCGTTATGGCCGGCGGCTGTCGGGAAGAATCCCTGCTTGGGTTCCTTGGCGGCGGCGAACAGGCGGTGGCCGAAATGCGCCGGGGTGGTGCGGTCGAGATCTCCATGGATGAGCAGCAGCGGCTTTTCGATCTTCACGATCTTGGCGAGGTTGTCGAACTTGTCCCGCACCAGCCAGTCGAAGATGAAGAACTTGTAGCGCTGCCTGGCCGAATGGAGAATCGAGGCGAAGGGCGCTTCCAGGATGAGCGCCAGGGCCGGCCGCTCGGTCGCCATCTGGGTCGCCACGGCAGCGCCCAGGGACTCGCCGAACAGGATGAGCTGATCATCCTCAACGCCTTGTTTCTGCAGAAAATCAAGCGCCGCGCGCCCATCGGCATAGAGGCCATCTTCGGTGGGTTCGCCGGGATTGCCGCCATAGCCGCGATAGCCCACCAGCAATGCGCCATAGCCTTCCGCCGCATAGGGCAGGATGCGCGCGACCCGGTCGCCGCGATGGCCGGCATTGCCATGGAAATAGGCGATGACCCGTCCATCCGCGCGGGTCGGTGGCAGATACCAGGAGGTGACAGTGATGCCGTCCGCCGCCATGAGGTCGACCGCATGCATGCCGGCCGGTGCCGCCGACGCCACCAGATCGGCCTGGCTCATGCCCGGGTTGAAGATGATCCTGCGCTGAACGGTGAACAGCAGGACGAGCACGGCCACATAAGCGATGGCCAGACCGATCACGAGACCCCAAACCATCTTGGCAACCCCCGGCAACAGACGCGACACGGCAAACTCACTTCGCAGCGTTACGCCGCAATGACTTGAAATTCAAGCAAAGTAACGGTGACTCCCACCCCATCACTTCACGGCAGCTGCCGGGTCCGGAAATAGACCGTGAACCGCTCGACCGCCGCGGCGCCCTCGGTCCGGCACCAGGTCTTGTTCCCGGACAGGCCATGATCCTGATACGCGTAATCGACCGCCGTGATGGCGGCGAGCCTGGCCAAGCGGTCGTCCTCGCGCCCGACCTTGCCGCGCGCCAGCTGGTCGTTACGGAGCAGCGCATAGCCATTGTGGACCGGCGCATCGACCAGCCCGCAATATTCCGCCACCCCGTAATCATAATAGGTGCGGACCAGTTCGGGGTGCGGGTGCGCCTCCTCCGCCAGGACGGTACCCGGCAGCAGGGCATATGCCAGCACCCACCATTTCGTCACCATCAGCCGATCCTCTCCTCAGAGTGACGAAGAACGTTGCCAGTTCGGGCGTCTTGCGTCATCAACAGGTCATGACGGAAATAGCATCAAACCCGGCCGACGCCGTCCGCTATCAGCGCCTCAACCGCGGTCTCCTCGCCTTCTATGCCGGGTCGAGCCTCGCTGCCTATTTCGCCCTGCCGCTCCTCACCCATCTGGTCTCGGGCGCCTGGATCTGGGGCCTCCTCCCCCTCGCCCTCATCGCCAACGGCTATTGGGCGACCCTTCACGAGGCGATCCACGGCCAGCTCCTGGTCCGTGCCGACAGCAACCGCCGCGCCGGTCGCCTGCTCGCCATTCTCTGGGGCTCGTCCTTCCGCCTGCTGCGCTTCGGCCATCTCATGCATCACCGCTTCAACCGGCACCGGCTTGACCGGCCGGACAGCTATGACCCGGCTTCGACCAGCCGGGGCATGGCCCGGCTGCGCTTCTATGGCGAGTTGCTGGGCGGCCTCTATGTGGTCGAGGTGCTGACCCCGCTCCTCTATCTCCTGCCAAGGCGCTGGGTCGGGTATCTGGTGACCAGCCTCTATGCCGGCGACGAGCCACCGATGCCGCGTCTCCGCGCCCTGGCCGAGCAGGCCCTGGCGGGGGGCCAAGGGCATCGCCGAGATCCGCCAGGATGCGCTCCTCGCCTGGGCGCTGATCCTGGCCGGCGGCATCGCCTGGGGTCCCTATTGGCCGGCCTTCCTCGGCTTCCTGCTGGGCCGCGGCCTGCTCGTTTCGCTGCTCGACAATGTCTATCATTTCGGCACGCCCCTCGACCGGGTCGACTATGCCTACAACCTCTCTCTGCCCCGGCCGTTGCAGCGCCTGTTCCTCAACATGAACATGCACCGCCTGCACCACCGCAGGATGCAACTGCCCTGGTGGCAGCTGCCGCGCTATTTCACGGCTGACCAGGAGCATTATGACGGTGCGCTCATCGCGGGCGCACTCCGCCAGCTCAATGGGCCGCTGCCGATCGCGCCGCCGAGCAGGCCGCAGGCGATGGCCGGGCGCGCGCCGCGCGTGTCTTAACATCCTGCAACAAGAACTGGCGGAAAGCGTATTACCAGTCTTGCATTTCCGTTTTCGCCAGCCCATTCTGAATGCGGCTTTTCGGTATGACCCGCTCATCCTCGATTGGCGGTCGTGGCGAATTGCCTAATCACTGGTCCTGATTTTCAAGAGCGCACTCATGACTGACCAATACCAGTCCTCCGGCGGTAGCGAGCTCAGGGGGAAGATTAAGTGGTTCAATCCGGAGAAGGGCTTCGGCTTCGTTACGCCGGCTGACGGCTCTTCTGATGTGTTCCTGCATATTTCGGCGTTGAAGGATGCCGGCCTGCAGGATGCCCCCGAAGGCTCGACCATCACCTGCGAGGTCGGCCAGGGACGCAAGGGGATCCAGGTGCTCCGCGTCATCAACCTGGACACGTCGACAGCAGCACCGGCACGTCCCGCAGCACCGCGTCGTCCGTTCGGCGGCGGTGGCAATGGCGGCGGCGCCCGGCGCGATTTCGGCGGCGGTGACCGCGGCGGCTATGGCGGCGGTGACCGGGGTGGCTATGGCGATCGTGGCGGCGGCGACCGGGGTGGCGGCTATGGTCGCAGTCCGCGTCAACATCACGACGATTAAGGTCTAGCCGGCGCTTTGCTTCAGCGGAACAGCGGCGACCTCGGAAATGAGAAAGAGGTCGCCGTTCCAAGCTCGCCCACCCAGCGCGGTGGGCTTTTTTGTGGCCGCATGAAAGCTTGGCAACCAGGGGATGGGATCACCCCTTGGGATAGGTAATCCGCGTCACCTCGAGCTCGAGGTCGCCCACCGGGCGCTTCCAGATCACGACATCGCCGACCTTGGCATCCTTGAGCGCCAGCGCAAAGGGCGACACCCAGGAGAGCTTGCCCGCGGTGGGATCGGCCTCGTCCTCACCGACGATCTGGAAATGGCGCTTCACGTCATTCTCGTCGACCGTATCGACCGTGGCGCCGAAATCGACGCTGTCCTGCGGCTGGGCCGCGACATCGACCACGATCGCCTTGATGATGCGATCCTGCACGTAACGCAGATCGCGTTCGACCACGAGCAATTGCTCCTTGTCGAGCAATTGCTCATCGGCCATCAGGCGGCTGCGCTGATCCTCCAGCGCCTCTTCCTGCTGGTTGAGCAGATCGAGCCCGTGCGCCGTCACGAAATTGGGATGCGGGCTTTGCGGCCGCTCCGGCAATTCCGTCGCTTGATCGTCATTCTCTTTTTACAAACGCCCTGCTCATACCGCTGACCAATTCATGCTATTCACCTGATCTTCTTAAGCTAGGCCGAAGTACCGCCCCGTCAAGGTCAAACCGGTCATTCCATCCCATGAAGGGGTGTGGACCCGCACCGGGCCAGCCCTTATAACGGGCGCGGGTTATCGGGGATGCGGGCGCCGAGCGCTTGCAGCCCCTACGGCATTGGCACCAGCAAACGTGATCGCATAAAATGCAAAGCTTCGACGTCGTCATCATCGGGGGTGGGGTGGTCGGTTCCTCGGCCGCCTATTTCCTCAGCGCGCAGCCCGATTTCAATGGCACCATCGCCGTCATCGAAAAGGATTCGACCTATGCCGAGGCGGCGACGCCCCGCTCGGCCGGCGGTGTCCGCCTGCAATTCTCGACCGCCGAGAACGTGCTCATCTCCGCCTTCGGCGCGGCCTTCATCAAGGCCGCCGACGAACATCTGCGCGTCGGCAACGATGGCGCGGGCGTCGAGTTTCGCGAGAACGGCTATCTGTTCCTGGCGACCGGCGCCGGTCTCAAGACGCTTCTCAACAATCAGCGCCTGCAGCATGAGCTGGGGGCGGCGACCCAGCTCCTCAATCCGCGCGAGCTTGAGGAGTCCTTCCCCTGGCTCAACGCCGCGGATCTTGCCGGCGGCAGCTTCGGCCCGGTCAACGAGGGCTGGACCGATCCCTACAGCCTGCTCCAGGCCTTCAAGCGCAAGGCGCGATCGCAGGGTGTGACCTATATCAGCGACACGGTAACCGGCCTCACCCGCGACAATCGCCGCATCACCGGCGTCACCCTCGCCTCTGGCGAGAGCATCGCCTGCGGTGCCGCGATCAACACGGCTGGCACGCAAGGCCGCACCATCGCCGCCATGGCCGGTGTCGATCTACCGGTCCATTCCCGGAAGCGCTTCATCTATGTATTCGATTGCCGCGACGAGATCGAAAACGTGCCGCTCACCATCGATCCCAGCGGCGTCTGGTTCCGCCCCGAAGGCACGCAGTTCATCTGCGGCGTCAGCCCTGAGGAACATGACGATCCCGACAGCTTCGATTTCGAACTCGACTACCGCCTGTTCGAGGAGCTGATATGGCCGACGCTCGCCCATCGCGTGCCGTCCTTCGAGGCGATCAAACTGGTGCGCGCCTGGGCCGGCCATTACGATTACAATGTGTTCGACCAGAACGTGATCGTCGGCCTCGCGCCGGGCTATGACAATTTCCTGCTCGCCAACGGCTTTTCCGGCCACGGCCTGCAGCAATCGCCGGCGATCGGCCGCGCCTTGAGCGAACTGGTGACCTTCGGCCAATATCGCAGCCTGGATCTCCGCCGCTTCGGCTATGACCGGCTGCTGACCGGCGCGGCCCTCCGCGAACAGAACGTCGTTTGACCGAGGAGTGATGACATGAGCGGCACTGCCCTGATCTCCATCATCTGCGAGGATCACCCCGGCCTCATCGCCGAAGTGACCGGTCGCCTGTTCGACCTCGGCGTCAATCTCGGCGACACCACCTTCGCCGTTCTGGGCGGTGGCGCCGAATTCACGCTGGTGGCGAAGCTGCCGCAAGGCATAGCACTTGCCGATATCGAAAAGGAGCTGCGCACCCTGCCGCTCCTCAAGGACGGCAAACTCACCGTCTCGGCCTTCCAGTACCGCGAAAGCCATGACGCGCAGGCGCATATCACCCACCGCGTCGAGATCACCGGTGATGACAGTCCCGGCCTTGTCGCGCGGCTTTCGGAGGCACTGCCGAAATTCGGTGCCAACATCGTGCGCTTGAACTCGGAATCGGTGCCCTCCGATTCCGGCGCCCGCTTCCTGCTGCGCATGGCGATCTCGGTACCGCCCGCCAAGGCCGCGACCTGCATGGCGACCATCGCCAACACGGCTTCGCAGCTCAACCTCAAATGCCATTGGCAGCAGGTCGGCTGAATCCTCAACCATGACCGAGGTCGGCACTAGGCGGATCGGCATCGTGCTGGTGCCGGACTTCGCCCTTGCCTCCTTCTCGATGATCATCGAGCCACTGCGCATCGCCAACCGGCTCTCCGGCAAGCCGCTCTACGAATGGTCGCTGCTCTCGGGCGAAGGCGGCATGGTCGGCTCCAGCGCGGGGATCGAGCTCATGACCCGTCCCATCGCCGAGGTACGCGACAGCGCGTTCGACCTCGCTTTGGTCTGCGCCGGCTTCCATGCCGAGCGATATCGCCATGCCGGCATCCTGAACTGGTTGCGGCGCCATCGCCGCCTCGGCAAGGATGTGGGGGCCGTCTCCACCGGCACCTTCGTGCTGGCGCGCGCGGGGCTCCTTGCCGGCCATCGCTGCACCGTGCATTGGGATTTTCGCGGCGCCTTGGCCGAGCTCTATCCCGACCTAGATCTGGTCGACGAGCTCTTCGTCATCGATCGCGGCATCGTCACCTCCGGCGGCTCGATCGCCGCCCTCGATCTCATGCTGCGGCTCATCGCCGACCAGCAGGGCCTCGCCTTCTCGAAAGCGGTCGGCGAGCAGTTCGTTCATAGCGGGGCAAGGACACCCACCGAACATCAGCGCGGCGATCTCATCCACCGCCTCGGCAGTGCCAGGCCCGTGCTGATCGAAGCGGTAAAGCGGATGGAAAACGTGCTCGACCGCGCTTTGTCGCCGGCCGACCTCGCGGCCGACCTCGGCATCTCGCAACGCCAACTCGAGCGCCAATTCCGCGGTCAGTTGGGCCGCACCCCCACGGCCTATCACCGCGATCTGCGTCTTGATCACGCAAGGCGCCTGCTCTCGCAGACCACCCTGCCGGTGACCGAGATCGCCCTTTCCTGCGGTTTCGGGTCCCCGTCGCATTTCGCCCAGCTCTATCGCCAGCGCTTCGGCCGCCTGCCCAACGCCGAGCGCAGCTGACAGCTCTTTCGACCCTTGCTGGGAATTCAAACCTTTAACGCGATTTTTACAGGCGTCCGCTAGCCTTTGCCGGACCATGAAGCTGGACAAGCGCCTGCGCCTCACCCTGATCATCACAGCAGCCTATGCAATAGGGGCCAGTCTGTGGATTCTGGCCTCCGACAACCTGCTTGGCGGCTTTGTCGACCCGGAGCTCAGCAAGGCCTTTAGCACGATCAAGGGCCTGGGTTTCGTTGCCGTCACGTCGACGCTCCTCCTGCTGACGTTGCGTTTCCTGCCCGGCGAAAATGTGCCCAAACCCGAGATCGCCCGGCGTCGATCACCGGCCGTGGAGTTGACCGCCGTCGCTGCCTTGATCGTGGCAGTGGCCCTCGTTGCCTTCATCAGCTATCGCAGCCAGCTCGACTCGTTGCGCCAGCGTGGGCTCGAAGACCTCCACGCCGTGGCGCGCCTCAAAGTAACCGGACTTTCGCAGTGGCTGACCGAGCGGCGCGCCGATTCCGAAGCGGTCGCGCAGAACCTGCTGTTGCGCAATGTCCTGCGGGACTGGCACGCAACTGGTGATGTCCAGGCGCGCGACGATCTCCTCCGTGCCCTGCGTCAGGCAAAGAACATCCATGGCTTCGCCCGCATCACGCTCGTCGACGGCGCGGGCGGGGTTGAAATGACCACCAACCCCGATCGTCATATCTCGCTCGATCTTGCGGCCGTCGCCGCCCGTGCCCATGACGCGGGTAAAGCCATCTTTGTCGATCTCTACCGCGAAGCCCGCGACAAGAAAGTCCATCTCGCCTTCGCCGTGCCGCTGCCATCCGACGCCGGGATGCATGAGCACGACCGCGATATCATGCTGTTCGACCTGCGCGCCGCTGATTTCATCGACCCGTTTCTCTCCAGCTGGCCGATGCCGGGGCAACAGGGCGAACTTGTGCTTGGTCGCCGCGACGGTGACAGAGCCGTGGTCCTCAACGCGCTGCCCGGTCAGCCGGATAGCGCGCTGAACCTGTCGATTCCCCTCGACCAGGCGGATGCGCCGGTCGTGCGCTATCTCCTCAAGGGCGAGCAGCTTATCGACGGCATCGACTATCGCGGCGCGCCGGTACTGGCGGCGGCCCTTTCCGTGCCGCGAACGGATTGGGTGTTGATCGCCAAGCTCGATCGCGACCTTGCCCTGGGCGGAATACCCGCCGCCACCATCTTCACCAGCATCGCCACCCTGGCCGGGTTGATCGCGCTCATCGCCGTCATCGCCTATCTCTGGCAGCGGCGTCGCCTGCAAGCGGCCTTGGCAACCGTCGCCCAGCGCCAGGCCGCTGAACTGGCGACCGTGAAATTCCGCGACACGTTCGAACAGGCGGCCGTCGGCATCGCTCATATCGACCTCGACGGCAAGACCCTCCAGGCCAACCGCGAATATTGCCGGATCCAGGGAAAGACCCTTGAGGAGCTGCGCGATGGCCACGCCATCGCGCAGAACCCGGCCGCGGACCAGGAAGGCGACCTCGCCATCTTCGAACAGTTCAGGCGCGGCGAACGCAACACCTATCACGGCGAGCGGCACGCGACGCGACCGGATGGCAGCAAGGTCTGGATCGGTATCTCCGCCTCCCTGGTGCGCGACGATATGGGGCAACCCGACTATCTGATCAACGTCACCATGGACATCACCGAACGCAAGAACGCCGAGGCGCATCTGCGCCAGGCCGAAGCCGTCTTCCGCCACACGCAGGAAGGCATCGTCGTTACCGACACGCGTGGCATGATCGTCGCCGTCAATCCATCCTTCCAGCGCATCACCGGCTATGGGGAAAGCGAGCTGGTCGGCCGTAACATGCGCCTCCTGCAATCCGGCCAGCACGATGCTGATTTCTATCGCGATATGTGGCTGACCATCGACCGCAACGGATTCTGGCAGGGCGAGATCTGGAACCGGCGCAAGAGCGGCGAACCCTATCCCGAATTCCTCACCATCAGCGCGGTACGGAATGCGGCCGGCGAGCCCATCAATTATGTCGGCACCTTCGTCGACATCACCGGCATCAAGGAATCCGAATCGCGCCTCGTGCACATGGCGCATCATGATCCATTGACCGATCTGCCCAACCGCATGCTGGCCATGCAGCGCCTCTCCCACGCGATCCAGGTCGCGCGGCGCAAGAAGCGGATGGGCGCCGTCCTGTTCCTCGACCTCGACCGCTTCAAGAACGTAAACGACAGTCTGGGCCATCCGGCGGGCGACGAGTTGCTGCTCGCCGTGACCAAGCGCCTCGGCCATCGTCTGCGCGAAAGCGACACGCTGGCGCGCCTCGGCGGTGACGAATTCCTGGTCCTCGTGGAAGACATCGAGGATTCCAACGCCGCCGCCAACCTCGCGCAGATCCTGCTGGAACAGTTCGATGAGCCATTTGCCCTCACCGGCGGCCACGAAGTCTATATCGGCACCAGCATCGGCATCAGCATTTTCCCCGATGACGGCAGCGAGGCCGACGAGGTGGTGAAGAACGCCGACGCCGCCCTCTACCGGGCCAAGGAAGAAGGACGCGGCATCTACCGCTTCTATACCGCCGCCCTGACCGACAAGGCCAATGAACGCCTCAGCCTGGAACGTCGACTGCGCCGCGCTATCGAGCGCAACGAATTCCTGCTGCACTACCAGCCACTGGTCCGCATCAAGGATCGGCGCATCATCGGCTTCGAGGCCCTGGTGCGCTGGCAGGAGCCGGGCAATGGCCTGGTTCCCCCCGGCAAGTTCATTCCGCTCGCCGAGGAAACCGGCATCATCCTGCCGCTGGGCGATTGGGTCCTGCGCGAGGCGTGCCGGCAGATGAAAGTCTGGCGCGATGCTGGCCACGATCTTGGGACGGTTGCCGTCAACCTGTCGCCACGCCAGTTCCACCTTCCCGACATTGACGTCATTGTCGGTGACATCCTGCGGGAGACCGGCCTCGCCCCCCATTTCCTCGAACTGGAGCTGACCGAAAGCGCCCTCATCGAGCAGGGCGTCGGTGCCGAGACCAGGCTGGCCGCCTTGCGCAATCTCGGTGCGCGGGTGGCGATCGACGATTTCGGCACCGGCTATTCCTCGCTCGCCTATCTCAAGCGCTTTCCGATCAGCAAGCTGAAGATCGACCAGAGTTTCGTGCGCGATCTCTCGACCGATCCGGCTGATATGGAGATCACCTCCGCCATCATCGGCCTCGCCCGCAACCTTCGCCTCGACTCCATCGCCGAGGGCGTCGAGACCGAGGCACAGCTTGCCTATCTCGAGGAGCAAGGCTGCGAATTCGCCCAGGGCTATCTCTTCAGCAGGCCCTTGCCGGCGTCGGAGATCGACGCCCTCCTGCGGCGCGGCGTGTTGTCGGCACCCGCCCTCTCGGCCTGATCATCCGTCACATCCCTGCAGCCGCGCTGACTCATAACTGACTCGAAAGCGTTCCTCTCCCCGTCACGAACCGGTCGTATTTCTGTGGCTGATCCCAGAACACCACAGCGAGACGCCAGGGGATGCACTCCCGCCGCAGATTTCTGATTGCCGCCGGCACCATCACGACCGGCTTTGCGCTCTCCAGCAGCGGCCTCGCCAACTTCGCGCCCTATTACGCCTATCGCGCCGGCCGCAACCCGCTCAGGGGCCAGTCCAACCCCTTCACCCTCGGCATCGCCGCCGGCAGCCCGCGTGACGACGGCTTCGTGCTCTGGACCCGGCTGGCACCGGATCCGCTGTCGGCTGACCCGCAAGCGCCGGGCGGCATCGAGCACCGTGACCATGATGCCGGCATCGCCGTCGACTACGCCATCGCAACCGATCCGCAGATGCGGCGCATCGTCCGCCATGGCAGCACCCTTGCCGATCCTGCCTTTGCCTATGCCGTGCATCTTGAGGTGGGTGGTCTCGATCCGGCCCGCCCCTATTGGTATCGCTTCCGCCTCGGCGATCATGAAACCGCCATCGGCCGCGCCGTCACCTTGCCACAGGCAGGTAGGCCCACCGATACCTTGCGCCTCGGTTTCACCTCCTGCGCCAATTATGAGCGCGGCTTCTTCAGTGCCTACCGGCATCTCGCCGACGAGCAGCCGGATCTCGTCCTGATGCTGGGCGACTACATCTATGAGCAGGTCGAACAGCATCGGCCGGTTCAGCGCCGCCACAGCGATCATGCCGTGCCCACCACGCTGGACGGCTATCGCCGCCGCTATGCGCAATACCGCCAGGATCCGGACCTGCAGCGCCTGCACGCGACGGCGCCGACCCTCATCACCTGGGACGATCATGAGGTCGAGAACGATTATGCAGGCCGCTGGTCGGAGACGCTCATCGACCCCGGCATCTTCCTGCAACGCCGCCAGGCGGCCTACCAGGCCTTCTACGAACACATGCCCTTGCGCTGGCGGCCGACGGCCGATGGCTTGCGCATCCATGACAGCATCACCATCGGCGACCTCGCCCGCATCTCGCTGCTGGATGGCCGTCAATACCGCTCGCGCGGCGCCTGCGCCGGCCCGCCCGACCGCGGCGGCGGCCATCTGGTCGACAGCGTCACCTGCCCGGAGCTGATCGATCCCGCCCGCTCGATGCTGGGCCACCATCAGGAGAAATGGCTGCAGGGGAATCTGGCGACCAGCCCCTCGCGCTGGAACCTGCTGGCGCAGAACGTCATCATGGCGCAACTGGGCACGGAACAGGCGGACGGCACGCTCACCGCCTGGACCGATGCCTGGGACGGCTATCCCGCCGCCCGCGCGCGGCTGCTGCGGCAACTGGCCGGGACGCGCAATCCGGTCGTCTTCGGCGGCGATATCCATTCCTTCTGGAACAATGATCTGAAGCTCGATGTTCGCGACGGGCAGGCCCCGGTGATCGCCACCGAGTTCATCACCTCATCCATCACCTCGGACGGCCCGCCGCAGGACCATCTCGACGGCAAGCGCCGCGACCACGCGCATATCCATTTTGCCGAAAGCCGCCATCGCGGCTATGCCAGGGTCGAGATCAAGGCCGGCCGCCTCACCACCGATTTCCGAAGTGTGAGTGACGTGACGGACCCGGCTGCCGGCATCGCTACCCTGAAAAGCTTCGTCATGGAGGACGGCGTGGCCGGCGCTGTCGCCGTCTAGCGCAGCATGATCTTCTCGGCCAGCAGCGTGCCGAGGATGAGGAGGATCGGCAGCAGGCAGCCGATGAGCGGCTTGCGGGCGGCGCGGCCCTTGGCCAGCGCGATGATCAACTGCACGGCATTGACCAGGAAGAACACCAGCGACACCATCGCCCAGACGATGATCCCCAGCATGATGCCACCGCCGGCATCCGGCCCGCTGGGGCCACCCGCCTCCAGCAGCAGGGCGGTCGGCACCAGGATGATCACGAACGCCACATAGGCGATGTTGCGCCGGCCGAGCGTCGCGATGATGCCGTCCCGTGGCGCCTCGATATCGTCTTCGCTCATGATGACCCTGCCCGATCGGGTTGACCCAGGGACAGTATAGGCGATTCGCCGCGCGGGCGGTCTTGCGCTCGATCAAGGTGCCGGGCGGTCGATTAGGCATGACGAATTATTGGCATCATATGACGATTTTGCGATATCGACCAGCGCCGCCAAGCGCAAGCTTCACCCATCAGTCCATCCCAAGCCCGGAGCATCCGTCCCATGGCCCTTCCCGCCCACGTCAAATATGTCGTCATCGGTGCCGGCATCCACGGTCTCTCCTCGGCCTGGCATCTTGCGGAAAACCTCCGCAAAACCGGCAAGGGTTCCGGTGCCGACGTGCTCATCGTCGACAAGACGTCGATCGCGGCCGGTGCCTCGGGCATCGCCTGCGGCGTCGTGCGCAACAACTACTTCCAGCCCGCCATGCGCCGCCTGATGGCGCATTCGGTGGGTGTCTGGGAAAGCGATCCGGAAGCCTTCTCCTACCACTCGGTTGGCTACATGCAGATCAGCCCCGAGGTGATGCACCAGGACGTGGCCTCGATCTACGCCCAGCAGAAGGAGATCGGCTACACGTCGAGCTTCATCGATGGCGAGAAGGATTGCATGACCTATATGAAGGGCATCTTCGACGATTGGCAGGCCAAGGGCATCACCTCGGTCCTCCATGAGAAGAAGGGCGGCTATGCCAACAACACCGCCGCCATGTATGGCCTCGCCAAGAAGGCCGAGGCCGAGGGTGTCCGCATCGTCACCGGAATCGAAGTGAAGGGCCTGAAGCGCGACGGCAAGGGCGCCGTCACCGCGGTCGAAACCAACCAGGGCGACATCAAGTGCGACTATGTCATCGCCGGCATGGGTCCCTGGGTCCGCTCGGTCTGGAAGATGCTGGATCTCCCCGACGCGATCTCGATCAAGGGCAAGGACGGCAAGATGCACGAGAACGTGCCGATGTGGGTCTATTGGTCGCTGCAGGAAGGCACGCTCGGCGTCGATCCCGACCATCAGAAGACCAATGACGGCAAGATGCCGCCGGTCATCCATGTCGATACCGACGCGCCGCTTTATTCCGACGAGGACGGCTCGCTCATCACCGACAAATTGTGGGGCATCTATTACAAGCCGGACTTCCATTTTGGCGGCATCCAGGGCGGCGCCATGCCGTTCAAGGTGCCGACCGCCCTCGACAAGGTGCGCGTCGACCCCTACGGCCCGGACAGCCCCGAATTCATCGTCGGCGACGATTTTGCGCATATGTGGGTGTCGGCTCTGGCCTTCTGCCAGAAGCGTTTCATGGGCACCATGTCGAAATACAAGAAGGAGCCCTCGGGCGGCATCGGCTGCTTCACCGCGGACAGCTTCCCCGTCTTCGACAAGTTCGCCGAGAACGTCTACATCATCGCCGACAGCAACCACGGCTATAAGATGATCGGCGTCGGCAAGCTGGTTGCGGACGATATCTGCGGCATGGGCGACGAACTCCTCCGCCCGTTCCGCTTCTCGCGCTTTGCCGAAGGCAAACTGCATCCGACCTCGAACTCGCCGTTTCCGTGGAGCTGAGCCCCCTCACCCCAACGCGCGCCCTGCAATAGTCTTCAACTTTGACAATTACTGCCCTCGGCACCTCATTCCCTCTCCCCTTGCGGGAGAGGGTCAGGGTGAGGGGGTGAGCGACGGGTCGAGCTTAAGCCCCCTCGATCCCCATCAACTGCCGCCGCGCGAAGTGGAGATGGCTCGTCACCATCGCCGCCGCCCCTTCCACATCGCGGCTGGCGATGGCACCGAGCAGGGCCCGGTGCTGGCGGTTGTATTCGGCGATGCGCGCCGGTGTCAGCACCTTGTCGCGCATGGAGGCCCATTGATCATGTGAGCGGATCTCGTTCACATGCTGGTAGAGCCACAGGATGAGCCGGTTGTGGCTTGCCTCCGCCAGCAGCAGATGGAACTGCGTGTCCCATTCCGTCCACACGGTCGCATCGTCGCCGGCTTCTTCCGCCCGCTCGATCGCTTCCGTCATCTTTTCGATATCGCGATTGGTGGCATTGAGGACCGCAAGCCGCGTCATATGCGGCTCGATGCCGAGCCGCGCCTCGATGAGCTCCAACGGCGAGGTCGAATCGGCGATGTTGTCGAGGTCCGAAACCGCCCGATGGTTGACGAAGGTGCCGCTGCCGACCCGTCGCGTCACCAACCGTTCCTGTTCCAATTGATCGAGCGCCAGGCGCACCGTCGTGCGGCTGGCATCGAAGGCGTCGGCCAGATGCCGCTCAGCCGGCAGCTTTTCCCCATGCTTGTAGGTGCCGGCAATGATCGCCTGGCGCAATTGCCCGGCGATCCAGACCGAACCGCGGTTGGAATCGACCGGCAGGCTGCCGGCGTCGCTGGCTGGTGTACCAATTCGGCCCAATTCTGATCCTTTGAAAAAATTGGTTGGCAGTCCCGAACCGCCATGCAAGACTGGATTATGCGAGTGGGGTAGCCAACCGGTCAATCGCCGACAGTCACACCCGCCAGCCTGATGCCAACGACTGTCGAAAACGGAGAGTGCGAAAGACACCCAAGGCCCATTCCCCATCGCCCGCGAAGGATGCCGGAACCGACGTCAAAAGATCGGTCCGGTGCAAGAAGAAGAGTTGTTGCAGCAACGAACTTACGCGGTATGCCGGGAACGTCCCGGCATCGATCAACGGCGGCTGAGGCTCTGCCGTTTTTGGGGAGGGTGATATGACTGACCTTGAGGCACACGTCGCACAAAAAGGGCGCAAAGAACTCGTCAAACAAGTCCGCGCCCAGATCAACGCACTCGGTATCAAGTATATCTACTATCAATTCGTTTCCGTGACCGGCCGCATCGTCGGCAAGGGCGTACCCGCCGACCATTGGGAAACGGTCGCCGAAAAAGGCTTCCAGCTGGTCTACGGCTCGACCGCCAATCTATTCGTCGACCGCCGCAAGAACTATATCGGCTATGGCCCGGAAGCCTCGGAGCTGGTCGGCATTCCCGACCCCGAGACCTTCGTCCAGCTGCCCTGGGACAAGCGCGTCGCACGCGTCTTCTGCACCTGCTTCCGCAATCGCGAGGAGCGCGAGAATCCGGGCGGCCATCTCAGCTCGGACTGCCGCGGCAATCTCCGCATCATCCACGACGAATTCAAGAAGAAGCATAAGGGCCTGCATCTCAGGCATGGTTGCGAGCCGGAGATGATGTGGCTGAAGAAGGGCGATAACGGATTGCCCGATGGCGGCTTCTCCAAACCAAATTGCTATCACATCGACCAGTTCGAAAGCCTGCGCCCCGTCTTCATGAAGGTGATCGAATACGCACAGGCCATGGGCCTCGACATGATCCAGGGTGATCACGAGGATGCGCCCGGCCAGTTGGAACTCAACTGGATGTATGACGATTGCCTGCGCACAGCCGACCGGCTCACGACCTATCGCCAGGTCTGCGCCCAGGTCGCCCGCGAGCACAATCTCATCGCCTGCTTCATGCCCAAGCCTTTCATGGGCGTCTCGGCCTCGGGCTGCCATCACAATCTCTCTCTGTGGACCGGTGGCGAGGACAAGATCAACGACCAGCATCTCAGCCCCCTCCCCGGCCAGAAGGATGTCTTCTCCTATCGGAAGGGCGGCGAGAACACCTTCATGCCCGGCAAGCAGGGCGGGAAGCCAGGTCCCATCGGCCTCTATTCGATCGGCGGCGTGATCAAGCATCTGAATGCCTTGACCGCGATCGGCTCCTCCACGGTGAACTCCTATCGCCGCCTGTGGGATACCGGTTTCTGGGCGCCGGTCTTTGCCGATTGGGGCTATCAGAACCGCACCTGCGCGCTGCGCATCTCGGCACCTGGCCGCTTCGAATACCGCTCGGTCGACGCCGCGGTGAACCCCTATCTGATGGCGGCGGCGCTGCTCAAGGCCTTCGACGACGGCATCACCAACAAGCTCGATCCGGGCGAGCCGGAAGAGCGCAACATGTATGAGGCGATCGCCGCCGGCAAGAAGGTCAAGAAGCTGCCGATGAGCCTCGGCGAGGCGCTCGATCATCTCGAGAACGACAAGGTCATCAACTCGGCGCTGCCGGGCGACATGATGCGCGTCTTCATGCACTACAAGCGTGACGAACATGAAAAGTTCATGGCCACCGTCACCGATTGGGATCTGGAGCAATACTGGGACATCCTGCCCTAAGGGGCAGGGTTACCCTCTTCTCCAGCGGATAAACTAAGGAGAACGACAATGTGTGGGATCGCAGGATTGATCCACCGCGGCACGACCGGTGACATCGGCACCGAAATGACCGCGATGCTGCAAAGCCTCAAGCATCGTGGGCCTGATTCGACCGGCTTTGCGCTCTATGGCAGCCCCAAGGGCAACACCTTGATCATGCGCTTCAAGGTGGCCGAGCAGGAGGATATGAAGCATGGCTTCAAGATCCACGACCAGGTCATCCAGCGCAAGGCGGAGGTCGACAAGCGCCTGAAGGAACTGGGCGCGACCATCGTCCAGGCGGAAGACGCCACGGAATACGCCTTCCGCTATACCCTCGATTTCGGCGGCGACAAAAAGAAGCTCGCCAACTATATCGAGGATATCGACGGTGCCGAGATCCTGTCGCTGGGCTATGGCCTGGAACTGATCAAGGATCTGGGCGACGCCGCCGATGTGTCGGGCGCCTATCACCTCAAGGGCTTCAAGGGCAGCCATGCGCTGGGTCATACGCGCATGGCGACCGAATCGGATGTCGACATCCGCTCGGCCCATCCCTATTGGGCCTATCCCTTCGCCGACGTCTCCGTCGTTCATAACGGCCAGCTCACCAATTACTGGACCGGACGGCGCGGTCTTGAGCGTCGCGGCCACCGCTTCATGTCGAACTGCGACAGCGAACTCATCGCCGTCTATCTCGCCGACAAGATGCAGCAGGGCGCCGACCTCAAGGACGCGATGACGGACTCCATCGACGAGCTCGACGGTGTCTTCACCTATCTGGTGGCGACCGCCGACAGCCTCGGCATGGCCAAGGACGTCATGGCAGCGAAGCCCATGGTGCTTTACGAAAGCGACACCTTCATCGGCCTCGCCTCGGAGGAAGTCGCCATTCGCAGCGTGTTCCCGCACGAGATCGACACCTTCGACCCCTATGAGGGCGAAGTGCGCGTCTGGAAGCGGTAATCAGGATCACAAGAGAGGCAAGACCGACCAGGCCTCGCACCCAGTCACATGAAATGGGCATGCATACCGAGAAGCTCTCGGGCCGCACCCAGCAACGCTTCTTCTCGCCCACCGAGGAGGAGAACTTCACCTATCCCGGCGCCTATGACGTCGATTTCAACAAGCGTGCCGAGTTCGACGCCGACAAGCTGTCGACCACGGAGATCAATCTCAAGATCCGCGAGTTGATGAAACAGGGCTACGGCACCATCGTCATCCGCAATCCGGGCGCCAAGCATGCGATCGCGGTCGGCATTCTCAACAAGCTCAACCTGCAGATTGAAGGCAGTCTCGGCTATTTCGGCTGCGGCTTGGTCGACGGCCCGAACATCCATATCAAAGGCCGCGTGGGCTGGTCGTGTGCTGAGAACATGTTGGCCGGCACCGTGGTCATCGAGAAGAACGCCGGCTCCACCTTCGGTGCCGCCATCCGCGGCGGCGATCTCGTCTGCAAGGGCGATGTCGGCGCCCGCATGGGCATCGACCAGAAGGGCGGCACCATCATCGTCGGTGGCCGCTGCGGCGCCTTCTGCGGCTTCATGATGCAGCGCGGCCGCATGGTCATCCTCGGCGATGCCGGCAAGAATCTCGGCGATTCCATGTATGACGGCACCATCTATGTCGGCGGCAAGATCGCCGGACTTGGCGTCGACGCCGTGCCGGGCGAGATGAACGAGCTCGACTGCAAGTGGATGGAAGCGAAACTCAAGCTCTACGGCATGAAAGCGCCGAACGGGGTCAAGAACATGACCAAGATCGTCGCCGGCAAGCAGCTCTGGAACTACGACAATCTCGAGCCGTCGGAGAAGAAGCTGATCCTGTAACGAAGAATACAGCTCCCGCGTTTCAGGTTCACCTGATCAGACAAGGAATAGCCAGATGGCAAAAGAGAAGAAGGCTCCGGCCACCGAACCCAAGACCAAGAAGCCGCTTTCGCGCGACACCTCGCGCCTTGGCAACAGCTTCATGTTCCCGCCGACCGTCATCGACGATATCCACATCAAGTCCGAGCTTGGCCGCTACCGCATGCGCGGCTTCTCGCTGTTCAAGAAGATCCCGAGTTGGGACGACCTCACCTTCCTGCCCGGCACCCTCACCCGCTTCGTGATCGAGGGCTACCGCGAGAAGTGCGAGACCAAGACCATCATCGGCCCGAAATGCAAGCGGCCGCTGGTGCTCGACATTCCGGTCTATGTGACGGGCATGAGCTTCGGCGCGCTGTCCTACGAGGCCAAGATCGCACTCGCCCGCGGCGCCACCATGGCCGGCACCGCGACCTGCTCCGGCGAAGGCGGCATGATCCCCGACGAGCGCCGCTTCAGCTCGAAATGGTTCTATCAGTGCATCCAGTCGCGCTACGGCTTCAACCCGCACCATCTGCAATTGGCCGATGCCTGCGAATTCTTCATCGGACAAGGCTGCAAGGTCGGTCTCGGCGGTCACTTGATGGGGCAGAAGGTGACCGACCAGGTTGCTGAAATGCGTTCGCTCCCCGCCGGTATCGACCAGCGCTCGCCGGCCCGTCATCCCGATTGGCTGGGGCCTGACGATCTCGCGCTGAAGATCCAGGAAATCCGCGAAGCCACCAATTGGGAAATTCCCATCCAGTTGAAGCTGGGTGCAGCCCGCGTCTATGACGACGTGCGCATGGCGGCAAAGACCGGCCCTGACAGCATCTATATCGACGGCATGGAGGGCGGCACCGGTGCCGGCCCGCACATCGCCACCGAGGAAACCGGCGTTCCCGGCATCGCCGCCATCCGCCAGGCTCGCAAGGCGCTCGACGATGTGGGCAAGACCGGCGAGATCAGCCTTGTCTATGCCGGCGGCATCCGCAACGGCGGCGACGTCGCAAAAGCCCTGGCACTCGGCGCCGATGCGGTCGCCATCGGTCACTCGGCCCTCATGGCCTTGAACTGCAACAAGGACATTCCCGAAGCCGACTTCCCCAAGGAGATCGGTTGCGAGGCCGGCTATTGCTATCACTGCCATACCGGCCGCTGCCCGGTTGGCGTCGCGACCCAGGACCCGATCTTGCGCAAGCGGTTGGATCCGGATGAAGCGGCGGAGCGGGTCTATAACTTCCTGCACTGCCTCACCATCGAAGCGCAGATGATGGCGCGTGCCTGCGGCAAGACCAATGTGCATTCCCTGGAGCCCGAGGATCTCGCGGCTCTCACCATGGAAGCCTCGGCCTTGGCCCAGGTCCCGCTCGCCGGTTCGCAACACACGGTCGGCCGTCCCGACATGACCCGTTACTAAGGAGGCACCGATGGCAGAGAAAAAGCCTGTGGCCAAGACCAGCGGCAAGGAAGATGTCGACAAGTATCTCAAAGGCGATGGGCTCGATTCATCCCGCGAAAAGGAAATCGGCCAACACATCGGCTATCGCTATGACGTCAACCTCGTCCCGGATTATGCGCGCCTCACCCCGTTCCTGAAGAAGTATCTGGAATTCATGGGCTGGGACGACCTCAACTGGCTCGAGGACGTCCACATGGGATACGAGGAGGGCGAGCCCGCGATCTTCGACCGCAACGTCAACGGCTGGGTCACGGTGCCCCAGGACCTGAAACTACCCGACAACCAGCAGGACCGCGACATGATCGCGCGCGAATTGCTGATCAAGTTCCAGATGTCCAGGAAACATCCGATGGTCGACCTCAACAAGGCCTACCGGAAGTTCTGATCGCGCGATATCGAGAGCTCAAGGTCCTGCCCCGCCGCATAACCCTGCGGCGGGGATTTTTTGTGCGTCCCAACTATATCGTCATGGTCCGCGCAGGCGACCACCCATGAATTTGTCTGCGGCTACCCGGTCGGCGGATAGAAACTCGTGGGTGGTCCGCCTGCGCGACCATGACGAGCGAGGTTACTCCTCCTCCTCAAACCCGCTCGCGCCCTCGCTCCGCCCCCAATCAGGTGCAAAGGACAGAATGCGCACGCCGGCCGGGATGTTCGGGTTGAACATGCGGTTGTGCCAATAGGTCGCCTGATAGAGGAGATCGTGCTCGGCAAGCTCAGTGACCTTGCACAGCAGCCGGAAGCGCTGGTTGAGTTCCGAGAATTCCAGGTTGATCTTGCCATGGTTGAGCAACTGGTCGACCAGTGCGTTCGAGGGGCCGAACAGCGCCGTGAGCGTGTCGTCGAAATCACGGTAGCGCTGGAAATAGCCGGCCGCCATATGCTCGGTTGCCTTTTCCCAGCGTTCGACCGGGTCCTGCGTCTTCAGCACCTGATGGCGGAAGAACGCGGTTGAGTCCTCTACCTCCGCCTTGTGCAGAAGCACGACCGTGGCACCGGCCAATTGCTCATCGTCGCGCGAGAAGATGAGCGGCCGCATGCCGGCACTGGGCCGCCCGCCGCCTTCGCGCATCGCCATCTGCCGCAATCGGCATTGCCAGTGCAGGAAATCCTCGCGCAACAGCGCCGCCGCCTCGCCGATCAGCACCACCTTGTCAGTCCGCTTCGCCATGCCCGACCTCTCGCGTTGCGCCGGGATCACGATATCGCGCCGCAGCAGCGACATCAACCAATCCTGGACCAAGGCGCGCGAGATTGTGCTGGATTGGGTGGACAGATTGACGCATCATTATAGGAGTTGATTCAGGATCGACGCGTGACCGGCGAGGGGGAAGATCGCTTGGGATTGCAGCGTTTGACAACGGTAATCACGAACTATCCCGCGGCCGAGTCTTCGGCCCTGGGTGTCGCCTTGTCGGCGC
Source organism: Rhodospirillaceae bacterium (assembly GCA_016712715.1). Taxonomy (NCBI): domain Bacteria; kingdom Pseudomonadati; phylum Pseudomonadota; class Alphaproteobacteria; order Rhodospirillales; family Rhodospirillaceae; species Rhodospirillaceae bacterium. The sequence continues at coordinate 1,390,932 of JADJQM010000001.1, forward strand.
GGTCGCGCGCGGCGGCGAGCAACACCTTCACAGCAGAACATACCAATTCGAACCAAAGCCGGTGGCCTCATGGCACCGGTGATCGAGGTGACGCGCACTGAAATGGATCGGCGGCAACGGGGGCTGCACGGTCGCTGCATGAGGTCGGCAAGGAACATACCCCGCATCGCAAACTGATCATCAATAGTGAGGGGAACTAAGATGTCTGCGGAAACGATGTCGGGCCCTGCCAAGGGCGAATTGGTACGCTCCATTGATTGGCGCGGTGCCTTCTGGGTGGCGAGCGGCGTGCCGGCCCTCGTGCTCTTCTCGATCGGCGGTATTGCGGGGACCGTCGGCAATGTGGCCTTCGCCATCTGGGCCGTCTCCATGATGATGGGCTTTATTCAATCCTTCACCTATGCCGAGATAGCTGGCCTCTTCCCGAACAAATCGGGCGGTGCCTCAGTCTACGGTGCCGCAGCCTGGCTGAAATACGGCAAGTTCATCGCGCCGCTCTCGGTCTGGTGCAACTGGTATGCCTGGACGCCCGTGCTCTCCTTGGGCTCCGTCATCGCCGCAGGCTACATTCTTGGCATCGTCGAACCGGGACCGGCGGCCGAGGCCATTGCCGCCAAGATGGCGGAAGCGGCCGCAGCCGGCACAGCGATGGACGAAGCGGCTGCCACGGCAGCTCTGATGCCCATCCACAACGCCCTCAACGACCTCTTCTTCGGCATCCCGGTGCCCTTTACAGAAGCGACCGTCACGCTGTCCTTCAACACCACCTTCTTCATTGGCGCGGCCTTGATGCTGGTGGCGTTCTTCATCCAGCATCGCGGCATCCTTGGCACCGCCAAGGTGCAGACGGTGGTTGGCTTGATCATCGTCATCACCTTGTTCGTCGTTGGCGTGGTGCCGTTCCTGAACGGCAACTTCAACAGCGATAATTTCTCGCCCTTCGTGCCGCTGGCGGTACCCTATGTGGCCGATCCGGGGAGCTGGAACGTCGCTGGCTGGACCTTGGTCCTCGCTGGCATGTTCATTGCCGCCTGGTCGACCTATGGTTTCGAAACGGCTATCTGCTACACGAGCGAGTTCAAGAATCCGGAAACCGATACCTTCAAGGCAATCTTTTATTCCGGCCTTCTGTGCCTGGTGCTGTTCATCCTGGTGCCGATCACCTTCCAGGGCTATCTCGGCCTGGGTGGGATGCTGGAAACCGGCATCATCGACGGCTCAGGGGTCGCCAACGCCATGGCCCTCATGGTTGGCGGAGGTGCGGTCGTCAACAAGATCTTCGTGATCTTGATGATCGCCTCTCTGCTGCTCATCATCATCACAGCGATGGCGGGTTCCTCGCGCACCCTCTACCAGGGATCAGTAGATGGCTGGCTGCCCAAGTTCCTCAGCCACGTAAACCACAATGGCGCGCCGACAGGTGCCATGTGGACCGATCTCGTTGTCAACCTGGTCCTGCTGGCGATCGCTGCCACCGATGCCACGTCGTATTTCTTCATCCTCGCGGTGTCGAACTGCGGCTACATCATCTTCAATTTCCTCAACCTCAATGCGGGCTGGATTCACCGCATCGACAATGGCCATATCAAACGCCCCTACAAGGCGCCGACGATCATCCTGGCCATCGGCACCATCCTCGCCTTCGTCAACGCCGTCTTCATGGGCGCTGGTGCCAAGATATGGAATCCCTACGCTCTGTGGTGTGGCATCGGTTTTGCCGCAGTCATCATTCCGTTCTTCTGGTTCCGGCACTATGTTACTGACAAGGGCCAGTTCCCGCGTCGCATGCTCGAAGATCTCGGCATCCGCGATATCGGACATCTCGGTGAGAAGAAGGCCGGCATGCTGCCCTATGTGACCCTGGCCGCAGGTGTCATCGTAGTCCTCGTCTCGAACGTGATCTTCACGCTCGAGTAGATAATCGACGTCAGAAGGGCGGGGTCTCACCACCCCGCCCTTTTTCTTTTTTGGATACCAATGTCCGACCTGCTCGACGACACCACCATCGACAGCTTCCGCCGCGACGGTTTCGTCATCATCCGCGGCCTGCTTTCCGCAGCCGAAATCGAGGCGGCCCGCGCCCGCATCGAGCCCCTGTTCCAGGGCAAATTCGAGACCGGCCTCTATCCTGATGAATGGAACTGGCAGGAAGGCCGCGATGCGTACGACCGCACGCGCCAGATCTGCAATGGCTGGAAGTCCGACCGCACAATCGCCCGCATCATCCTCTCCGCCAGGGTCGGTGAGCTTTGCGCCAGGCTGGGTGGCTGGCCGGGTGCCCGGATCGGCCAGGACAATGTTCTGTGGAAGCCGCCAGGTGCCAAGTCGCTGGGCTTCCACCAGGATGACAGCTATTGCCACTGGGTCGTCCCCGCCGGCTACATCACCTGCTGGATGCCGCTCGATGCGACGCTCGCCACCGGCGGCACCATCGAATATGCGCGGGGCTCGCATCTGTGGCCGCTCTCGCAACCCAAGGGCAAGTTCCACGCCCCCGACGATTACCGCGCAACCTTGCGCGATGCGGCAGCCGAAGCCGGCGGCAAGATCGACATTGTGCCGATCGAAGTCTCCGCCGGCGACGCCGTCATCCATCACGGCCGTGTCTGGCACGGCTCCGGTCCCAACAGTGCGAGCGTGCCGCGCCGCGCGCTCGTCTCGCACTGCCTCTCATCGGACTGCCGCTTTCATGAAACGGAAATCAGCTACATCTACAGCCGCTACCGCCGCCGGGGCGACCTCACCATGGATGAAAGCTACTTCCCGATCCTCTGGCGGCAGGACGGCTATCGCTCATCCTGGCTCGACCCCTGGCTTGCTGCCTGATTGGTCCAAAATTGGTTGAAAGATGTCCGCTTTTGGTAACGCGCTTGTTGAAAGCCCGCCATTTCCTAGGGTAATGTTTCGGGAACAATGCCCACGCGGCCCAATGAGGTTCGAGATCACGCCCATCGCTTGAAGACATCCTTGTGCAGGGGAGCCCATATGAAGAAGCGCGTTGCCGTCATCGGTGCTGGTCCATCCGGAACCGCCGTCCTGCGGGCCTTCCAATCCGCCGCCGCCAAGGGCGCGGACATCCCCGAGGTGGTCTGCTTCGAAAAGCAGGAGGATTGGGGTGGCCTCTGGAACTATACCTGGCGCACCGGCCTCGATGAATCTGGCGAGCCGGTCCATGGCAGCATGTACCGCTATCTCTGGTCGAACGGCCCCAAGGAATGCCTCGAATTCGCCGACTACACATTCGAGGAACATTTCGGCCGCCCGATCGCCTCCTACCCGCCCCGCGCGGTGCTCTGGGATTACATCAAGGGCCGCGTCGAGAAGGCTGGCGTGCGCGGCTGGGTCCGCTTCCGCACACCGGTGCGCAATCTCGAATTCGACAAGGCCAGCGGCAAGTTCAACGTCACCGCCCATGACCTCAACAAGGATTCGATGAGCACCGAAACCTTCGATCACGTGATCGTCTGCTCCGGCCATTTCTCGACGCCGCATGTGCCGGAATTCCCGGGCTTCCGCAATTTCAACGGCCGCATTCTCCACGCCCATGATTTCCGCGACGCGGTCGAGTTCAAGGGCAAGGACATCCTCATCGTCGGGCGCAGCTATTCGGCCGAGGATATCGGCTCGCAATGCTACAAATACGGCGCCAAATCGATCACCAACACCTATCGCAGCCGTCCCATGGGCTTCAAATGGCCCGCCAATTGGGAGGAGAAGCCACTCCTGCAGCGGGTCGAGAACAAGACCGCCTATTTCAAGGACGGCACCTCGAAAGAGGTCGATGCGATCATCCTGTGCACCGGCTACCAGCACTATTTCCCCTTCATCGAGGATCTGCTGCGCCTGCGGACCGAGAACCGCATGTGGCCGCTCGGCCTCTACAAGGGCATCGTCTGGGAGGACAATCCGAAGCTCCACTACATCGGCATGCAGGACCAGTTCTATACCTTCAACATGTTCGACGCCCAGGCCTGGTACTCGCGCGACGTCATCCTGGGGCGCCAGCCGCTCCCCGCGCTGAGCGACATGCGCAAGGACAGCGCCGCCTGGCGCGCGCGCGAAGAGACACTGGCCGATGCCGAGCAGATGATCTGGTTCCAGGGCGATTATGTGAAGGACCTGATCGGCCTCACCGACTATCCGAGCTTCGACATCGAGACGGTCAACAAGACCTTCATGGAGTGGGAGCATCACAAGGCGGAGGACATCATGGGCTTCCGCAACAACTCCTACCGCTCGGTCATGACCGGCAATGTCTCGCCCAAGCACCACACGCCCTGGCTCACCGCCATGGACGATTCACTGGAGAGCTATCTCAAGGCGAAATAGACAGCCGTTTCATCGGATCGCGGTGCGCGATGTGTGCGCACCGCGCGCTTACCATTTGTTTACCAGGAAGGTTTATTTTCCCGTCATCGGTTGAGCGTCCTAGGGAATAGGAACAGCCATGACATTGCTCGAACCAGGAAATGCCATGCTCGACGAGACTCTGTTGGGGGACGGACTCGCTTCGGACAACGCGGTTGATGAGCGGCTCGCAGCCCTCCTCAGCATCACCGGGCGCATGGACGGCTTCCTCTATCGCTGCCGCAACGATGCCAGCTACACGATGCTCTATATCAGCGAGGGCATCCAGGCGTTGAGCGGGTATCCGGCCAGCGACTTCATCGGTAACAAGGTGCGCGGCTACAGCACCATCACCCACCCCGACGATCTCGCCTCCGTCGATGCCGCCGTGGGCAAGGCGCTCGAGGTACGCGGCAACTGGACCATCGACTACCGCATCATGCCGCGCCAGGGCGCACCCGTCTGGGTGCACGAGATCGGCGGCGGTGTCTTCAATGCGGCGGGCGAGCTCGAATTCCTCGAAGGCTTCATCATCGACATCACCGAACGGAAGCAGCTCGAAGAGAAGAACCGCGCCCTCATCGACCGCATCGCCGCCATCTCGGAACATATCGTCAAGGACACCAGCAACATCCTCGAAGTGCTGCGCGCCTTGAAGATGCTGGCCTTGAACGCCCGCATCGAAGCCGCCCGCGCCGGCGAGATGGGCCTGGGCTTCGCCGTGGTGGCGGAAGAGATCAAGTCCCTGGCCACCACGTCGGGCGCTTCCGCCGAACGCATCACCAAGCTGATGGACGAGTTGCAGGAAGTGCTGTCGGTGCCCGGCGGCGGGCATTGATATTGTTCGCCCGCATTTAATCGTCATGGTCCGCGTAGGCGGACCACCCACGACTTACTTTCTTCAGTCGCCAACAAACTCGTGGGTGGTCGGCCTTCGCCGACCATGACGACCGAGTTATCTCGCTCAACTCCGCGGCTTCAGTTTCTCCGGATCGTAGAACGGGAACCTGACCACCCGCGCCGGCAGGCGCTTCTGCTGACCGTCGATCTTGCCGATCTCCACCTCGGTGCCAAGGGCCGCATAGGTCACGTCCATGCGGCAGAGCGCGATGTTCTTCCCAAGAATCGGCGAGATGCAGCCCGACGTCACCACGCCCACCTGCGCGCGCCCCACATGCACGCAATCGCCATGGCCGACCGCCTGCTTGGCGTCGATCTCCAACCCCACCAGCACGCGCTGCGCATGTTCCTTGCGGCGGATGATCGCCTCGCGGCCGACGAATTCCTCATTGCCCTTCAAGGCCACGGTGAAACCGATGCCGGCCTCGTAAGGGTCGGTCTGGTCGTTGAACTCGTAATTGGCAAAGACCAGCCCGGCTTCGATGCGCAGAATATCCAGCGCCTCCAGCCCCAACGGCAACAATCCGTGCGGCTGCCCCGCCGCCCAGACCGCATCCCAGACAGCCGGCGCATCCTTCGGGTGGCAGAAGATCTCGTAGCCAAGCTCGCCCGAATAGCCGGTGCGCGAGACCACCACGGCGACACCGTTATAATCGCCGATGCGCCCGACAGTGAAATGGAACCACTGGATCTCATCCACCCTTGGCCTGGCCGGCGGCGTCCAGATGATCTCCTTCAGGATGTCGCGGCTCTTCGGCCCCTGCAGCGCGATGTTGTGAAGCTGGTCCGTCGCCGACTTCACCCAGACCTGTTTCAGCCCGCGTTTCTCGGCCAGATCGCGCAGCCACTTGCCGCCGAATTCATCGCCGCCGATCCAGCGATAGCGGTCTGGTCCCATCCGGAACACGGTCCCGTCATCGACCATGCCGCCATGCTCATAGCACATCGCGGTATAGACCACCTGACCGTCGCTGAGCTTGCGGATGTTGCGCGTGCAGGCGATCTGCAGCAGATCCTCGGCATCCGCCCCCAGCACCTCGAACTTACGCAGGGGCGAGAGATCCATCACCACGGCTGCCTCACGAGCCGCCCAATATTCCGCCGTCGGCCCGGCGTTGTTGAAGCGGTTGGGCAGCCAGAAGCCGCGATATTCCGTGAAGTTGCGTGTGAGCGCCGAGGTGCGCGGATGAAAGCCGGTCTCGCGGGTGAGGATCGGTTCGGCATCTGGGGTCATGCGATACGCCATGGCTCGGGAGAAACTGTTCTTCGCATCATAGATGCGAACATGAATGTCGGTGGGGTTCCAGGCATTGGTGGCATCGATATCGTCGGGGCAGGCGGAGGAGCCGCAGACCAGGTCCTTCATCGCCTTCATCAGCACATAGTCACCCGGCCGCGACCAGGGATCGTCGAGGAAGATCGCGTTCGCGGCGTTGACACCGGTGTTGTAGAAGAGATTGACCGCCTGCCAGCCGCGTCGCGTCTCCAGCCCGAACTTCTCCAGCACCAGGTTGAAATTTTCCGAGCAACTGGGATGGCCGGGATAGCCCGCATCCTCATAGAAGCGCGGCGTGCAGGCGAGCCCGAACGTGTCGTGCCGTCCGCAGGTATCGCGCACCACCTCGACCAGCGCCTGCATGTCGACATCGAAGAATTTGGAGGCAAGCCCCGGGCCTGGATAGATGGCGCCCAGCATGGTGCGCGTCGTCGTCATGTCGATGCCGCGCTCGCGCCCGTTGGCCAATTGCCTTGCATCGAAGGCGACGAAGTCCGAGCACTGCCGGCCCGCCACATCGATGACCTGGATGTACTGGCCTTCCTTCACCTCATAGGAAAGTGCCGTGCATTTGTTGACCCGGAATTCTGCGACCATCTCGCCCAGGGGTGCCGGCAATGGCGGTGTCGTGAGATGCGACGGGTTCGCCCGCCTTACCACGACGCCAAGATCCGTGGGCGGCGCCTGTTCCTCCGGCGGCATCTCGCTACCCGGTGCATGGAGGACCACGATCACCGGCCGCGCGGCCGTCATCCTGGCGGTGTCGCCCGGCCGCGTGTCACCTGCCAGAACCCGCGCCACGTCATCGACGCCCTTGGGCATGTGCCATTGTGCCAGCTGGTGGCGTAGCTGGATGATCTCGTCAGGACTGCCGTGTACCAGCGGCATGCCGGATAGGATCTGCGTGATGCCGGCCGAGGGTCCCTCGCCGCGCAAGCCCAGTGCCTGGAGATCCGGCCGCGGTGTTTCATGATGCTGCGCACCAGGGCCGGTGAAGGCCGCGATCTCGCAAGATTGCCGCCCTTCCCGGTCGGTGATCTCAATCCGGTCGCCGGCCTCCAACCGCAGGATGAGGGCGCCGAGACCGGCCAGCCGGTAGCGTTCCACCGCCGGGTCAAAGCGCGGCAGGCCGGGTTCGATCACCCGCGGCCGCGTCATGCTGCGTTCGACAATGGTCATGCGCGTCCCCGGCTGCTGCGGCACCTGATAGTCGCGATCATCGAGGATGATAGACCGCGCCTGAACGGACCCTCAAGCGCTCAATCGACCGCCAAGCGCGGTTTAGCGCAACCCGGCCCGATTGACGGCCGCCGCCACCTCCGCATTGCCGCAGACATGGCTGATACGGTCGTATTCGGCCGCGGTATCGATGGCGAGCTGCGCCTTGTTGCGCTTGCTCAAGAAGGAATCGATCGCCGCGTCCATGGTCGTGCGCACCAGCTTGGCGGCGTCGCGTTCCGCCTGTGCCTGGTTCTGCGCGGGGTAGGCTCGCGCCACCTTGCGCAGGATCTGCGGCCGGATCGTATCGGCTAGGCGCGGGAACATCTTCTGGTCGATCTTCACATGCTTGGTCTCATGCTTCATCGTTTCGTTCCACAGGCACGAGCCCTTGGGAATCTCCCTTGCGATGCGGACCTCGGTATGGACCTTGAGCGTGATCTGCAGGCGGTCGACCTTCCAGCACAGGATGCCGTCACTGCGCATCTTGGAGCTCAGGGTCGTCTGCCATGCCTGTTCCGGCACGATGACCGTCGCCCCCATCGTGTACTGGAATTGGGGTAGATGGCGCGGTGCGACAGTGCTGCCATCGGATGACAATTGCGCGATGCCGCGGCTGTCATCATAGGATACCGGCAGAATGTCCGCGCGCACCGACACAACCGGTGGCGCCGCCGGGCGCTCGCAAGTGGCGGCACGGGCCTGACCGCCGGCCAATGCGCAACACAGCAGCAGCGCACCGGCCAGCAGCGGCAACTGGATGATCCGGCGCATCTTCCTCAACTCAGATATCGCTCTCATCCAGCTTTTTCTTGATCAGTTTCAAATTCTCCCGCGCCGGCAGATTGAGCGGATAGAGCGACAGCACGCGCTCGAACGCATCGCGCGCCGCTTCGATCCGCTCCAGCGCCATGTTGACCACGCCGAGGCCCGAGATGGCCCCGAAATGGCGCGGCTCCAATTCCAGCACATGGTCGATGTCGGCCAGCGACTTCAGGTAATCGCCGCTGAGAAAATACATGGTCGCCCGCCGATTCCAGCCCTCGGCGAAATTGGGCTGCGCCTTGATGACGGCGCTGAAGCTTGCCTCGGCGGCGGCGAAATCTTTCCGCTCCATCGCCTCTTCGCCTGCCTGCATCAACTGGTCGATGTCGGGGGCGCCAGACTCGCCCCAGATCTGCCAGATCATGAATTCGGTGAGGCGCGCAATGTCGGCATTGTCGGTCTCGCGCAGCCGTTCGAACAAAGCCGGCAGGCGGGGATCGCGTTGATCAGCCAAAGCCACGGGACCACCGGCCAGCAGCAGAAGGCCGAGGCTCACCAGCGGAGCAAGGCGGATCAACCAAGTCGTCATGCGGCTTTAGTGTAGCACCCGGAAAACCCGCGAGCGACCCGCGATTTCCAGCACAACGCCTTCACATCAGGCGAAAAATCGCCACAATTGCAATCTGCACTACCACCATCTGTTGAACCGCATTCATCGCCGCAACCGGTGGCCACCCAAAGTTGCTCCAGCCCCGCTGGCATCGGGTGGCCGCACTAGCCAGCCACGCTTTCGCGACGCTGCAGGAATTGGGGATGCCGCAGGATGAGAAGCTCCCATGGCAAGGTGACGCTGTCTTCGATCCAGCCTCGCTGGTATTTGGTGCCAAGTCGAATGACATGAAGATCGTTTACGTGGATGCGGTAGTGGCACTCAAGGCCCCTTGCCGTGAGCGCAAAACTGATCGTCGCCTCCAGGAAATGCTGCTCTGGTGTCGGTGAAATGTCCATGTCGTAAAAATGGCGTTGCTCCGACGGATCCCACAAATATCCAGAAATGCCGTCGGTCAGGCTGAGCTTCATGGTATTGGCGTGTCGCATGAGATCCGCCACGATGACGAGATTGATTCCCTCAAACCATATGCTTCTCTGCCCTGAATCCCGATCGGTCGATGCAAGAAAACCGGATTCGGTACGAGCGATTGACGCAACCCTGTTGAAAATCAGTGCCAAAACGGATTGCCCACTTGGAGCGTTCGGCGTGAACCAGCTTTGCACCTTGATCCAGCCGGTCTCGGCGGCAGGACCCATCTCATTGAATGGGCCAACCGGCGCGGTGTCGAGCCTGAGCGCCTGTAAGGAGGTGCGCGCAGGCACCGCATCGCCGGCGCACCATTTATCGGACAGCACGCCCGTATAGGAGCCGAAACACGCTGTTCGTGTGACAGGGTCAACACTGAAGGTCACGCTTATGCGCTCTGTCTCCTCGCGGCTGGACCAATAGCTCCCTATGTCCTTGTTCCGAAGATTGAATGGCAGAGTTGCACGCAACGCCGCCGACGCCCGGACATGGATCGCGCCTTCGATAGCCTCGACCTCCAGCTTCCAATCCGACAAGGGCTGCGACACCGCATCGCGGTCGACCGAGCTGGCCAGGGCGCCATCCTGATGCCCAAGCGACATCACAATTGCCTCCTTTGGGCTGAGCCAGCACGCGCGCCGTATGACAGTCGCAAAGACATCTGGAAAGCTCAGCGCCGGCCCAACGGCCTCGCTCACCAAGAACCCAGAATCTGAGTCGCGCCTGCTCTTGCAGGCAACGACACGTAGCGGTCCCAGGCGCGATATTTGCACCTGATCGCATTCCTGCGCCGCGAACACGCCACCATTGTCGCTGGCAAAAATCATCCGCCCGGAAGCGATGACGTTACCATCAAGGTCGACACGAGCGTCTCGCAAATGCATGCTGATTCCTTTGAAGACCCATTCCGGGGGACACTAGGCTTGGCGTATCAAAACCCTACCGCTTGGTCGTCAAGTCAGAACCCAACCCCGCCGGCATCGGCCCACCGCTCGCCCAGTCGAGCAGTTCGACCGTGTGCACGATGGGTTGTTCAAGTCCGCTCTGCAGTTGCTGCAGACAGCCGATATTGCCGGCCGAGACGATGGCGGCGCCGGTCCTGGCGATGTTGGCGAGCTTGCGCGTGCGCAGCTCGTTCGCGAAGTCCGGCTGCAGCAGATTATAGGTGCCGGCCGACCCGCAGCAGAGATGCGCCTCCGGCACTTCGACTACCTCGAAGCCCGCCGCGCGCAGCAGGTCCTTCGGCGCTTCGCGCACCCGCTGGCCATGCTGCAACGAGCAGGCCGCGTGATAGGCGACCTTGAGGCCCATCCCGAATTCCGGCGCAGCGATAGCGCCGAGCTTCACCAGATACTCGCTGATGTCGAGGGTGATCCCCGCCACCGCCTCTGCCGTCTTTACATCCGGATCGTGGCGGAAGAGATGGCCGTAATCCTTGATCGAGGTGCCGCAGCCCGATGTGGTGACGAGGATCGCATCCAGCCCCTCCCCCGCCATCTCGCGCGCCCAGGCCCGCATCGTCTTGCGTGCCGTTGCGAGTGCGTCATGCTCGCGGCCCATATGCTGCGTGAGCGCTCCACAACACCCCGCCCCTTCCGCCACCACCACCTCGATGCCGAGGCGGTTGAGGAGCCGGATCGCCGCCGCATTGATGCCGGGCTTCATCACCGGCTGCGCGCAGCCGGCGAGCAGCGCCACACGACCGCGCCGGGGTCCCACGGGTTTGAAGACACCCGGCTGGTCGGTCACGGAAGGCGATGGCAGCGATGTCGGCAGCGCATCGAACAGCGCGCGCAGGCGGCCATGGAACAGTCTTGGAATCTGCAATGCGCGCGCGATCCCGCCCAGCGCAAGTGCCGTCCGAAACAAGGTCGGGCGCGGCAGGATGGTGGCCAGCACCTGGCGCAGCACGCGGTCGAACAAGGGCCGCCGATACTGCGCCTCGATCCGCACCCGCGCATGATCGACGAGATGCATGTAATCGACGCCCGAGGGACAGGTCGTCATGCAGGAGAGGCAGGTGAGGCAGCGATCGACATGCTTCGCCACGATCGCATCCGCCTCTTCGTCATGCTCCAGCATGTTCTTGATGAGGTAGATGCGCCCGCGTGGGGAATCGTTCTCGTCGCCGGCGATGACATAGGTGGGACAGGTCGCCGTGCAGAAGCCGCAATGGACACAGGTGCGCAGGATCCTGTCGGCGGCGGCAAGGTCCGGATCGGCAAGCTGGGCTGGCGAGAAGCTGGTCTGCATGTCAGAGATCCGGGTGCAGGCGGCCGCGGTTGAAAAGGCGCAAGGGGTCGAAGGCGGCACGCACCTTCTGCAGCAATGCGACCGGCACGTCGGGGCTGAACACCTGGTCGCTCTGCCGCCAATCGGCCGGCGCCTTCACCAGGGTCGCGTGGCCACCCTGGCCGAGCAGGCTGTGAACGGCGCGCACAGCTTGGTCGAAAGCTGTGAGCCCATGGCTGAGCCAGATCCGCCCGCCACCCCAGTCAACGAGGTAGCGAAAGCCCGGGAGATGATCTGCTAACTTGCAAATATCCCCCGAAAACGCGACAGGAGGGGCCGATAACAGCCACGTAATTTCACCGTTTTGGACCTTGAGCGGGGCCAGATCGCGGATCTCGCGCCACAGCTCGCGCGACGGCGCTTCCGCCAGAACCCGCACATCCCTCAGCAATTGGTCCTTCAGGACCTGCAGCCGATAGGCAACCGACGGCCCCGACCCTTCCAGCCGAAAGATCAGTTGCCTGTCCGGCAGATAGGCTGCACCCGAGGGGTCCGCGGTGCTGCCAAGTGCCTGTGTCATATAGGCATTTGCCGCATCCGGCGAGATGTCATCCAGCACCGCCGAGCAGCTCGTTTCCGGCGCCGGCACCACCTTGACGGTGATTTCGGTCATCGCAATCAGCGTCCCGAACGAGCCGGCGATGAGCTTGGGGAGGTCATAGCCGGTCACGTTTTTGACCACCTTGCCACCCGCTTTCACCACCTCGCCTCGTCCGTTAACCCCCGAGAATCCCAGAAAAAAATCACGGGCAGCGCCAACAAACGGCCGCCTTGACCCGGAGAGATTCGTGGCCAGCACCCCGCCGATTGTCGCCTGGTTTCCACCATGGCCGAACAGGGGACCGAGATCCGGCGGCTCGAACGCCAGATGCTGCCCCTCCGCCGCAAGTGCTTGTTCTATTTCAGCTAACGGCGTTCCGGCCCCGGCGGTCAGGACCAGTTCGGCTGGGGCATAATCGACAATGCCGCTGAAACCCCGCAGCGTGACCTGCCGCGCGAAGCTGACCGAGCGCCCCCAATCCCGCTTGGTGCCATGGCCGTAGAGGCCGAGAGGCGCCCCATCGGCGGCGGAAGCCCCAATGATATCAACCAGTTCCTGCTGGGTAGCCGGCGCGAGATCCATCAGAACCGCGGCAGCTCGGGATGCGGCAATTGCCCGCCGCGCACATGCATCGCCCCCATCTCGGCACAGCGCTGCAGGGTCGGAAAGACCTTGCCCGGATTGAGCAGATTGCCGTCGTCAAACGCGCATTTCACCCGCATCTGCTGGGCAAGATCCACCTCGTTGAACATGGTCGGCATCAGGTCGCGCTTCTCGACACCGACCCCATGTTCACCGGTCAGCACACCGCCTACTTCGACACAAAGTCTCAGGATATCAGCACCAAAGGCCTCGGCTGCCTCAAGCTCGCCGGGTTTGTTGGCATCGTAGAGAATGAGCGGATGAAGGTTGCCGTCGCCCGCATGAAACACATTGGCGACGCGCAGATTGTGGAACGCCGAAAGCTGCGTCATGCGCTGGAGCACCTCCGGCAGGCGGCTCCTGGGGATGGTGCCGTCCATGCAGTAGTAGTCGGGTGAGATGCGGCCGATGGCCGGGAACGCCGCCTTGCGCCCGGCCCAGATCAGCAGCCGCTCGGCCTCGCTCTCACTGATCCGCAAGCCCTTGCCGCCATGGGAAATTGCGATGGCGCTGACGCGCGCAATGAGATCATCGACCTCGACCTGCGGCCCATCCAGTTCGACGATTAGCAACGCCTCGGCATCCAGCGGATAGCCCGCATGGACAAAATCCTCGGCGGCATGGATGGCTGGCCGGTCCATCATTTCCATGCCGGCCGGGATAATGCCGGCGCCGATGATGGCGGCCACCGCCGCCCCCGCCGATTCACTGGTGGCAAAGCCCGCCAGCAGGGCGCGCGCCTTTTCCGGGCGACGCAAGAGACGCACGGTCACCTCGGTGATGACGCCGAGCAACCCTTCCGAGCCCGTGAAAATCCCCATCAAATCATAGAGTCCACTGTCGAGATGCTTGCCCCCAAGTCGAATGATCTCGCCATCCATCAGCACGATCTCGAGACCCAGCAGGTTGTTGGTGGTGAGGCCGTATTTCAGGCAATGCACACCGCCGGAATTCTCGGCGACATTGCCGCCGATCGAACAGGCGATCTGGCTTGAAGGGTCGGGCGCATAATAGAAACCATCCCCCGCCACGGCGTGGCTGATGGCAAGGTTGGTAACACCCGGCTGCACCACGGCGCAGCGGTTGGGTAGATCGATGTCGAGAATGCGGTTGAGCTTGCCGAGGCCGAGCAGCAAGCCATCCGCCAAGGGCAACGCACCGCCCGAAAGCGAGGTGCCGGCACCGCGCGGCACCACCTTGATGCCGAAGCGATGGGCGATTCTGAGCGCCGCCGACACCTCCGCCGTCGAGCGCGGCAGGGCGACCGCCAGGGGGATCTGCCGATAGGCGGTGAGGCCGTCGCTCTCATAGGGGCGCATGGCGCGCGGGTCGGACATGACATTGTCCGTGCCCAGCGCCGCGCGCAGGGCGGCGACGAATTCCGGGGCAGCTTTGAGCGCTGCTGAATCGGGCGGCGGCATCAGCATGCCGGAATCTATAGCGCAAAAAGAAACCGCGCGGGGAAGTCCCCGCGCGGTTTCCAAATCAGATAGTCGGATCCAGCTCGATCAACGCGCCGGACCGGACGAATGTCTAGCCAGCGTAGCCCAATCCCAGAGTGATGCTAATCAACCCTGGCGCGCCTTGAAGCGCGGATTGGTCTTGTTGATCACGTAGACCCGGCCCTTGCGACGGACAATACGGCAATCCTTGTGCCGTGCCTTGGCCGACTTCAGCGAGTTAACAACCTTCATGGTCCGGTTCCTTGAGAATACAACGAGTCTTGAAATGGTGGCGCAACATAGTGACCAGGGCGGAGCCTGTCAACCACTGCCAAGCGCCCGCCAAGCCCTTGGATTACATCGCTTAAAACAGCGTTACCAGTTCGACATCAGCTTGGTGCCGCCCAGTTTGATGGCGTAATAGCGCATGACCTTGAGGTCGCCGGCATCCATGGCCGCCACCCGGCGAGTCCACAGCTGCACTTCCTTCACCACTTCCTCGGGCAAGGCCTTGGCATGGGCCGCCTTTTCGCCACCCGCCTGGGTGAACTCCAGCCAGCCATCCATGACCATCTTGCGGTAGCGCGCGGTGATATCCTCGTTGACCCGGAGGTCGAAATTGAGCTCGCGGAACCATTTCACATATTCGGCCCCGGACGCGAAGAAGGTCTTGTCGGTCGGCGCCAGGCCCAGCCCCTGCAGGCGCTGGTCATTGATGTCGAGGGCATCGTTGCGGACAAAGTCGGTAATCGAGATCTGGCCGCGGGGCTTCAGCGCCCATTCGAAGGATTTCAGGATTTTCGGCTTGTCTTCACCAAGATAAAGGGATTCCGAGGACAGAACGCAGTCGACCGAGCCCTGTTTGGGCTCGAATCCTTCGGGCGAGTAGCGGACGATATCGGCCTTTTTCTCCTGCCCGGCCTTGATCGACAGTTCCTTGCCAGCCTTGGCGAGGTCAGCGGTCGGCTCCAACCCACTGACCCAGATGCCGAATTCGTTGACCAGGGCGCGCGTTCCCCCGCCCAAACCGGCGCCGAACTCCATCACGGTCAAGGATGGGTTGAGGCCAAAGGGCTTGGCAAGTCCCAGCACATGCTCTTCACCGCCCGGCTTGTAAAAGCCGGCGCCCCACACCTGTTCCTGGATCCGGATTGCTTCCGTTTCCCAGGGCAAGAGCGGTGGGATGGTGATCTGGGGTAGCCCGACCTCAACCTTGCCTGATCCGCCCCCGGTCGGGATGGCAAGTTGAGGCAGCTGAACCTCTTCGCCCTCCCACCAAGCCCGTAAGCGCAGCCGCAAGGGTACCTTCACGCCGCCTCCGGATTTCATTATCCCCGTCAGCCCCATTGCCGATTCATGGCAAATCAATTAGTTAACTCTACCGTCTGCATTCCCAAACCGCAAGTTGAGGTCAATCGGCCGTCATGACGTCGTTTCGCGGCCCGGCGATTGGCAAGGGAGCCGGCCCAGCCCAGGCTGTGCCCGCCGCCCACCATCCCCTCTCCTACCATCTGGTCCGGACCATCGCCCTGGCATTGCCGGTCATGGCGGCCCGCGCCGGCCTCGTCATCATGTTCACGGTCAATGCCATCTTCTGCGGCTGGCAGGGGACAGGTGCCCTCGCCGACCTCGGCGCCGCCGCCATCCCCCAGGTGACCTTGATGGTGGTCGGGGTGGGGTTGCTGATCGGCACCATCATCCTCACCGCCCAGGCCGCTGGTTCCGGCAATTTCCTGGAATGCGGCAAAGCCCTGCGCGGTGGCCTCACCATCGCCTGTGCGATCGGCGTTACCTTCTCGCTCATTCTGCTGCCGGCCGAGGATCTGCTGCGCCTCTTCAATCAGCCGGAAGAGACCTTTGCCGGCGGTGGCCTGGCCCTCAACATCCTGGGCTATTCTCTGCCGGGCATCCTGATGTTCAGCGCCTGCTCGTTCTTCCTGGAAGGCATCAACCGGCCGGTACCCGGCATGCTTATCGCGCTCGGCGGCAATGTCATCAATCTCGCCCTCAACTGGGTCTTCGTGCTTGGCCATCTGGGCGCGCCCGAGATGGGTGCAGCCGGCTCGGCGCTTGCCACCACCATCACCCGCTGGTGCATGCTGGCCGCGATCGGCGGCTACATCCTCACCATGCGCGACCGCGCGAAATACGGCGCCCTGCCCTGGTTCAGCCTGGACCTTGCGATCCTGCGGCGATTGTTGATGCTCGGCCTGCCGCTCGCCTTTGCCATCGGCACGGAAACGGCCTGTTTCAACATGATGATCTATATGGCGGGCTGGCTCGGCAGCACCGAGCTTGCCACCATGTATGCCACGATCAATTTCACCAGCTTCGTCTATATGCTGACCCTGGGGCTTTCGACCGCAGCTTCGGTCCGCGTCGGCAATGCCATTGGCCGCGGCAGCGCCGGTGACCTGCGCCGCGCCGGCTGGACCGCCGTCGGCCTGGAATTCGGCGTCATGTGCCTGGTCGCCGGCATCACGGCAGTGCTGGCCCCCATCATTGCCGGTGCCTACAGCCAGGACCCGCTGGTGCTGCCCTTGCTCACCGCGGCGCTCTCGCTTACGACATTGCTGTTCATTGTCGATGGCCTGCAGGGCGTGTTGATGGGCGCCTTGCGCGGTGCCGCGGATACGTTGATCCCCACCATCGTCTATATCGTGAGTTTTGCCTTGGTGGGATTGCCGATGGGTTATGTGCTTGGATTTCAACAAGAGGGCGGCGTCCCCGCCCTGATCTGGTCGCTGATCGCCGCTCTGGTCGTCGCCTCGATCGGCCTCGGCTGGCGCTTCCACCGGCTGAGCCAATGGCCGGAGGGTTTGTGGCGATGAGCGCGCGCAGTGATTTCCTGGTGATCGGTGCCGGCGTGTCCGGTGCCGCCGCCGCCGCTGAACTGGCCGCGGCCGGGTCAACCACCCTGATCGAGATGGAGGAGCGGCCGGGCTATCACAGCTCGGGTCGTTCAGCAGCACTCTACACGCCGAATTACGGCCCGGCCGCTGTCCGCGCGATCATCGCCGCCAGTGCCGAATTCTATCGCAATCCACCTGCTGGGTTTACCGATCACCCCCTCCTGACGCCGCGCCAGGCCATGTCTTTCGTGCCCGCCGGGCATGAGGCCAAGATTGATGAGTTCATGGCAGCTGCCACGCCGGAAACGCCGCTGGTCGAGATCTCGCCCGACCAGGCCTGCAAGCTGGCGCCGCTCCTGCGCCGCGAGGCCGTCGCCCGCGCCTCGCTCGACCCCCATGTCATGGATATGGATGCGACGGCAATTCACCAGGGGTTCCTGAAGCTGCTGAAGCATCGGAGCGGGGCGGTCTTCACCGACCACCGGGTGGTCGCGGTCGACCGGGCCAATGGCCTGTGGCGCGCCGCGACCTCAACGGGTGCCGTGTTCGAGGCACCGATCCTCGTCAATGCAGGCGGCGCCTGGGCCGATGAGATTGGGCAGATGGCTGGTCTGCGGCCGATCGGGCTGCAACCCATGCGGCGGACCGCCATCATCATCGCCAGCGATCCCGCGCTGGCCCCGGCCAACATGCCGGCCGTCGATGACGGCGCCACGGAAGCCTATGTGAAATTGGATGCCGGCAGGCTGATGGCGTCGCTGGGCGACGCGACGCCGAGCCCACCCTGCGATGCACAGCCGGAAGATCTCGACATAGCGCTGATCGTCGACTGGTTGGAGCGCAACACCCATCTCACCGTGCGGCGCATCGAACATAGCTGGGCGGGCCTGCGCAGTTTCGTAGCGGATCATTGCCCGGTCGTGGGCATCGATCGCGACAGCGAGGGCTTCTTCTGGCTCGCCGGCCAAGGCGGCTACGGCATCATGCTGGCGGCTGCCCTGGGCCGCATCACGCGCAATCTGCTGGTTGAGGGCGAACTGCCAGCCGATCTGCTGGCGCGGGGCCTCAGTCAAGCCACCCTGGCTCCGGACCGATGCCGTGCCTGATCCCACCAGATTTGCGCTGCGCCAAAACAAGCTTAATTGGTAAACGGCCTTGCGATTTCTTGACCCTTGCAGCCGAAAGGCTTGGCGACAAAGGGTTATCATGGCAGATTGCGCCGATGGGGTTCCCGGGGGGGAAGCCTAGCTTAACCCCGGGTTGGGGAATGGGGAATTGGAACACATATGATGAGCGATTTGCACAAAGAGACCGACGATCATGCCGATCGGCGCCGCGCCCAACGCTATGTCGTCAATCTGCCGACGGATGTCCTGATCAAAGGGGCGCGGGTTACTTGTCGCCTGGTCGACATCTCGGAGAATGGCGCGTTGATCGAGACCAGCGGACCCGTCGCCGTGGGCGACAAAGTCTCGGTCGATCTGCCGAAGGTCGGCCCCACCATTGCCACCGTCGTGCGCGTCAGCCCATCGCATATCGCGATGGCTTTCCCGGGTGCGATTATCATTTCCAGCATCGTCAGATAGCGGGCAATCCCGCTCCGCCCGAGCTGAAGCCGTCAAAGCTGAATCCGGGCCGCTCACCCAACTTTATTGATGCGGTTCAGTTCTTCCAGAATTTCGGCCACTTCGAATTCGCTCAGCGCCTGGGTGCGGGGTATTTCGAGATGCAAGCGGCCAGTACCGAGGTTGACCACCACGGCTTCGCGCTTGCGGCGGTAGCGTTCAGGCATCAGGTACATCCGGTCGCCCATGGCGAACCCCTTGACGTCCGGGGTCATGATGCAGGCGCCGCCTTGCGAGATGTTCTGGTAGTTGGTGATGGCCAAGGTGCGACGATTGTCCTGGTCGTCGAACACCAGCATGGCCGTGCCGCCGAAATCAAAGCGCTTGTGTCGCCGATGGTCCATGGAATTGTCGGCAGCCATGATGGCTATCCTTTCCCAGCCGCAATGCGTCGCCATTCCCCTGTCGCAAGGATAGGGGCACCGGACGGACGCAGCAAACGATATCGGTCCGATTCGGCGCCGATTTCAGGTGGTTTGGGCGCTTTTCCAACCGACCGCTGCGGCGCATCATGACCGGCGCGTTAACGCTGGCAAGGCCGGCAGGTGCCAGCTAAGCTCCGCCGCCAGCGAGTTCTGAACAATCAATGATCTTCTGAGGGATGCCAGCATGGCCCTGCGCCGCAAGACCGATATCACCGCCATGACCCAGCCGCGTTATACCGGCATACCCACCTTCATGCGCGTGCCAGCCGCCACTGATTGGGCGGAGATCGATATCGGCCTCATCGGCGTACCCTATGACGGCGGCGTCACCAACCGCGCCGGCGCCCGCCATGGACCGCGCGAAATCCGCAACCAGTCATCGCTGATGCGTACCATTCATCATGTAACCCGCATCAATCCATATGACTTGGTGAGCGTCGCCGACCTCGGCGATGTGCCCTTCCATCAGTTGCTGGAACATCCCAAGGCGCTCGACGAGATCGCGGCCTTCTATGACCGGGTGAAGGCGCACAGGATCATCCCGCTTTCGGCCGGTGGCGATCACACCATCTCGCTGCCGATCCTCCGCGCGCTGGCCAAGGACGGGCCAGTCGGCATGATCCATATCGATGCGCATACCGATACCTGGGATATGTTCCAGGGATCAAAGTTCGCCCATGGCTCACCCTTCCGCCGCGCGGTCGAAGAAGGTCTGCTCGATCCCAAGCGCGTCATCCAGATCGGCATCCGCGGCGCCCAGGGCACCACCGATGGCTGGGATTTTTCCCTGAAGAGCGGCATGCGTGTCGTGTTCATGGAAGAATTCACCGAGATGGGGGTTCCGGCCGTCATCGCCGAGGCGCGCCGCATCGTCGGCGCTGACAAGGTCTATCTCAGCTTCGATGTCGACGGGTTGGACCCGATCTATACGCCGGGCACCGGTACGCCGGAGATCGGCGGCATCACGACGGTGGAGGCGCTGCAATTGCTGCGCGGCCTGCGCCGGCTCAACTTCATCGGCGGCGACGTGGTCGAGGTGGCGCCACCCTTCGACCTCAGCGGCAACACGGCCCTGGTCGCCGCCACCCTGATGTATGAGATGCTGTGCCTGCTGGCCGAGCAGATCGACGCCACGCGCTGAGCCCGGCTAGCCCGCGAACCCCGCCGACCGATGCACCTCCCTGCCACCCAGCAGGGTGAGGTCGACCTGCGTCTCGCCGATCTCATAGGGATCGACCGCGAAGATGTCGCGGTCGAGAATGATGAGGTCGGCATGCTTGCCCGCCGTCAATGAGCCGGTCTCGTCGGCGCGCCAGGCGGCCGCGGCGGGCAGCGTGGTGTAGCCGCGCACGACCTGCTCGACCGTCATCCGTTCCTGTTCCTGGAACACCGGATAATCCCTTGGCATATGAGGCGGCTGGCGTGTGATCGCGGTCTGCATGATCGGGAAGGGATTGAGGGTCGAAACACCCCAGTCGCTGCTGACCGCGTAGGGAGCGCCGCTGTCGACGATCGTGCGCCAGGGATACATCCAGCGGCCGCGCTCGGCACCGATGAAGGGCAGCGCCACCTCGGTCACCGAGGGTTCGCAACGCGCCCAGAGGGGCTGCATGTTGGTGACGACACCAAGATCACGCAGTCGCGGGATGTCATCAGGATGGATCACCTGGACATGGGCCAGTTGATGAAGACTGGGCCAGGCGCCATTGATCTGGCGCGCGATTTCGATGCGGTCCAACGCCACGCGGGTGGCTCGGTCGCCGATGACATGGATGTGGAGCTGGAAACGCGCTGCGTCGAAGGCTACGAACAGGTCCTTGAGATGATCCTCGTCGAACATGATCGGCGCATTGCCGCCTTGCGCGTCGGCATAATCCTCGATCATCGCCGCCGTGCGGTTTTCGATGACGCCATCCAGGAAGAACTTCGCCGAATGAACGCCGATAATGTCGGAATGATAGTCGCGGCGCAGCGCCTCCAGGCGGCCGACCGCGTCCTTGACGGATTCCGTGGGAAACACCTTGGCCGTGGCGCGCAGGCGCACCGAGAGTTCGCCCGCCTCCTCCAATCCGCGATGGACCTTCATGTGCCGTGCGCAGATCATCGCATCGAGCATGCCAGTGATGCCATGGGTGTTGCATAGTTTCTGCCCATAGCGGACGCCGGCGGCATAGGTGTCGAGCGCCTTCTTGGGCATGCGGGCGCGGACCCAATCGATGGCGTCCTCATAGATAAGGCCCGTCGGTACACCTGCCGCGTCACGCACGAAGGAACCGCCGGCCGGGTCAGCGACACCGGCATCGAGGCCGATCATCTCGCAGGCCTTGGAATTGATGGCGGCGTTATGACCATCGGAAGCGTAGATGAAGAGCGGCCGGTCCGGCACCGCCGCATCGAGTGCCGCACGGTCGAGATTGTGGGCGCCGAAGATGCCGGAATACCAGCCCGTGCCGTGGACCCAGAGCTCGTTGGTTTCCTTGGCAAAGGCGCGCAGGGTCTGCTGCAACTGCTCGATGGTTCGTGCCTCCTCCAGATTGACGCTGGTGGAGAAGCCGGTGCCGCTGTCCTGAAGATGGATATGGGTGTCCTGAAAGCCAGGCAGAACCAGCTTGCCGCCCGCATTCACGGTGCGGGTGCGGCCATTCCCCAGCGCCTTTATCTCGTCATTGCTGCCGATGGCGACAATCCGACCGCCGCGCGATGCCAGCGCCTGGGCGCGCGGCTGCAGCGGATCCATGGTGCGGATATCGCCATTGATGACGAGAAGATCGGGTGCCGCAAACTGGGTCATGATCCTGCCTATTATACATGCGCACAAGAAGTCAGGATCAGATCAGGTCGGCGGATGAAAGACAATCCCCTGCCTGACTAGGGACGCCAGAGTTCGGGTGATGCCGCCGATTCAGGATCGATGGCGCAGAGCAGGCGCGTTTCGCCCGAGCCGGCAATTGGCGGCGAGCGATGCACGATGCCCATATCCTCCGCCGCAAGGCTGCCTTTGAAGATCGCAACCTCTTGCGGCAGCAGAGCGAGAAGATTGCCGCTGAAGGCCCGCTGCTGCTGCAAGGCGGCAGCAGAATCGGCTGGCACGACCCATTGGGTGCCGGCGCCGCGATAGGTGGTCACGAGCCTCGCCGGGACGCGGTCGCGGTGGAATTTCCAGCAAGCATCGCCGGTGATGACATCGAGGCGGATATCAATGGCCGGTGCTGCCATGATCATTGAAAAGCGGATCGCCAATTGCGCGATATCGGCAAGCAGGCTGCGCCTCTCATCAATCTGCGTCACGGCGCTCTTGTCGAAAACATGGCACAAGGCGGGGACAATGTCGGTGCTGGACGCCAGGATACGCCCACGGGGCAAGACGCCGGCATCCTGACCCGCGATCCAATCGGATAGTTGAGGCGGCAAGGTGCGTCGCCAGATGGCGAGGGCCACCTCATGATCACGAATTCGATCGAGCACGTCGAGCCGTGCCCCGGCAACAATCAAGGGGGTCATTGCATCAGCGTGCGGATCGGTTGGTCATCGCGATCGGCGAGCACTTCGCGCGCAAGACGGCTCAGCATGTCGGCGGCTCTCTCATGCCCATAGGCACGTACCAGGCGCGGCATCAGTTCGACCAGCAGCACGGCAGTCAGTGTTTCCGACGGCACGGCAGCCCGCTCGCTGCGCTGGAGCGCGGCCGTGATCAACTCTCGCGCAGTCGCGAACAATGGCGGCAGTTCCACTTGGGTCGTTGGCGTCTTCATTGGGCCTCGCTAGCTTGTTTGATATGTTATAACATAACAAACTATAGAAACAAGCCGCCCGCTGGGGACGCCAGCGACGCGTTACCGCCGCAGCGAGAGGTTGGCGCCGATGCCGATGTCGGCGCAGATTTCGCGCGTAAGATCCGCGCGGTTGAGCGAATAGAAGTGGAACTGGCGCACACCGAATTTCATCAATGCGCGGCATTGGTCGGCGGCGATGTCGATGGCGATGCGCGCAGCGGTGTCTTCATCGCGGCCGGCCAGGCGAGCACGGATGCTGTCGGGAATATGCGCGCCACAGGCCGCGGCGATGCCGGCGGTCTTCTCCAGGCTGCGGATGGGCAGGATGCCCGGAATGATCGGCACGTTGATGCCGGCGCGCGTGGCGCGATCCAGGAAGCGCTTGTAGCAATCGACATCGAAGAAGAATTGCGTGATGGCACGGCTCGCCCCCGCATCGATCTTGCGCTTCAGGTGATCGAGGTCAGCTTGTGCGCTCTGCGCCTGCGGATGCACTTCAGGATAGGCTGCGACGCTGATGTCGAAAGGGTGCAGGCGGCACAGGCCCGCCACCAGATCGTCGGCATAGGCATAGCCATCCGGCGACGGGGTGTAGCCGGCGGCAATCCCTGCGGCGGGGTCACCGCGCAAGGCGACGAGCCGGTTGATGCCGGCCTGCCAATAGGAATCGGCGATGGCGTCGATCTCGGCGCGGCTGCCACCGACGCAGGTGAGATGGGCCGCCGCCGGCACACCCGAGCGCGCCTGCAGTTCGGAAACGAGGGCGCGGGTCTGATCACGGGTCGATCCGCCGGCGCCGTAGGTGACTGAGACGAAGCGCGGCCCCAGGGCCGTGAGCTCATCCGCCGCCTGCCAGAATGCGGTCGCCAGGGAGGATTGCTTGGGCGGGAAGAACTCGAAGCTCACCGAGAGGCCCGGGTCGCGCGTCTGGCGGGCCGCATGGCGCAACCGGGCGATCTCCTCAAAGCGATCCTGCGGTCCGCGGCGGTCGATCATGTTCATGCTGGCGGCTCCGGGCTGATATGAGCAACGCGAAGGGCAGCATAACAGATTCTAGATATAATGATATCTTTATGTTATTTGAACGAATGTATCATTGCGGACACTTAATCCATATATTGCAGTTATTTAGGTTTCTGGGCGGCGAAGACGGTGACCGGGAGGGCCGCCCGCCAGGCGTCAAAGTCACCCAAGGGCTTGGCCTGGGAGACGCTGATCCGGGTCAGCTCGCCACCGATTTTCCCTTGCCAGGAAACCAGCAGCATCTCGCTCTGGACCGTGACCGCATTGGCGACCAGCCGACCGCCGGGCCTCAGCGCCGCCCAGCAGAGATCGAGCACACCCGGTTCCGTGACACCGCCGCCAATGAAAATCGCATCCGGTGTCGGCAGATCCTTGAGCGCTGCCGGTGCCGCGCCGGCCACCAGTTCGAGGGCCGGCACGCCCAGCGTCAGGCTGTTGGCGCGGATGAGCTGCTGCCGGCCGGTATCGGCCTCGATGGCGATGGCGCGGCAGGTGGGATGCGCGCGCATCCATTCGATGCCGATCGACCCGCAGCCCGCCCCAACATCCCACAGCAATTCGCCAGGGCATGGGGCGAGGCGCGCCAAGGTCACCGAACGGACGTCGCGCTTGGTGAGCTGTCCGTCATTCTGATAGGCGTCATCGGGAAGCCCGGCCAGGGTCGAGAGCGGCCGCGCTTCCTCATCAGCCCTGCATTCGACGGCAACGAGGTTGAGCGCTGCCGCTTCTGCCATGGTCCAATCCTTGGCAACGCCGTCGATGCGGCGTTCTTTCGCGCCGCCCATATGTTCCAGCGCCGTCAGGTGGCTGAGGCCGAAGCCGCGACCGGTCAGCAGCTTGGCGATGGCCGCCGGCGATGTGCCGTCATGGCTGAGGATGAATAGCCGCGCACCGTCATGGAGATGAAGATTGAGGACCTCCAATGGCCGTCCATGAATGGTAAGCAGTGCCACATCCTGCAGCGCCCAACCCATCCGCGCAGCGGCGAGGGAAAAGGATGAGGGGGCGGGAAGTACATGCATCTCGTCCGCCGACACCAGGCGGCTGAGGCTCGCACCCATGCCGAAGAGCATCGGATCGCCGCTGGCCAGGATACAGACGGGGCTGCCCTTCAAGGCCAGGACCTGGTCAAAGGCGCCCTCGAAGGGTGTGGGCCAAGGCCGGCGCAGGGCGCTTAGATCGGCCGGCAGCATGGCGAGGTGGCGCTGGCCGCCGAACACGATCTTGGCGGATGTCAACGCCGTGCGCGCCGCTTCGCCCAGTCCCCCAAGGCCGTCTTCGCCGATGCCGATAACGGTGAGCCAGGCTGCCATGCCGCATATCTCTTTGAAAAAGGGGCCGCTTTCGCGCCTGAATACGGCATGGGAGCCGGCCCGGCAAGGGGTGCGACCGGTTGGAATCCGCGGAAAATCCGCTTCCGCTCCTCTGGCCGCTCCTATAGAAGTGGCCCATTCATCGGTGCCCTTCGGGGCCTAAGAGGGAACGTGGGAGGGGATGTTTCCCCCAGCCATGGCTGCCCCCGCAACTGTGAGCGGTGAGCCCGTCGCAATCAGCCACTGGATCTGATCCGGGAAGGCGGCGCCAGGCCAGGACCCGCGAGCCAGGAGACCTGCCGGTGAACGGGGTTGCGGTTGGATGCATCGGTCGGGGCGTATCGATGCTGTGGCGGTCAGCCTTTGAGGAAAGGCCCGCTCATTCACCGCGATGGTTTTTGCCGGTGACAAAGTGACCGACCGCTCGTCCCATAGCGCGGATCCAGCAGATCAGATTGCGGGCGATGGCTCCAATCGCCGCTTTGCCTGCCCGGGCCTCTTCCGCATCGTGCCGTCGCGCGACGGCGGCATCTGCCGCATCAAGCTGCCGCGCGGGTTGGTAACTGCGTCGCAGGTGCGAGCGATCGCGGAGACGGCAGCAGGGTTCGCCGGCGCGGTCGAAGCCACCAACCGCAGCAACATCCAGATCCGTGGCGTGCGGGGAGGCTGCGAGGACGCGGTAATTGCCGCCGTCACCGCCGCCGGTCTTGGTCCGCGCACAGCAGGTGCCGACGACGTGCGCAATGTGATGGTCAGTCCCGCGGCCGGCATTGACCCTGCGGCGCTGGTCGATGTGACGGACCTTGCCGACCGCATCCTCGCGCGCCTTGAAGTACAATCAAGATACCACGCCCTCTCCCCGAAATTCTCGATCCAGATCGATGGCGGCGAAAGCACTGCCATGCTGGAACATCCCAACGACATCTGGTTTGCCGCCGTCGATAGCACACGCTTTGCATTCGGCTTTGCCGGCTGTCCGGGCGATGTGGGCGGCACAGTCGGGACCGTTGCTGCCGATGAGGTGGAAGCCACGCTCTTCGCCCTCCTCGACCGCTTCCTTGCCGAGAACGGCAAGATCAACAGCGCCGGCACGGTAATCAGCCGCTTCCGTCACCTGCTGGTCGACCAGTCAGCAGACGCGATCGCTGCGAGCCTGCCCATCTCGATATCGCGCCACGGGATCTGGCAGCGCAGGCAGCCGGTCGCCTTCGGTCATATCGGCCAACAGGCGCAGCGGCAGAGGGATCTGTGCTGGCTGGGCGCCGTGCCGCCTGTGGGTCGGCTGAGCGCCAGGATGCTGCACGGACTTGCCGACCTTGCCGATAACGTGTCGGGCAGCGAGATCCGCATGACACCTTGGCAGAGCGTATTTCTGCCGAACGTCGCCTTGACCAGCGCGGCAAGCGCCTTGGGGCAATTGGCAGCACTCGGCTTTGTCGTCAAAAGCGATCGGGCCTTCGCCGGCCTTGTCACCTGTGCGGGTAGCGCTGGGTGCAAATCCGGTTTCGCCGATACCAAATCGGATGCACTAGCGCTCGGCAATTTTCTGGATGCGTGCAAGGTCGAGGTAGTCGGCTTGCACCTGACCGGCTGCGGCAAATCCTGCGCAGCGCCCCGCACCGCCCCGGTGACCCTGCTGGGGATTTCGCCCGGCCATTATGACGTCTTTCTGCGCAGCGACGCGGAAAAGGCGGGTTTCGGCAAGCTTGTCGGTCGCAATCTCACTATCGAACAGGCAGGCAGCTTTCTGGCCGACAAATTCTCGCGAGTTCCGGAGTAGAGTGATGATCAATTATGAGCGCGATGGACAGGAAATCTACCGCCAGTCCTTCTCCATTATCCGCGCCGAAGCGAAGCTGGATGGAATCCCAGCCGATCTCGAGAAGCTCGCCGTCCGCGTGGCGCATGCCTCCGGCATGGTCGATGTGATCCAGGATTTGCGCTTCTCGGAAGGCGCTGGTACCGCCGGGCGCAAGGCATTGGCCGAGGGGGCACCTATCCTCGCCGATTGCCGCATGGTGGCGGAAGGTGTGACGCGCGCGCGCCTGCCCATGAAGAATGAAGTCATCTGCACGCTCTACGATCCGCGCGTGCCGCAGATGGCGCAGGATATCGGCAATACCCGTTCGGCCGCGGCGCTCGAATTCTGGCGTGACCGGATGGCCGGCAGCGTCGTCGCCATCGGCAATGCGCCCACAGTGCTGTTCCGCCTCCTCGAAATGCTGGACGACGGCGCGCCGAAGCCGGCCCTCATTCTGGGCTTTCCGGTGGGCTTCGTGGGTGCTGCAGAATCGAAGGACATGCTGGCCGCTGACAGTCGCGGCGTCCCCTTTGTAATCGTGCGTGGCCGCCGCGGCGGCAGCGCCATGGCGGCAGCCGCCGTCAATGCCCTGGCAACGGAGAAAGAATGATGACCGCCACAAATGCAGCACGGCGGGGTCGTCTGTTCGGTTTGGGCGTCGGGCCGGGTGATCCGGAACTGATGACTGTGAAGGCCGTGCGCCTGCTGCAGCAATCGCCGATCGTTGCCTATCTCGCGGCCAAGGGCAAGAAGGGCAATGCGCTCACCATCATCGATTCCTATCTGAAGCCAGACCAGGTGATGCTGCCGCTGATCTATCCCGTGACCACGGAAAAGCTGCCGGCACATCTCAACTATGAAACGCTGGTGAGCGATTTTTACGACGCGTCGGCCGAGGAGGTGGCAGTCCATCTCGATGCCGGACGCGATGTCTCGGTGATCTGCGAGGGAGATCCGTTCTTCTATGGCTCCTCCATGTATCTCTTTGACCGACTGTCCACACGTTATGAAACCGACGTCGTGCCGGGCGTTTGCTCCGTCCTCGGCGCTGCGTCCGTCCTGGGTGCACCGCTCGTCTATCGCAATCAGAGCCTCGGTATTCTCTCCGGCGTGTTGCCGGAAGAGGAACTGAAGAGACGCCTTGCCGACATGGATGCGGCCGCCATCATGAAGCTTGGCACCAATTTCGAGAAAGTGCGCAAGGTGGTGATGGATCTGGGCCTCGGGGACCGGGCGCTTTATGTCGAGCGCGCCACCATGGGCAACCAGAAGATCGTGCCCTTGGCCGAGGTGGATCCGAAAAAGCGCGCCCTACTTCTCGATCATCATCGTACCGGGCAAGAAGTGGCAGTCCTGATGAGAGGCGCGGCCATCGTCATCCTCGGCGCCAATTCGCTTGCGACCGCGCAGCGGATCAGATCAGCGCTGCCGGACTCGACGATCTACGGATTGGCCGGCCGGGTTCAGGACGCCGACATCATCGCCTATGATGAATTTGGTCCAACCTTGCGCGATCTCTACAATGCCGATCGTCCGATCGTCGCCCTCTGCGCGGCGGGCATCGTCATTCGGTCGCTGGCTGCAGAGCTGCAGAACAAGCAAGCGGAACCCCCGGTCCTCGTGGTCGCGGAGGATGGCAGTGCCGTCGTGCCGCTGCTGGGGGGGACGCGCGGGGTCAACGTGCTGGCGCGCGAGATCGGTGCTGCACTCGGAACAGCACCCGCCATCACCACCACCGGTGAATTGCGCTTTGGCACCTGCCTCCTCAATCCACCGGCCGGCTATCACTTGCGCAATGCTGAGGACGGCAAGACCTTCATCGCCAATCTGCTGGCCGGCGCCCGACTGCGCGTCGAGGGCGAGGCGCCCTGGTTCGCAGAGGCGCGGTTGCCGATCGATGATTCGGGCACGCTGACCGCACGCATCACACCGGCAAATGTCGACCCGGCAGCGGACGAGTTGCTGTTCCACCCGGCAACGATCGTCATAGGCATCGGGCGCGCCGAGCCCGACCTCGCGCCCCGCATCCTGACCGCTTTGACGCAGCTCAACCTGTCGCGCCATTCCCTAGCCCTCCTCCTTGCCGCCGAGCGCGATGTCGGCAACGCGCATCTTTGCGCGGCAGCCGAAGAGCTTGGCGTTCCGTTGCGCCATGTACCGGACACGACCACGCCGGAGGGGCTCGTGCTGGCCGCCATTCCGGAACCGGTCCAGGCGGTGACGATCGAAACCTTGGCCATCGCGGTTGCCGACAAGCCGGATGACGTGCAATTGGTTGGCCGCAAGCGCGGTCGCCTCGCCGTTGTCGGCCTTGGGCCCGGCGATGCCAGCTTGATGGTGCCGGCCGTGCGGCGCGAGATCGACCAGGCCGAGGATATCGTCGGTTACGATACCTATGTGAAAATGGCCGGCCCCTTGCGCGCCGACCAGATCGTCCATCCATCGGACAATCGCGAAGAATTGTGGCGCGCGCGCCAGGCATTTGCACTGGCCGCGACCGGCCGCTCGGTGGTGGTGGTTTCGTCCGGCGATCCTGGCGTCTTCGCGATGGCGTCCGCTGTGCTGGAAGCGCTCGACGGTTCGGATGATGCGAATTGGCACGGGGTCGACCTTGTCGTGCTGCCTGGGGTCTCGGCCGCGATGGCGGCGGCGGCGCGGATCGGTGCACCGTTGGGCCATGATTTCTGCATCATTTCCCTCTCGGACAATCTCAAGCCCTGGCCGGTCATCCTCGATCGGCTCGCCCACGCGGCAGCCGGCGACTTCGCCATGGCCTTCTACAATCCCATCTCCAAGGCACGGCCCTGGCAGCTGGGCGAGGCGCTTGACCTGCTGCGCCAGCATCGTGCACCGGAAACCCCGGTCGTGCTGGGGCGCGATGTGGGGCGGCCGGCGGAACGCGTTACCAGCCTGACCCTGGGGGCGCTGACACCGGAGATGGTCGACATGCGCACGGTTGTCATCATCGGCTCGTCGACGACCCGTACCATCAAGCGGCCGGATGGCAATGAGTGGGTCTACACGCCGCGCTGGTATGGTGCGGCACCCGCCGAAGTCAAAGAGCCCTAGAGTTCCCTGACCCAATCGACGGCGGCGGCGACTGTCGATACCTGGGTCGCTTCCGGACGTGGCGGTCGGCGCTGAATGACAACGTGAATCCCAAGCTCGCGCGCCGCCTGCAGCTTGGCATCGGTGGCACTGCCACCACTGTTCTTGCAGACGATGCAATCAATGCGGTGCGCCTGCAGCAACGCCCGTTCATCATCGAGATGGAACGGACCACGCGCCAGGACAATCTCGGCATCCGCAAACTTGATCTCCGCATCCGGCCGCTCAACCGCCCGGATCACGAAGGCGATTTTATCGAGCGCAGTAAACGGTGCCAACTCCTGGCGACCCAGTGCCAGGAACACGCGCCTGGCCGATTTGCGCAGGATCTCGACTGCCCCATCCCAATCGTCGACCAAGGTCCAATTGTCACCAGCCTGCGCGACCCAGGCCGGGCGCTCCAGGCGAAGCAGCGGAATCCGTGCTGCGACCGCGGCTTCGGCCGCGTGCCAGCCCATCCGGCGGGCGAAGGGATGCGTGGCATCGATCACGGCCGCAATTCCGTTGGCGCGCAGATAGGCGACAAGCCCTGCAACCCCACCGAATCCCCCGATCCGCACCTCACCCACGGGCAATTTCGGATTGGCAACACGGCCGGCCAGCGAAGAGATCACACGCAGGCCCGGCACTGCCTGCAGCGCCTCCGCGAGCGCAATGCCTTCACCGGTCCCGCCCAGAATGAGGATGGCTTTGCATGCAGTCATCTGGTGGCCCGCTTGCGCAACCCAGGATGAAGTTCATGGATCACGGTTGCTGATGAAAGACGATTGTCTTTCCGTCCGTGGCATTCAGCAGCAACTTGTCGCCTTGCGTCTGATAGGCGGCTATGCGGCTGAGCAGATCGAGATAAGCTTGTTCCTGAGCCATCAGCGCATCGGGCGAGCAGAACATCTTGGTGGAGAAGGCCTGCTCGAAGCTCAGCGTGCCGCCATCGCGCTGGTAGCCCGCACCATAACTGTTGCAACCGGCCTTGCCGCCCGACCGACCTTCGGGATCGAGTTTCAGCGTCACCACCGTTCCCGGGATCACGGGCGCGCCGGCGATCGTTTCCGCCACCCAGACTGGACCGACGATCTCCGCCTGCTCCGGCCTGTCGGCGGCGCAGGAAGCGACCAAGACGAGCAGTGGCAGGACCAGAGACGAGGGCAAGCGCATGACATACCTCACTTCCTTCATTCCGCCGCTGGCGCCTGGACCGATGCCAATTGCCGCGACACCAATTGGGCGTAAAGGCCACCGCGCGCCAGCAACGCCGCATGCGTGCCGGTTTCCATGACCCTGCCCGCTTCCAACACCACAATAATGTCGGCGTTCCGCACCGTCGAGAGGCGATGCGCGATGACGATGGTCGTTCGGTCGGCCTGCAGCAACTCGAGCGCCCGGCGCACTGCCTGTTCATTGACGGCATCGAGATGCGAGGTGGCTTCATCGAGGATGAGGACCGGCGCATCCTTGAGGAATGCCCGGGCAATGGCGACACGTTGGCGTTGACCACCTGAGAGGCTGGTGCCGCGCTCCCCTACCGGCGAGTCGAGCCCTTCCGGCAGGGCTGCGACCAGGTCGTCCAACGAGGCATGCGCAATCGCGGCCGCGAGCTGCTGCTCGGTCGCCGAGGGACGAGCGATCAGCACATTGTTGCGAAGGCTGTCATTAAAGAGGTAGGTGTCCTGCGCGACCAGCGCGATCTGCCTGCGCAGATCGTCGAGTCTGTAGTCGCGCAGGTCGACACCCTGCAACAGAATGCGGCCCCGGTCAGGGTCCCAGAACCGCATCAGCAATTGCGCCGTCGTGGTCTTTCCGGCACCTGAGGTCCCGACCAGCGCCGCGGTCCGGCCAGCCGGAATCTCAACGCTGATGCCGCGCAAAGCTTCGCGCGACTGGCCCGGATACGTAAAGACAACGTCCTCAAGCACGAGGCCGGCACCACGATCGATTGCTGCCGGAGCCGCGCCACGCCCATCGGTGACCGGCACGGGTTCGTTCATCAAGCCGTAAATGCGACGCGTGGCCCCCATCGTGTCGGCAAGTTGCCGACCGATCTGTGCAATCTCGGAGACCGGCAGAAAAGCCGCCATCGCCAACAATGAAAAGAGCGGCAGGGCGGCAACGTCCACCTGCCCCTGCTGTGCCAGAAGGCCACCGACCACGATGATGGCAAGACCGCCCAACCCGGTCAGGACCTCAAGCAACGACTGCTGGGAAGTCAGGTCCTGGAAGAAGGGCAGCCGGAGCCGGGTATACCGGTCGGAGAGCATGTCGAGGTGGCGTCCACGCGCATTCTCCTGTTGAAACGCGACGATCTCCGCGAGCCCCTGCACGGAATCAACTGCGAAGGCAC
Organism: Rhodospirillaceae bacterium; assembly: GCA_016712715.1. Classification (NCBI taxonomy): domain Bacteria; kingdom Pseudomonadati; phylum Pseudomonadota; class Alphaproteobacteria; order Rhodospirillales; family Rhodospirillaceae; species Rhodospirillaceae bacterium. The sequence goes on from JADJQM010000001.1 coordinate 1,423,691, forward strand.
CGAGTTCGCCGGCGGCTTCACGGGCCTCCGAGGCGAGCCGATCGGATCGGCTTCGCAACAGGAACGGGCACAAGGCAACGGCTGCCAGGAACGGCAACAACGCCGCCGCCAACCACGGACTAGCAGAACCCAACACCACCAACACCGCCGCCGGCACCAGCAGGGCGACGAAGGCCGGCGCCACGGTATGGGCGAAAAAGTACTCAATGAGTTCTATATCGTTGGTGACGAGCGCCATGAGGTCACCTGTGCGGCGGCGTACCAGATAGGCCGGAGCCAGCGCATCCAGTTTGCGGAAAATGTCGAGCCGCATCTTGGCCAGCAATCTGAACGCCATGTCATGGGCAACCCAGGACTCCAGCCAATGCAACACGCCGGACAATGGTGCGAGAATTGCGAGGGCCCATAGCCAGCCGCTGTAATCCGCCCCGTTCTTGAGATCTGCGACGGCCAGCGCACTCAACACGCCGATTCCGATGAATGCCAGCACGCGCAGCACACCGAACAGGAAGGTGAGAGTCAGACGACCTTTCCAAGGCAGGATAACGCGCATCAGATTGACCACCACCTGATACCAGCCAAGGCCGTCGGCTTTGAGGATGCCTTCCGTCACGGACTTGGCGATGGCGCCTTCCGACATAGCCTCGACCGGGCGAGACGCCGGGAGCAGGTCGTGCTGCACGCCGCCGGATTCCCGCACCTGCTCTGCCATCAGGGTGGCGTAGATGCCGCTCCGGCGCAGCAATTCGTCATGCGTACCGCTCTCGGCCACTCGACCCTGCTCCAGGACCAGGATGCGGTCGCAGCCGATGATGCTGGAGAGCCTGTGTGCGAGGATGAGCGTGGTGCGGCCCTGCATCAGCCGGTCGAGTGCCGCCTGGATCGTCGCCTCATTCTCTGCATCGACCGCGGAGAGGGCTTCATCGAGTACCAGAATCGGCGCATCGCGCAGCAACGCGCGGGCGATAGCGACGCGTTGGCGCTGGCCACCGGACAGCTTGATGCCCTTCTCGCCGATAATCGTGTCATATCCCTGCGGCAGCGACTGGATGAAATCATGGATGTTGGCGGCGCGCGCCGCATCCGCGATATCGGCGCCCGTCGCATCCGGCCGGCCCATGCGGATATTGTCCTCGACCGTGCCATGGAACAGGAACGTGTCCTGGTTGACGACGGCGATCATGCTGCGGATCTGCTCGAAGGAGAGATCCCGCAGGTCGCGGCCGCCGATCTTGATGCAACCCTGCTCCGGGTCATAGAAACGCAGCAACAATCGCACAATCGACGATTTGCCACCCCCTGAACTCCCC